>JAYVXT010000365.1:0-18693 GCA_043785065.1 Bryobacterales bacterium | reverse complement strand
GTGGCGGAAGAACAAGCCTCCGAGGATGAAGACCACAATGGCATAGCTAAAGGCAATACCAAGATCCCCTAAGTGGGGCCAATTTTCCGAGAGAAGCCTTTCACGGTAGGCGCGTACCAAATAGGTTAGCGGATTCAATCGGATCACGAAGCTCAGTTTGGCCGGGACCTGTTCTTCGGAGATGAAAATCGGCGTCATCCAAAGCATGAAGTTTAAGCCAACCATGACCGCCTGAGCGGTGTCGCGGAGGTAAACCTGCAGCGCCGAAGTTACCCAGGCAATGCCGATGGCTAGAACCCCCACCACAAGCGCGTAAACGGGCAGCAGCAGCACCAGCGGGTGTAAATGGTGGTCTAAGATGGCGATCACCGCTACGGTCAACCCTACGGCCATGCCATGGTGAATCAGGGAGGATAGGAATACGGCGATGGGGAGAATCTCCGCCGGGAAGACGGTTTTGGTGATGAGGTTGGCGTTGTCGACAAGCGTTCCCGTGCCGCGTTGGACTGTTTCTTGAAACAGCATCCATGGCAGGTAGCCGCTGAGCAAGAATAGAGTGTAATTGTCGGTCAGCCCATTGGCGGGCATTGGCGTCTTTAGGCAGTACTGAAACACGAACGTCCAACTGACGATTTGTGCGATCGGTTGGATCAAGCCCCACAGCCAGCCGGCGGCGGAGCCGACATATCGTTGCGCGAAATCGCGGCGCACCAGCTCAAAGAGCAGATTGCGGCGATGCAAAAGGTTTAAGAAGAACTGGGCTCCGATCAATTCTCTAGTGTAGCGAACGCAGGTTGCGGCGGAAGGTTTACTTAGAACGGAAGTTCATCGCCCGACTCCACTTCAACCGTTACGTTTTTTTCGAAAAAGATATCGTCAGGCCCGTCGTTGCGGCCCTTCTTGGTCACTTCCAGTTCAATTCCCTGGAATTCCACCAACCTCCCCTCAACGGGCGAGAGTTTGTCCGTTTCATAGCCGCATAGGCGTAGCTCCGTCTTGACGCGGCTGAGGGAGTTTTCGGTGATCACCGAATTTTTCCATAGCAGCCTGTTCGCGTATTTTGGACCCGAGATGCGTAGTTTCCATTTGAACATTGGGTTGCTGGTGGTCTTGGTGGTCGTTAGCTCTACGTTTTCGACGACAACTTGGTAGCGTCCGTCGGGCACTCGCGCGAAGATTTCCGAAGCGGGAGCAATTGCGTAGGCTTGATCAAATTTTCGAAGGTCTAAAGTTTCCATGTAAGAGAAGCCTCCTTGTCTGATAGGTTGTGCTTGAAAACGGGAAAAGTTCTCTCTCGGAAAAATCCTAGGTGGGATAGGAGGTGGTGGCAGCCGATCCTGATTCCCTTAATCTTATGAAGGGGCAGGTGCGCCTTCCAATTTGAGATAAAGGTGACTGAATGAGAACATTTTTCTGTGTTACGGGTCTGTGGTCTGGTTGCCGCGTTAGGATTTGGCGGCGACGATGATCAGTTTGTAGTCCCAGCGTGCCCGCCCAACTGCGTCAAGTAGCCGCCGATCAAAGTGAAAGTGAAGCAGGTGACGAAGTCTTATTTGGGTCGTTAGTCCGGAATTTGATCGCCTGTTGCTATTCGGGTAGTCGAGGGCGCATCTGTTGCGATGCGCCTGCTTAATTCCGGTCTTTTAAGAACTAAGGCCTTCTCCGCCTATGAATAAGGTATTTCCTCGATTCCGCGTGTTAGGGAATCGCTGTATCCTCAGCCTAGGACGTGAAACTTTCACGACTTAAGGAAAGAGGATACTTATGAAAACACTATTTTGCATTGCGGCAGTTTGCATGATTTCTACACTAGGCTTCGGCGGCGACGAAGCCTTTTACATCATTCCACCGATGTGCCCACCAAACTGTGTCAAGCAACCAATTGTAAAAGTGAAGGTTACCAAGGTGGCGAGCGAAAAGCTTAAGCGATAGACTGTAACGGTGAGCTTACTCGGTGTTATCCAAGTAATTGTTAGCGCATCCGTTGCGATGCGCTTTATCTACCTTAAAATCCCTCTTCCAGCGTGGTGCCTGTTTCTGCTCTTCGAAGCGACCCGCCAAATTTGGGTACTCCAGTCGACTTCTTTAAATTCATTAGACTACGCCTCGAATTGGGTTCGAACCGAAGCCGTGGCAGTCGGCCTATTAGTAGTGGTAGCTGCAGAATTGTACTTCAGGGCTACTTCTTTTTACGCAGGGCAAAGAAAACTTTACATTTACTTTTTTGGTGTACTTGCCATGTTGGGCATTACTCTTTCCATTGCAACCAGCTTTCGGCCACAGGCTTATGTTTCATGGTCGAACCTCTCACTTAGAAACATGCTAATGACTCATCAAATTGCCTACGCGGCTATTTCCGTTTGGATGATCCTTGTTCGAGTCGCATTCGCACTTGCACCAAATGATTCAACGCGTGGGTATATAAAGCATGCAAGCTTCTTAGCTATCTTCGCAGGATATGACTCACTAATAGTTCTAGTGTCAAATCTTCGTTTGATTTCAAGTGAAATTCTTTTACCATCGTTCGCAATCGGCACAATTATTTCACTTTGCATGTGGTTCTTCATCAAGAAAGACGACTTCCGCACCACCCAATTTCCATTCGACCCAAGCCGCCGCAGCCGCCTCTTGCGCGCCCTACAAACACTCAAGGAGCTTCGCGATCCGCTTCGCGGCCCACGCTCCAGACCGCCGAGCCGGGATACACTGGTTCAGCATTAACCAAGCCAAACCCAGTTCCAAGTTGATGCGAAATTTAGCCGCCTCCACAATGCTGGACGCCTTTACGCTGGTGGCATGGCCGTAATGAATGTGGAATTCAACAAGCGCCGCTCGCTTAACACGCAGCAATAACTTCAAATACTGGAAAGAGCTTGTCTCGGGGCCAACCGCTGCCAGTTCATTAATGGAATCGGTGAGCTTCGATTGCGAAGGAACCAGCATCGCATCCGACCACTCGCCAGCTTGCGCGGCGTTTTGGAAGTCGAGTCGAAGCGGTCCTTCCTCAACCCCAAAAACAACACCTCGCATGGAAAGCTCCCGCGACATCTCAAAGAAAGTGTTTGAGATCGCCTGATATTCCGTCAACTGAGCTTGAGTAACTTTGCTACCCATGTCTTTCTACTTTAAGCAAGAATAAGCTCCATACGCAAGTCCGATTTCATTTAGATTCATTAAGGGGGGGAGTGGGGTGCCTTATGGGGATTGAACCCATGACTTCTTGAACCACAATCAAGCGCTCTACCGACTGAGCTAAAGGCACCATACGGGTAGTGTGGTTTCCTTAGATTAGCACAAAGGCACTATTTCAATCCAGCTTGCCTCCACAATTCATCCACTCGCTTAGTCACCTCCGGGGCCATTTTGATCACATCCGGCCACGGGCGAGTGAACCCTTCCGCCGGCCATTTGCGCGTGGCGTCGATACCCATCTTCGATCCAAAATTAGCGAGGCGGCTGGCATGGTCCAGCGAATCGATGGGGCCAAGCGCGAATTCAATGTCGCGTTGCGGGTCGATGTTGTTCAGGGCCTTCCATGCAACTTCGCTCAGATCCTGAATGTTGACATCCTCATCCACCACAACGATGCACTTGGAAAACATCGCTTGGCCCGTGCCCCAAATGCCGTGCATCACCTTGCGCGCATGCCCCGGATAGGATTTGCGGATTGAAACGATGATCAGGTTATGGAAGATGCCTTCGGCGGGCATACAAATGTCGCGTACTTCCGGTAAATTCAAACGCATCAACGGCAGAAAAATGCGCTCGATGCACTTGCCCATGTAGAAATCTTCCATCGGAGGCGGGCCGACAATCGTGGTGACGTATACCGGATTCTTCCGCCGCGTAATGCAGGTGACGTGAAAGACGGGATACTCGTCGGCCAGCGAGTAGAAGCCGGTATGATCTCCGAAAGGCCCCTCGGTCCGCTGTTCGCCCAATTCCACGTAGCCTTCCAGCACGAATTCGGCATTCGCTGGAACTTCAATATCCACCGTTTCGCACTTCACCATTTCCACGGGCTTGCCGCGCAGGAATCCGGCGATCATCATTTCATCCAGGTCAGGGGGAAGCGGCAGAATAGCGGAGTACATTACGGCGGGGTCGGCGCCGATAGCTACGGCTACATCCATCCGTTTCGATTTGCCTTCTTTCAGCATACGGCGGTAATGGTCGGCCCCCTGTTTGTGGGTTTGCCAGTGCATGCCTGTGGTGCGGTCATCATAAACCTGCATGCGGTACATGCCGCAGTTGCGCTTTCCAGTTTCGGGATTTTTTGAAAAGACAAGCGGTAGAGTGATGAACGGGCCCCCGTCTTCAGGCCAGCAGTGAAGTACGGGAATGTCCTTCAGCGAGAAATTGTCGCGAAGCACCACTTCCTTGCATGGTCCGCCGGAAACTATTTTCGGGAAGAAATTGCCCATCTCGGCCAGCATCGGCAACATTTTCAGTTTGCCCATGATACCTTCCGGCATTTTCATTTGCAGGTAGTCAGTGATACGCCCGGCAATCTGGTCCATATTGGGGACTTGGAGGGCCAGTTCCATCCGCTTGATGCTGGCCATGGAATTGACCAACACCGGGAATTGCGAGTCCTTGACCTTCTCAAATAGCAACGCTGGGCCGTTGTTCTTCACACTGCGGTCGGCAAAGGCCGTTATTTCAAGGTAAGGGTCAACCTCGAAGGGGATTCGCTTCAGCTCGCCATGTTTTTCTAGAGCGGCAATGAATTCGCGTAGATCGTTATATGCCATATGATGGAACTAATATGATAAACCGTACCGCAATGATAACCGGAGCCAGCCGGGGGATTGGCCGCGCCTGCGCCTTGGGATTAGCACGCTCCGGAGCCCGTGTTGTGCTGGCTGCCCGCTCGCTCGATAAGCTGGAAGAAGTCGCTTCGGAAGTGCGTGGGGCAGGGGGAACGGCTAAAGCGGTCGTAGTTGATATGTCCTCAAGAAGTTCGATTCTGGCTGCTGTGACCGAGGCGCAAAAAGAATTTGGGACAATCCACATTTTGGTGAATAATGCCGCCATAACCAAGGACGGATTGGTGTTGCGGATGAAGCCGGAGGATTGGGATATGGTGATTCAAACCAACCTGACCGGGGCGTTTACGGCAATGCAGGCAGTGATGCAGGGCATGATTAAAGAGCGGTGGGGCCGGATGATCAACATCAGCTCGGTGGTGGGTGAAATGGGCAATGCGGGCCAGGCGAATTATGTGGCGTCGAAGGCGGGGTTGATTGGGCTGACGAAGGCCTTGGCGCGCGAGATTGCCAGCCGGAATATAACGGTAAATGCTATCGCACCGGGTTTCATTGATACCGACATGACGGCGGGGCTGAGTGATGAATTGAAGGCAAAGATGCTGGAGCAGATTCCGCTGAAACGTCTTGGGAAGGCGGAGGATATCGCAGCGGCGGTGAAGTTCTTGGCGAGCGAGGAGGCTAGTTACATCACTGGCCACGTGCTGGACGTGAACGGCGGTATGTACATGTAGTTTTATGCGGCTTATTTCTTCGGATCCTTCGTTCCGTTCTTACCTGTTTCGGGATTGGTGTTTCCGCGCGTCGACCAATTGTCAGTTTTAGTTTTATTCGGCACTGTGCGATCGTGAGGAGATACGACTATGCCATTTTTCTTTTTGTAGCTTTTAACTTTGGTAACAGCCGGCTTAGATGCCTTGGAACCTTTAGCACCAAGTTGAGAGCTGGCGATGAGGAGTAAGGACAGTGAGACAATTAGTACCTTGGTAATGATACATTCCTATCATTATGGCAATCATCAATAAGAATGACTTCGTCGCCGGCCTTGACGATCCCTTCTACAACCACGGAACCATAAACACCAGCCTGGCTACCGTGCGCGTTTGCCAGATGTTTCATAATTTCCGGTGTGGCCTCTCCTGTGTCGGGGTCGAGGGTGATCATCTTACAACGCGTGTCTCGTTGGGTGACGGCAACTTCGACCTTCGATCCGATTCTCACCATGCGGCCGAGCAAATCGTTTTCCCCAAAAGGGCTGGCGGGATAAAGATCAAGATAAATATTGGCCCGGAAACGCCGCTTATCGAGCGGCAGACCGATTTCGCTTCCAAGCCCTTGCACAGTTTGAAGCGAGATTAGGGACACGGGACGGCAATCAGTCAGCGCCCGTTCGGACCGAATCAGCGAAAGCTTGTGCTTGGGGTCGATTCCCGCGTACAGCCTATCGAGCAAATCGGGATCGCTGATCGGGTAAATCAAACCATCGGCCGTTTCTACTTGAACCAAACGGTTAACTTCATCCGCATAGAGTGGTGTCACGCCAGAGCCAAGATCCGACGCTTCGATCAAATTGACAGGTTGCGCCATAGCCTCAGGGTTCATGTAGATGGCCCGGTACTGAAGCATGGACGCATTTTCACGCCCGGTCAGGTACGGGAATCCTTTGATGGATGCAGTGCTGCGGATTGCGTAAAGTCTGTCACCATATACGCCCGCAAAGCCGATGAAAGCCTGGGGGATTTCTTCCCCTCGCATGCTTTTCACGGGATAGCGCCAAAGGCTTTCGACCTTGCCGGCTATGGTCACTTCTTCTCTTCGCCCTCAAGAAGGCGCATTCCTTCGAGCGATCCTGGTCCGATGAGGCCAGCTTTGCTATAGACGAACAATTTTTCGCGACTGTCCTCAATGTCCAGGTTGCGCATGGTTAGCTGGCCGATTCGATCAAGCGGTGAAAACGAACCAGCATGCTTTTCCATAGTCAAACGTTCGGGCTTGTAGGTTAGATTGGGACTGACGGTGTCGAGGATCGAGTAGTCGTTACCGCGGCGCAGTTCCACAGTCACTTCACCCGTTATAGCCTTGGCGACCCAACGCTGCAATGTTTCGCGCAGCATCATGGCTTGCGGATCAAACCAGCGGCCTTCGTACAACAAACGGCCCAAGCGGCGGCCCATTGCGTGATACTGCTCCATGGTTCCTTCGTTGTGGATGCCGCTCACCAAGCGCTCGTAGGCGATGAAGAACAACGCCATGGCGGGGGCTTCATAAATGCCTCGGCTCTTGGCTTCGATAATGCGGTTTTCGATCTGGTCCGACATGCCAAGTCCGTGCCGTCCGCCAATCGCGTTGGCTTCCATCACCATGGCGACGGGGTCGGCGAAGTTCTGGCCATTGATGGCAACTGGCAGGCCTGCCTCAAAGGTAACGGTGACCGCTTCGGGAACAACCTTGCAGTCCTCCCGCCAGAACGGGACGCCCATAATAGGCTCCACTATTTTCATCCCATTTTTGAGGAATTCCAGATCCTTGGCTTCGTGCGTGGCGCCCCATATGTTCGAATCGGTGGAGTAGGCCTTTTCCTTGCTCATGTGATAGCTGAGGCCGGCCTTATCAAGCAGCTCCGACATTTCCTTGCGTCCGCCAAGCTCGTCGATGAACAGTTGATCAAGCCACGGCTTGTAAATCTTTAGGTGAGGGTTCACCATCAGGCCATAGCGATAGAAACGCTCGATATCGTTGCCTTTATAGGTGCTACCATCTCCCCAAATGTTGACGGCATCTTCCTTCATCGCGCCCACCAGCATGGTTCCGGTGACGGCGCGGCCTATGGGTGTGGTGTTGAAATACGGCACGCCGGCAGTGGTGATATGGAACGCGCCGCATTGCAATGCGGCCAAACCTTCGCGGACCAGTTGGGGACGGCATTCGATTAAACGGGCCTTTTCAGCGCCATATTCCAGGGCGCGTCGCGGAATGCTATCGTAATCGGTTTCGTCGGGCTGGCCCAAGTGGGCTGTATAGCAATAGGGAACGGCGCCTTTTTGCCGCATCCAATAAATAGCGGCGCTGGTGTCCAGGCCGCCTGAAAATGCAATACCGACGTTGTCGCCGATGGGAAGCGATTGCAGAATGTTGCTCATGATGAAGGTGAAACTTTATCGTAGCGCACGCGAGGGCTGATCTGGAAAATGTTGCCTTCTAGATCGATGATGTCGCATGCTCCCCAGGGGCGCGGCATGCTTGTTGCTCCAGGGACTAGCCTGCCTAGCCCACCTAGCTCCGGGAAATTATCCTTCCGCTGAACAGGCCGCGATGAACTTCCTTGCCCCGGCGCATGGAGAATGGCGGATTCGCAAATTCAAGAATATCCAAGAATATCCAATCAAAGTGAAGTGGTCACGGGCATGATAGAATTGCCTGCGATGACAAACGAAAAACCAGAACGTAGGGACTTTCTAACCAAGTCTGCGGCAGCTCTTTTCACAACCAACATTTTCACCGGCCAAGTCCGGGGCGCCAACGATAAGGTCAGTGCGGCCTTCATTGGAGTTGGCCGCATGGGCCAAGGCAATCTAAATGCTGCGATGAAGCAAGACAACTTAGAGGTAGTGGCCGTTTGCGACATCTACAAACCCAACTTGGATAAAGCGGTTGCGATGACGAAGGGAAAGGCCAAAAGTATAACGGATTTCCGTGAAATCATGGCGGATCGTTCGATCGACGTAGTAAACATTTCGGCCCCTGATCACTGGCACGCCTACATGACAGTTGAGGCATGCAAGGCCGGCAAGGATGTCTACGTGGAAAAGCCGATTTCCGTCACTATCGAAGAGGGGCAAAAGATGGTGCTGGCGGCGCGCAAGTACAAACGCGTTGTGCAAGCAGGAACGATGCAACGCTCTGGCGCGCACTTCCAGGAAGCCACAAAGATGGTGACGGACGGCAAGATCGGCAAAGTAACGGCGATCAAAACCTGGAATTATGGATTGGCGGATCCGGCTGGAATTGGGAATCCTCCGGATGGGGCGCCGATTCCTGAAGGCCTCGATTGGGACATGTGGCTTGGACCCGCCCCTAAGCGGCCATTCAACGCTAATCGGTGGGGCGTCGATCCCAAAGCGTTTTCGCACTTCCGCTGGTTCTGGGATACGGCGGGCGGGATGATGACCGATTGGGGTGTCCATGTGTTGGACATCGCACAGATGGGTACTGGCGATGTGATGCCGAAATCGGTGAACTCGTTTGGCGGCAAGCTTTGGTTTACCGACAATCGCGAGACGGCCGATACGCTGATGGCAACTTACGATTATGGCGACTTCCTGGCCAGCTATGAGCATCGCAGCGGCAACGCGAATTCGATGTTCGGCAAAGGGTATGGCACGATGTTCCACGGCTCAAAGGCGACGCTGTTTGTGGATAGGAGCCTGTACCACGTCTATCCGGAAAAGGGCAGCGGGATTGAGGAAGTGGAAGTGAAGTCGTCGAACAACTCCAACGTGGCGCATTGGGCTAATTTCCTGGAATGCGTGAAGACGCGGCAGAAACCGATTAGTGATATCGAGGTCTGCTACAAATCCACAGTGACGTGCTTACTGGCTAACATTTCTTTGCGGTCCGGTAAGCGGGTGGATTGGGATGCCGGCAAGGATACTATTGTGCAGCCCGATCTGAAGAAGTGGATGCGGCGGGATGAGCGGGCTCCGTGGAAGATTGTAGTTTGACACAGCGAAGCTAGAGGGACGGGTTGATGATGCGATACGGCTCCGTACTAGCCGCACTTAGAACCTGTACTGTACCGAATTGGTACTTCACCCGTCCAAGTTTGCCTACTATTCTTGAACCATCATCGGCCAGGAAAACAAAAGCAAAATGACTCAACTGATGTTTCAATACAGCTATCTCCAAATGTTGGACTTCCTCACCACGGTTGCCTTCCTGCTCAATGGAGTCCAGGAAGGCAATCCCTTGGTTAAGTGGGCCATTCAAACATTTCCATCCCCGATCATTGGTCTGACGTTCATCAAAATCGTGGCTGTATTGTTAGGCATGGCATGTTGGTATAGTGGCAGGGAACGGCTGTTGACACGAATTAACATAGGCTTTGCCGTTCTGGTTGCTTGGAACCTTTTAACGCTCATCCTCAAGTCATCCCATCTGCCCGGCTTAGCCTAGCACTGGCATTCCTTTCTTGCTGCGGGTGTGGCTCTTCCAGCTCCACTGTCCGGATTGCTGTTGGCGGGCAGGCGGCGCTTCGATTCTTCCCAGTCTATTTAGCCCAAGAAATTGGAGCGTACCAAGCCGAAGGGCTGGCGGTTACGATTGACGGGTTTCCGGGTAGCGCACGGGCACTACAGGCCATGGAAGGCGGCAGCGCGGATGTCGCCGCCGGCTTTTACGATCAGACCCAAACGATTCAGGCCGAGGGGCGCACCGTCACAAGTTTTTTCGTACTCACAAAATATCTGGGGTTTGTGGTTGCCGTGTCACCGAAAGCCGCCAAATCCATTCATTCGATTGCTGACCTGAAAGGCGCGAAAGTGGGCGTCGCCGCCCCGGGGTCCTCTGGCCATATTCTGCTCAACGGCCTATTGGCGCGGCAGGGTTTGAAGCCCGAAGACGTTTCCATTGTGAGCATCGGCACTGGAGGGCAATCGATTACCGCCCTTGAACGCGGGCTGGTGGATGCAGCGGTTGTCGCGGATTTGGTGGTGGCGGCGCTGCGCCGCACTCATGCGGATTTGCAGATCCTGGTGGACACGCGCACCCCGGAAGGCCTTCTTCAGAGCCTTGGCGCCAGCGAATATCCAGGCAGCGTTCTTTACGCCGGCCCGAAGTGGCTTGCGGCCCATGACAAGGAGGCTCTGGCGCTGGCCAAAGCCATGAAGCGCACACTTGAGTGGGTGCATTCCCACTCGCCCAAAGAAGTGGCCGCAAAATTGAAAAATATATATGCCACTGAGGATGCTTCTATTCTGCAAGAGGCGCTTTCCAGCACAATTGCAATTCTTTCACCCGATGGCCGCATGCAGCCGGGAGCGCCGGAAACCGTTCGTCAAGCCCTTTCCCAATCCAATGAAAAAATACGATCGTCGATCCTTCCTATTCAAGACACTTTTACCAACCGCTTCGTGGATCGCATCCAGTAGTTGCGGCAAAACGCCGGCGGGCACAAAGCCCAAGGTGCGTCTTGCAATCGGCGGAGCCCAGCAGCTTCTGTATCTGCCCGCAACGCTTGCGGCGCAACTTGGCTATTACGAAGAAGCGGGGCTTGCCGTGGATTTGGAGAATTTTCCCGGCGGCGCAAAGGCGCTGGAGGCCATGCTGGGGGGCAGCGCCGATGTAGTTTGCGGCTTCTACGATCACGTGATCCAGATGAAGGCGGAAGGGCGGGATTTGATTGGCATCACTCTCATTACGCAATATCCGGGCATTGTGCTGGCGGTGGCTCCTGGCAAGACTATTAGCTTCGCTGATTTGAAAGGCAAACGGATTGGAGTGACAACGCCGGGTTCCTCGACCCACTTACTGACAAGCTATTTGCTGAGCCGGAAGGGCATTCCATCGGATGCGGTTTCCATTGTAGGCATAGGCGCTGCGGCAACGGCGGTGGCCGCGATGGAGCACGGGCAAGTGGACGCCGCCGCGCTTACCGAACCTGCGCTGACGGAACTGCTGAGCCGCCACAAATTGCAGATACTCGCCGATACTCGAACCAAGCAAGGAGTGGAGCACGACTTGGGTGTGCCAAGCTATCCATCGGCCAGCTTGTATGCGCCGGCCGGCTGGCTGAAGCAGAATGCGGATGTAGCGGCGAGGCTTGCCGGCGCGATGCGTAAGACTCTATCGTGGATTGCCAATCACACAGCGGCGGAAATTGCCGTCAAGATGCCCGTGGACCATAAGGGGACTGACGATGCTCGTTATATCGCTTCACTTGCAGCGTCGAAGGCGATGTACTCACCGGATGGGGACTGGACCTTGGAAGGCGCGGAGGCTGTTAGAACGGTGCTGTCGCATTCTATGGAAAAGGTGGCAAAAGCGAAGGTGAATGTCGCGGATACATTTACCAATCGATTGGGAAAATAGCGGCTAACATAGGGGTATGGCGTCGCTCGACAGATTTTACAATCGCTTGCTGACGATTGTAATTGCATGCGCAACCTTGTCCTTCGCACAAGACGAAGGAGCATCGATTGAAGGCCGGGTGACGGACGCGATCTCCGGCACGCCGGTTCGTCTGGCCCCGGTAACACTACGGCCGATCCGCGGTGCTTCCAAATCCTACAATCGCGGCTTCTTCGGCCGATGGGGCATTCGTCTTCAACAGCGTTGAGCCGGGCAGCTATAGGATCTTACTTGAAAAGCCAGCGTACTTGAGCCAGGAATATGGATCAAAGACGTTTCAGTTCGGCGGGGAAGCCATTGCGGTGGTGGCCGGCGAGAAGAAAACTGGAATCGAATTCAAGGCCATGCCGCAATCGGTTCTCACCGGAAAGGTAATCGATGAGGATGGCGATCCGGTTCCGCAGACTTCCGTTGTTGCGACGCAAAAAACCAAATGGAACCGGCAGGCATACGTACGAAACGGAAACACCAACGATATTGGGGAGTTCCGCATTGAAGGTCTCACTCCGGGCCGCTACGTTTTATTAGCCAACGCTTTTAACCGGCTGGTATTGGTTTCAAAAGCAATGAACATGTTTTCAAATCAAAAAGCGGTCATGATTGACGGAGTACCAATTCAAATCGTGTCCATGACAACAAATCAGTTGAAGCAAGAGGAAAATTATCCGCCGACTTTTTTTCCTTCCGCAACCGAAGAGACGGCGGCATCGATCATAGAAGTGGGTCCAGGTCAACAAATTGACAATTTGGTAATCCGAATGAGGAAGACGCCGATCTATTCGATTCGCGGAACGGTGAAATATTCAGGATCGACGCCGGTTGGCGAAAACGGCACGCAGCTTCAATTAATCCCCAAAGATTCAATGCGTCAAGGTAGAGGATTCGGGGCCCGCCAAGCGGACGCAACCGTGATGAACGACGGCGGGTTTGAGTTTTCAGCAATCGCCCCTGGCTCCTATTTGCTTGGCGCCATTCGTGTAGACCTCGGGCAATTTCCGTTGGGCTTGATGCCGCTGGAAGTGAACGGAAACCTGGAAAACATTACTCTTGGGTACGGCGATCCTTCGCAATTGTCTGCATCGGTGGTCTGGGAAGATAACGCCGAAACCAAACCCATAACGGGCTATTTGATGCTCTCGGAAAAATCTCTCGGGAATGTGGCAACGCCGACGCTGCAGATTAAGGATGGCAAGACCGAAAAGCCATTCAGCTTGCCCCCGGGATCTTATGCCGTGCGGTTTCAATCTACATCCTTAGGCGCCTATGTGAAGAAAATTACGAATAGAGGAGGCGTCGATCCTGGGGCCATTATTATCGTACCGGAAGCCGCGACTTTCGAAATCGTCGTGGTTGTCAGCGCGAAAACTGCAACTCTAGAGGGTACGGTGACAAGCGAAGTCAAGGGGGCCAAAACGGTAATGCTGCTCCCTGAACCTGCTGGGCAAAATACGCAAATTAATATTCGTACAGTCAGTACGGATGCCTCCGGCCATTATAAGCTGGAACGCATCGTCCCCTGTTCCTATAAACTTTTCGCGTTCGCCGAAGAAATTCCGGGCACCGCTTTACAGAATGGCGATGTCCCGCAATTGGTCGAAAACAAAGGGATTTCCATCACATTGAAAGAATCGGACAAGGAAACCAGGGCAGTACCCATAACGACGCTGGAGTAGATTCTGGTTGCCCCGGCGGCCCCGAACATGGTCCAATGGATGGAAATCCCACCCGGAGGACCAAGCGAGTTGAACAAAGCAATCCTCGCCCTGGAAGATGGATCAATCTTCGAGGGTAAGGCATTTGGTGCGTCCATAGAACGAAGCGGCGAAGTCGTCTTCAACACATCCATTACCGGCTATCAGGAAATCTTCACGGACCCTTCCTACACCGGCCAGATCGTCGTTCTCACTTATCCGGAAATCGGCAACTACGGCGCAAACGATGCTGATTCGGAATCCGCCAAGCCATGTATTGAAGGTTTGGTTGTTCGCGATTTTTCTCCTATCTCCAGTAACTGGCGCGCCGATGAATCGGCAGACCAGTTTCTAGCCAAGAACAATATTCCAATAGCCGCTTCGATTGACACGCGGAAACTCGTCCGGCATTTGCGGACCAAAGGCGTGATGCGCGGGGTTATCTCTACTCTTGAAACCAGCGCGGACACGTTGGTTGATCGCGCGCGGGCGATTCCGTCCATGGCCGGACTTGACCTGGCCACTCGCGTCTCCACAACTCTCAACTATGAGTGGACTAAGGGCGTGGATCAATGCTCGCCATCTGAAAACCTAGCCTATGTGACCACGCTGAAAGACGGCGAAAAGCCCCTGCATGTTGTGGCTTACGATTACGGCATCAAGCGCAATATTTTGCGTCGACTGGTTTCCTGCGGTTGCCGCGTTACCGTGGTTCCTTCGCTGACCAGCGCCGGAGATGTGCTTTCCTTAAACCCCGATGGCGTCTTCTTGTCGAACGGCCCCGGCGATCCCGAGCCGCTGGAAATGCAAGCCGCCGAGATCCGGAAGCTAATTGGAAAGAAGCCGATCTTCGGCATCTGCCTGGGACACCAATTGTTGGCGTTGGCCTGCGGCGCGAAAACGTTCAAGTTGAAATTCGGCCACCGCGGCGGCAATCATCCGGTGATCAATCGCTTGACTAATAAAGTCGAAATCACGGCGCAAAATCACGGCTTCTCGGTGGATCCCGATTCGTTCAAATCGAGTGACGTGCAGCTGACGCACGAGAATTTGAACGACCACACGCTGGAAGGTTTCCGGCTTAAAAATGCCCCCGCCTTCTGCGTGCAATACCATCCTGAGGCTGCGCCCGGACCGCACGATTCGCTTTATCTCTTCGACGATTTCTTAAAAATGATGCGCGAGTACACAAACTAACGGAATGCCTAGACGCAACGACATCCACCGTATCATGATCATTGGTTCCGGTCCGATCATCATCGGCCAAGCCTGTGAATTCGACTATTCGGGAACGCAAGCCTGCAAGGCGCTGAAAGACGACGGCTTTGAAGTGGTGTTGGTGAATTCTAATCCAGCAACCATCATGACCGACCCGCAGCTGGCTGACCGCACCTACGTAGAACCGCTGCATCGCGATTACCTGGAAAAGATCATCGAGCGCGAACGGCCCGATGCGCTGCTCTCCACCGTAGGCGGCCAAACCGGTCTGAATCTTTCTATTGAACTTGCCGAAGCCGGTATTTTGGAAAAGTACGGCGTGGAGCTAATTGGCGCCAAGATCGATGCCATAAAAAAGGCCGAAGACCGCCTGCTGTTCAAAGACGCAATGGCCAAGATCGGCCTGGAAACGCCGCAATCTCAATTGGTCAACAGCCTTCCCGGCGCCCTGAAGTTTGCCGAAAAAGTTGGATATCCCCTGATCCTTCGCGCCAGTTTCACCATGGGCGGCAGCGGCGGCGGCATTGCCTACAATCGCGAAGATCTGGAAGCGATTCTGGCGCGCGGCCTGGATCTTTCCCCAGTCAGCGAAGTGCTGGTAGAAGAAAGCGTCCTGGGCTGGAAGGAATTCGAATTAGAGGTGATGCGCGATCAGGCTGACAACTGCATCATTGTCTGCTCCATCGAAAATTTCGACCCGATGGGCGTCCACACGGGCGACTCCATCACCGTTGCTCCGGCGCAAACCTTAACTGATCGCGAATACCAAATGATGCGCGATGGCGCGCTGGCTTGTTTGCGTGAAATCGGCGTGGACACCGGCGGATCGAACGTGCAGTTTGCCATCAACCCGCAAGACGGCCGCATGGTTGTTGTGGAAATGAATCCGCGCGTATCGCGGTCATCGGCCTTGGCGTCGAAGGCTACCGGATTCCCCATCGCCAAAATTGCCGCGAAGCTCGCCGTGGGCTACCGGCTAGACGAAATCCCCAACGACATTACGCGGCTGACGCCGGCCTGCTTTGAACCAACCATCGACTATGTAGTGGTGAAAATCCCTCGTTGGCAGTTTGAAAAGTTTCCCGGCTCCGATCCGACACTTGGCACGCAGATGAAGTCGGTGGGCGAAGTGATGGCCATTGGCCGCACCTTCCAAGAAGCGCTCGGCAAGGGAATCCGCAGCTTGGAAACAGGCAAATCGGCTACGAAGGTTGACCCTTTGGATGCGGCGCTGATTCCCCAGAAACTGATCACACCCACGCCGGACCGGCTGAATTACATCATCTTCGCGTTGGAGCAAGGCTGGTCCATCGAGGACATACACGATCATTGCAAAGTGGACCCATGGTTCCTGAAGCAACTGCAAGAGCAAGGAAAATTAACCGCAGAAGTGGGCGTACGCGGTATTGATGGCATCGATAGCGAAACCATGCGCGAAGCCAAGCGGCGGGGCTTGGCCGACACAACCATGGCCCGTTTGTGGAAAGTGGATCCACTTGCTGTCCGCGCCCGCCGTAAACAGCTTGGCGTAACGGCGGTATTTAGCAGGGTAGACACGTGCGCGGCGGAATTTGAAAGCTTCACGCCGTATCTTTACTCAAGCTACGAATCGGAGTGCGAGGCGAATGTCTCCGATCGCAAGAAAGTGATTATTCTGGGCAGCGGTCCCAATCGCATTGGACAAGGCATTGAGTTTGATTATTGCTGTTGCCACGCGGCCTATGCTTTGAAGGATTTCGATCATGAATCGATCATGGTCAACTGCAATCCGGAAACGGTTTCAACCGATTACGATACTTCCGACCGCCTCTACTTTGAGCCGTTGACCCTTGAAGAGGTGCTCAACATTTGCGATGTGGAAAAGCCCGATGGCGTGATTGTGCAGTTCGGCGGGCAGACGCCGCTGAACCTCGCATTGCCTTTGAAAGCGCAAGGCGTGCGCATCATCGGAACCGATCCGGAAAACATCGACTTGGCCGAGGATCGTAAACGCTTCGGCAAGCTGCTTGACGATTTGGGCATTCCCTGCCCCGAAAACGGCACGGCCACCAGTGTGGAAGAAGCCTGCGCCGTGGCTCGCCGGTTAGGCTATCCGGTGTTGGTGCGTCCCAGCTACGTATTGGGCGGACGCGCCATGGTGATCGCCTACGAAGAAGCAACCGTGGAACGCTATATGCGCGAAGCCGTGGTGTTCTCGCAAGATCGGCCAGTGCTGATTGACAGGTTCCTGCAAGAGGCTGTGGAAGTTGACGTCGATTGCTTGTCCGATGGCACGGACGTACTGATTGCCGGCATAATGGAGCACATTGAAGAGGCTGGCGTGCATTCTGGCGACAGTTCCTGCGTGCTGCCCCCGTATTCGCTGAAAGAGGATGTGCGCAAGACCATTGAGGAATATTCGGTGAAGCTGGCGCTGGCGTTGAACGTGATTGGTTTGATGAACGTGCAGTACGCGATCAAGGATGGCAAGGTGTACGTGCTGGAAGTAAATCCACGCGCTTCCCGGACGGTGCCTTTTGTCAGCAAGGCTACGGGCGTGCCGCTGCCGAAGATTGCCGTTGGTTTGATGCTTGGCAAGAAGCTGAAAGATTTTGCGCATCTCACCGGCGGCAAAATTTCCGGTGTGCTTCCGGTGCCGCAATACTTCGTGAAGTCCCCAGTGTTCCCGTTCAATAAATTCATCGGCGTGGATCCTGTGTTGGGGCCGGAAATGCGGTCGACCGGCGAAGTGATGGGCGTGGGCGAAAATTTTGGCGAAGCGTTTTCCAAGGCGCAGCGAAGCGCCGGCTCTCCTCTGCCCGATAAGGGCGTGGTGTTCATCAGCGTCAACGAGAAGGATAAACATGAGGCGGTGGAGATCGCCCGCAAGTTCGCGGACCTTGGCTTTGAACTGGCCGCGACCCGCGGCACGGCTTCGGCGCTGACAGGCGCTGGGTTGAAGGTGAAGACGGTATTCAAGGTGAACGAAGGCCGGCCGAACGCGGTGGATTTGTTGAAGGGCGGTCAAGTGCAGTTGGCTATTTATACGACCACGGGCAGCCATTCGTTTAGTGATGAGAGGGCGCTACGCAGGGCGGCGGTGGCGTACCGCATTCCGTGCATCACGACGATGAGCGCGGCTAAGGCGGCTGCGGAGGCGGCGGTGAGTAGGCGGCGCGATCCATTAAGGGTGTGGAATCTGCAAGAAATTCACGCCGCGAAGAATGTCGTGAAGTAAAGGTAGGGCGGACGCCCTCGTCCGCGGGCGACCCCCTGGCCGGCCTGCTGAGGTTCTGAAAACATTTCCAAATCCGAGCTAGTCCGCGCAAACACTGATGAACCGAAGTTCGTACATTTCAGCTTTCTCCTCCGCGGCAGCTCCTAAATGGCGCATCTTTTCATTGGCATCCTCAATTTCACGAAGCCTGTCTTCAGCCTGATGTCTGCGTTCGTAGTCACGCTTGCCGTGCCTACGGACCCGGCCAAGCACCGAATCATCGTCTTCCACAGCGGGAGCACGCCAATTAGGCCCGTGCTGTCCCAATCGACCAAGGTCCCTCGCTGCCAAACACCGTTGCTTGACAGGAGCGTTCGAGTCATTCCAAATCACTCTTGCGGCATTGATGTCGACAGCGCCAGCCATCCGAAGAAACCGCTCGCTTGTAGGCGACGTTCCAATGTTTGTTTTTGACTTTTATTTTAGGTAATTAGCACCTCAGCGATAATGTGGGGCTAGGTTAAGCTTATCATTTTCGTGTTTCATTTTGAAATTCCCTATTTGTCGCTTTAGTCGTCTAACTTTGGCGTTTGTGTAACCTTACTTTCCCGCTCCCATTTCTCCGGTCACGAAGCAATTCAAAAAACCAATCAGCCCCACCCTACTGAATCCAAATCACTTACTAATCCATCCC
>JAYVXT010000364.1:0-18697 GCA_043785065.1 Bryobacterales bacterium | reverse complement strand
TCTCGACCTCAGAAGTATTGATGGACCGTTCAATTGAAACAAAAGAAGATGCCCGCCTTCAGCGAGGATGCAAATGATTCAGTTCGCCGTTTGCCACGCGGTAAGAACTGTTTTCAGTGTGGTCAACTCTAAATGAGCACAAGTGGGTAACTCTTCGCAAGCGCCGACGTTCCCGAATTACCGCTTAGCGCTTGGAGCATGGCAGTCCGCGGCAAATACTACAAGCCGATAAAAAAGGCCGTCAGCGTTCGGGTGGATAGCGACATTCTGGCGTGGCTGAAGAGCGGGGGTGTAGTTGGATATCTTACCCGGATAAATGCTGTCTTGCGGAAAGCAATGCTCACCGATCTCCGCAAGCGCAAGGCCTCATGACACGCTCATTTCCGTTAGATTCCGTGAAGCCGCGAACCCGTGCGGTGCTGCTCAACATTAGTCTCATCAATCCCTGAGCCTTCCTCAAGAAGTGCCGCAGCAAACTGGCTGAAAAGCCCCCTCAATGATCGCCGTTTTTTAAGTTGAACCAACCGAATTCCCTACTTAACCAAAATCATCGGCGACCGGGCGAACGCAAACTTCTCACCCACCTCATCCAGCAAATTCACTTGCGCCGTATAATTACCCGGCTTCAAGCTATTCAGCGGAATCTCAAAACGCACCGGCGCCATGTGATTGCGCGTTGCCGAAACTTCCCGCACATGCACCGGAGCCGTCTGGAACGTTTTAGTCCTACCCTGAAAGAAGCTCAGCGACGCCATCACGTTCGGCTTCTTCGTGCCCGCTTCCAAACTCGGATCGTAGACCTCGGCGTAAACGTATAGATTCTGATTGGTGCGGTACACGCGGGTGATGCTGGGGATGATCTTCTGCCCATCCTGAATCAACGGGTGCGCCGCCAGCAGCTTCTTGTTCTTTTCAACCGAAGCCACCGCAGCCATCATCGGCTCGCGCTGGTTCGACCAGATTACGGAACTGGTGCTAAGCCACTTGGTCTCCGCCGTCAAATTGGGAATAGTGAACTTCGATTCAAACGTCCCCATCTTGCCGCTGACGTTTTCACGCGCAAGAAACTTGATGGTGTAATCGCCGGGGGGCAGCGTGAAGCCGGAATCATATTGCAGGTTGCGCTTGATCAACGACGCCGCTTCATCGCCCTTCACCTTCACGGAAATTGAGTCGCGTACCGCTCCCTGAACTTTGCCCTTGGAATCGCGAATCTGACCAATAAAATCGAGCTCTGTCTTTTCCTGGTCACCCTTTTTGCTCACTTCAATCGCCGACCCGGGGATCTTCACTGCAACCGGAACGAAGTAGCTGAGCTTGCCCATCTTGAAGAAATTCACTTCAAGGGCAATCGGCAACTCGGTCATCGGGTCGCCCAGCAGGATCGCCTCTTCAAGCTGCGATTCTTTCTCGGAAGCGCTGAAGTTCTTGAACTGCTTGCCCGCAAAATAACCGGAACGGGCGTTGATCTTGGCGGTCTGCTTGGGATCGGCGAACTTCACCTTGATGCGGCGGAAGCGGCCGTCCAGCTTATCATTCCCAGAATAGTAGCCGACGATGTAATAGCTGTTGATGTCCTTCTGCGCCTGTTTAATGCCCAAGGACAAATCGTTTTCATCCAGCATCACCTTGCCGCCCGTATCGCCGGCCAAGGTCACCAAGGTTTCCTGTTGCCCATTGAACTTATCGCGATTGCCGCCTTGCGTGGAACCACTAAAGATGCCGCTACCGCGCGATGAGCCCTTGCTTGCATCTCCAGCCGGAGCGCTTGCCACCAAACCCCTAGCGTCAATCGGATAGAACGAAACGTTGGCCTTGACCGCCGCGTTGGTGGTGGCCCGCAACTGCGATTGGTTCTCCATCCCGGTCTTTCCCACACCGCTGGAAAAATAGACCAGCGCCTTTTTCTCCGGCAAAGACCCAAGCATCTTCGCCGCCGATTCCAGGGCGCTTAGCTTGCGGTCGGTGTTGAATACATTGAATTCCGTGTCATCCGCCTGGAAGGCGGAGCCGTTGTCCTCATCCGCATCAGCGGCCAGCCCTTCAGCCATTTCGCTTCCGGTTCCGATTTGGAAAGCTTTCACTGTTTCCCGCAACTTGTCGCGATCGGAAGTGAAATCCTCCACCACCTGCAACTTGGTCGCAAACGTCATGATGGAAACCATATCGGCGGGTGTAATCTGCGTATCGATGTACTTCAATGCGGCCGTCTGCGCTCGAATCTGATCTTCCTGCGGCATGGAGCTGAAGTCGAAGAACAGCACCATTAAGCGGCGGTCCTTATAACGAACTTGCCCGGGTGAGGAAGGCGTGATCTCCTTCTTCGCCGGCGCGATTACAGGCTTAGGGGCGGGGGCAGTTTCCCCCTTTGCAGGCTTAGCGGGTTCGGGTTCGGCCGCGGGCAGTGGTTCATTTTCCAGTTTCTGAAAGTCGAAGATGGAAATCTTCTGCGGCTTATCATCTTCGGTGATGATGAAGTCGGAAGCTTTCAACCCTTCTATCGGCTTGCCGCTTTTGTCGCGCACATCCACGTTGATCACCACCAAATTGGTGGACGCCGAAAATTTCGCCGTAGCTTCTTGAAACAGGGGCGGCTGTTGCGGCTTTGCGGGCTGCGGCGTGGGCTGTTGGCCTTGCATCAAAAGCGCAAAAGTGGTCAGGATTGCAATCGGTTTCATTAGAAGCGGAACCTCAGGTTCAAAGTCATACTGCGCATGCTAGCTGCATCCGTGGCAACTCCGTAATTGGAGGAATTCACAGTCGTGCCGAACCGCGCGATGGTGACATTATTCAAAATGTTGGCGGCTTCCATGCGGACATCCAGACTGCGGCGCGTGTCGCCAAAGCGGATGTTGCGGCCAAAGCTTCCATTCATTGAAAATGCCGTGGGAGTGGTGATCACGTTGCGCGACGAATTGCCGTAACGCGTAGCGGGCGGCAAAGTAAACGCCAGTAAATTGAAGAAGGCCCCATTGGCGCCCGCGACCGATAGGCCAGTGGCATCGGCGCGGCCGCTGCCAATAGCGCCGCTTCCGCCCGCATCCGAACGGTTACCCAAAACGATGGCGGTTAGCGGTGAACCGGATCGAATCGTGGCGCCGCCGCTTAGCTGCCAGCCTTGTAATAACTTGTTGGTTGCTAACTTGCTGCTTTGCGAACTAAACGGAGTGTATGTCCAGTTGGTGCGCAGGTTGTGAGGACGATTGAACTGTGACACGGCGCGTTCGGCGGCTAAATTATGATCGTCTTGCACAACCGATCCTCCACCGCCTCCGCCGCCCACTGTCGTGGCATCGTCGATCGATTTCGAAAACGTGTATTGCGCTTCGAAGGAAATTCCTTGCCGGAAGCGGCGTGTCAGGCGGAAATTACCCGCATGATAAACCGAATTGCCGTCGGAAGTGTCATATGTGAAGCCCGTTGCATTTCCAATTAAACGGCGTTGTTCGGAAGTTAACGGCGAACCCGGCGGAGCGCGATTCGGCAGCCGCTGTACATCAAGGCGCGTTCCCTTGGTTCCAACGTATCCAACTTCCATCGCCAGCGACCATGGAAGGTTCTGCTGAATTAGCAAATTCCACGTTTCCGCGTAGCCGACGATATAGTTCCGATCAATGGCGAATGTGTTGGTGATCTGCTGCGATACAACCTGCGTAAAGCCATTGACGATGTTCAACGGACGGGCGGTAGTCGTAACCACAGAGAAGGTTTTGGCGAACGGCGGTTGCTGCGCCATACGGCTGGCGGCTGAGTTATAAACCGAACCGTTATAATACATGCCGAATCCAGTACGAATCAAAGTGGACTTTCCTTTGAAGGGTCTGTAGGCAATGCCTAAGCGCGGCGCCACGTTGTTCTTGTCCGGATTCACGAGGCCCGCCGGATAGGCGCCCGTATATGGGCCGGCAATATTCGGGGTCACAACCGCCACACCCAGGAAGTTCGGCGCGATGTCAAGATTCGCCATGCGCCCATACTTTTCCTGCACTGGCGTTAAATATTCGTACCGTGCGCCAAAGTTGAGAGTCACGTTCGACTTCCAACGGTAATCATCACTGACGAATGCGCTGTAAGAGGAACTGCGGAAATAAATATCGCCATTGCCGAAGCGGATGGAGCTTGTCTGTGGCAATCCAACCAGGTAGTCAGCAAAGTCCGAGCCTGTGCCGTTTACGGGAATGCCGTTTGCATCATAAGCGCTGGTGCCTATGCCCGAGAAGCTATACGATCCGCGTGCGTTGGAATCGGTGATGCTGTTGGATTGAATGCGGCTGTAATTGAATCCGAATGACCGGGTCTGCTTGCCTTTAGCCCAGGTGACGCTGTCGCCCACGCCGATATTCTGGCTTACGTTCCTGTTGTTCGATCCATCCGACAAGTCCCCGTAATTGGTGAACGAAAGATTGGGCGGGCCAAAGTTGCGCGGATCCGGGGAAGTGCCTTGAATGCCTACATCGCGCGCCCAATCTTTACCGAAAGCAAAGTAAGGCGTCAGCATGCTTGAGTTACGGGAGAAATTCAAAGTGGCGTTGTTCAAAAGTCCACGGGCGAAGTTATGCGTCCAAGTGATGTTGGCGCTTTGCCCTTTTCCTGAGGATTCGTCGGCGAACCCGAACAACTGCTTATTACTGGAATTGCGGTGTTGGAAGTTGTACGATCCCGCGAGCCGGTCTTTCAATGTGACACTGCGGCTCAATCGCAATCCCAGGTTGTCGTTGTTATTGGGATTCGACGAAACAATTTGGTAGTTATTAACCAAGCCTGGTTGATTGGGTAACGGGATTAAGCTCAGCAGTGATCTGGAAGCATTGCTGATGCGGTCCACCGGAATCTTGTTTCCGGGGAAAGGAAGGCCCGAAAGGGAATCGTAAATATTGACCGGGCCGCGCGTCACCGATTGCGAGAAATCACCGGAGCGCTCCAGTAGCGAAGGAACCGTGGCAATGCTGTCGTAAGGGTTCTTGGCATGGGCCCCACTGTAAGTAATAAAGAAGAAAGTTTTGTCGTCCTTAACAAGTTTCGGGATATTTAGAGGGCCACCGCCACTGAAGCTGTACCGCAATTGCGAATAATCGGCCTTGGCGATGTCGGCGCCGCTGATGGAATAAGATTTTGCGTCCAAGGCCGCGTTGCGCATTGAGAACGACGCCGTTCCGCGGAAACCTTGTTGGCCGCGACCACCACGATTTCCGAACCGTGATGTACCGCCGGGAGGGCCGCCGCGTCCGCCTTCGCGCGGGCCACGATCACCACCGCCTCGTCCGGGTGCACCACCGCCAGGTCCGCCGCGTCCGCCACCGGGACCACCGAAGCCGCCGCCCCCAGGTCCACCTCCAAATCCACCGCCGCCGGGTCCGCCGGGTCCGCCGCGACCGCCACCGCCGGGTCCGCCGCCATCACCGCCACCAGGACCACCTGGTCCGCCCGGACCACCAAAACCATCACGAAATTCCGACATGCGGCCGAAAGAATCGTCCATGCGGTCGGGCGAAGTCAGCCCGCTGCTTACACTGCCATTCACCAGGAACGATTCGTTCGCGTTCTGGGAAAGATCCTGTTGCGGGGGTGCTTCGGCCGCGTTCAAAGCAGCCTGTAATTCCCCACCCTGGGCTGTCTGTTGCAATTCCAAGCGCTGGAATCCGCCTGCTCCAGGCCGCCCGGTTTGGCCGGCCGCGCCTCGAGCGCCTTGTCCTGGTGCGCCAGTCCCTCGTTGCGGGCGATTGGCAGCCGTTTGCGCCGCTGCCGGTTTTTCATTCGCCATCTTCGGAGCGTCCGAAGCCGGTTTCGCTTCAGCAGTTGCCGGTGCGGTGGGCTTTGCCGCGACTGCCGCAGTTACGATGGGCTTTCCCACTTTCATTACCAAATCAAGCGGCGGAGGAGTTGTGTCGCTCATCGCCGCACTTCTAGAAACTCCCGTGAAGCCGGGCATATCGACCTCTATGGTCCAATCGCCCGGCCCCAAATTCGGGAACACAAATATTCCGCTATCATCCGTCGAGGTAACAATCTTCTGGTCTCCTAGAGTGGCCGTCACGTTGGCTCCAGGGATGGGCAAGCCAGCTACCTTTACGCTTCCGCGCTGTTCGATAGCGAACATGGTTCCGGTGGACAGCAAGCCGCTCAATAGCAGGCAGGTAGTGATTCCAATTCTCAGAGACACAGTATGCGATTGACCTATTTGGAAATATTGACGGAGTTAGTTAGCGCGCTTAGCAGTGAATTCGCGAGCCTGGTCGCGGCCTTCAACCGTTTGAGTGAACTTGATTTCATCGCCGGAAACCTTTCCTTTATACTTCATGACCATCGCGTTACCGTTAAACTCACGCTTTATGGTAAAGGAGATTTCGTCCCCCTTCACCATGCCATCAGTGATGGCCACATCTTCGCCACCCATACCGCTGGTAGTGCCGGTTAGCTTATCGCCATCCGCTTTGAATTTGTAGGTAACCTCGCGAGTGGCTCCGTCTTTACGGCCGGGCATTGAGGCCTTCCATGATCCGGTAACATCGGCAGCCAGGGCCGACACGGCGAACACAACACACATCACAACATTCTTAAAACGCATTCTATTGCTCCTTGGGGAAATCGAACTGAGACTACCAAACCGGACTTAGACGTAGTTTATGGCGCCCACCCGGGGGGCAAGGTTACACCGCCAAGCCCAGTGTAGGTGGAAAGGACAGCTGGCGCGGTTAAGTTCTGTTAAATGAGGGATAGAGAGTGTTAAGAACGTTAAGAATCAAAGGTTTATTGATGTAGCCCAACTCATTTAATGGATTAGGGAAGTGGGGTTCTTCTTTCGATTCCTGTGGCTAGTTAGCTAGCGCAATGGCCGCTTCGGCGCGGCTCCAAATGTTGGAGGAGCTCGCTGATTCCATTAGACGTAGCGAGTCCGTTTTGCGCGTTGTTTCGTAAAAGCGCAAGCTTCCTTTAATTGTCTGCCACTCTTTTGCTTAAGGTTACGAGGTTGCCAAAAATCCGTGCCCACCCTTACGCAAGACCTGTATGCAGCAGGGCGGCCCCCCCTGGTCCGCGGTCGACGCCCTCGTCGGCTGTTTCAGGTTACGAAAGCCGTTCATGTCTGGCGGGCAACCTCTTTCATGGCATATGTCGCACACCAGCTGTTCAAACTTTTCAAGATAATTTTTCTCAAACTCCGCCAAACCCTTCCGATAAGAAGGTCGTGAGTGGAATCTCAAAAACGCACCGCAAAAAGGGAGCGACTATCATCGAAATGTCGTTTATCCTATTGCCCCTGCTTGCCTTAGGGCTGGCCACGTTCGACTTCGCTCTGGCGATAACGTTACAAAACACCATGCAATATGCCGTCCGCCAAGGAGTGCGATACGCCATCACTAGCCAGACGGCAACCGGTTTGAACCATGATGCTTCCATAAAAGCGGTTGTGGTGACGAATTCGATGGGTATGATTCCGCTATTGATTCCAGCAAACGCCGATCCCAACACCTACATTTCCATTAGCTATTACGACCCGTCCACTTTTACCCTGCAAACCGGCGCTGGGAGCAATAAAGGAGGCAATATTTGCCAGGTATCCGTAACCGGCCTTTCCTACAAATGGATGGCCACCCTTATGCGTGGGAACACGCCGCTGAACATAGCGGCTTCCTCATCGGACATTATGGAGGCCTCGCCCAATGGCATACCGCCAACTCGTTAGCGTACCTAAAATAGAGCAGCAGCATGGCTCAGCCTTTATAGAATTTGCCCTGATTATGTCGATGTTGGTCCCGCTGTTTTTTGGCATGGTAATTCTTGGTATGTCGTTCACCAAAGCTTTGCAAATCATCCAATACAATCGCGACATGGCGCATATGTACGCCATGGGGCTCGATTTTTCTTCCCCATCCGCCCAATCGCTTGCAACACAAATGCAGCAAAGCTCCGGAGTCTACAGTCCTGGAAATTCCGTTATGATCCTGTCTCAAATCAAGAAGATTTATCAGGCGGATTGCGACGCGCAAAGTATGACCAGTTGCCCGAACCTGAATCAGCAGGTCTTCGTGCAGCGTTTGTTGTTGGGTACCTCGTCGCTGCGCGCCAGCAGCTTTGGAACGCCGGCTTCCACCTACATCAATAGTCTAGGAAATATCGCGCCCTCCGATTACTTGACCCAGTCCTCATTAATCGCCACCAATGCCGGGACCCTACCCGCAGTGGGCTCGGGAGACTCCGTTTGGGCTACTGAATCCTATTTGTCCCTTCCAAGCCTTGCTTATCTATCCTCATTAGGAGTGCCTCTAAGTGGAGTCTACACAGTCAGCTTCTTCTGAGGAACACGCGCAAAACGGAGCTCCAGTGGCGAGCAACTTTTCGTGTTCCTCCGATATTTGGCGGCCCTGCCACCGGGCCCTTTGCGCTTCTAATACCAATTCTTCAAATAAAAAAGCCGGCCAGCGCGGCGTAGCGTTGATGATTTTCGCTTTGCTCTTGGTGGGCCTTGTACCCGCGATTGGCCTGGCGATCGATCTTGCAATCGTATATATTGCCCAATCGAAGCTCTCCGCCTCGGTCGATTCCGCCGTACTGGCGGCGGCGCGGGGTTTAAGTCGCGGCAGCGATTCGGCATCTCAACAATCGAATGCTGTGACCGTTGCCGCCAATTATGTTGCCGCTAACTTTCAAACAGGTTTTCTCGGTGCATCCGGATTAACTTCAACTACCAGTATCACGACACAATCGAATTCAAGAACGGTTACCACCAGCGCATCGGTCATTATGCCGCTCACGTTCATGCGCATTCTGGGGCCAAGTTCAAGAACGGTGCAAGCTTCGGCCACGGCGACTAGAAAAGATGTAAATGTCATGTTGGTGCTAGACCGCTCCGGTTCGCTTGCCTTAAGTGGCTCTTGCAGTCCGATGAAGGCCGCCGCCACCGCATTTATAGGGCAATTCGCCGCCGGCCGCGATAATGTGGGATTGCTCACATTCGCAACAGGCTACCGCATCGACTCGCCTTTGACAACAAGTTTCCTTACCGGCTCGCCGACGATGATCAGCATCATCAACAGCATCAACTGCACCGGGGCGACCAATAGTTCCACGGCGCTCTCGCAAGCGTATAGCGCCTTGTCCGTGCTTAACCAACCCAATGCGCTAAATGTCATTCTTTTCTTCACCGATGGTCAACCAACGCATGTCACTGCCCAGAACTGGATTCCGTCCAGCAGCGGTTGCTCACCCAAAAACAAGTATGTCAATGGGGTAATCGGAGGTGGATTTAATACAAGCACAACTCCCTACACACCCTCCGGAATCTGCGGGCTGTTGGATTGGAATTCCGACCCTGAACCATTGAGCTCTGATCTCAAACTGATCAGTTACAATGGATGCTCCTACAACTCAAGCATGTGGAATGTAACCAACGATGTTTCAAATATGAAGAGTACCGATGTTTGGGGAAATAGCATCGCCAACAACTACACCACGGTGAGTTATGACGGAGCTGGCAATGTTGACTACACCGCGCAAAACATGATGAATATCGCGACCAATGCCACTTATTCCGCCGCCAAGACAATTCAACAAGGTGGTACAAGCATCGGCGGCAACACCTTAGCAGGAGTCTACATTTTCACTATTGGTCTTGGTAATGCAGGTTTTCCACCAAACGCGAGTCTTCTTAAAGACGTCAGCAATGATCCATCGGCTTCAAACTACAATTCCAGTTACGCCCAAGGGTTGTATATCGCGGCCCCGACCACCGCCGATTTGAACCCCGCCTTCCAACGTGTAGCCTCGGAAGTACTGCGCCTTTCTCGTTAGACGTTGCCCTTCTGCGCCTCGTCGGCCAGATACTCAGAGGCACGCATTGAAAGCGAAAGTATGGTCATAGTCGGGTTTTGCGACCCAGCAGTAACGAAGCTGCTGCCATCCACCACAAACAGGTTTTTGATGTCGTGGCTTTGGTTCCACTTATTCAGGACAGATTTCTTCGGATCGTCGCCCATGCGGCAGGTTCCCACTTCATGAATACTATAACCGGGATTATAGAGCTTCGGATTTTTGTTCAACACTTCCCAGCCCGCATCGTGACACACTTCGCCGATGGTATCCACGGCATCCTTTGCCATGTTGTATTCGTTATCGGTGTACTTGCAATCGACGTGCAACACCGGAATGCCATAAGCATCCACCACGTTCTTGTTGATAGTCACCTTGTTCTCGTAGCGAGGCAGCGCCTCGCCCATGCTGGTGCAGCTGAACGCCGCCCCTCGCACGCTTTCCAGATCCTTCTGCAACTGCTCGCCCCAGCTGCCGAAATAGCGCGGATCGGGCGTGCCGCCAGTGTTGAAGTCCAAGGCATAGCCGCGGATGAAGTTATGTTTTTCGTCTTTTCGAAGATTGCGGAAGCGCGGAATGTAACCGCCACCGCCGCGTGCGCCCGCCCCGTTCTTCAGTTCCGGAATAATCGCCACCACACTGCTATTCATGTAGAACTGGTCGCAAAGATAATGGCCCAACACCCCGCTTGAATTGGCGATCTCCGAGTTCAGAAGCAAGCGCGTGCTCTCAAGGCACGACGCGCCCACCACCACGGCCTTAGCCTTGGCATGCATCTCGCGGCGTGATCCGCGTTCGATGAAATGGACGCCTGTCACTTTTCCAGTGGCCTTATCCACGCTAATCTCGCGCGCCACGGCATTTGGAACGATCGTCAAATTGCCGGTAGCCAGGGCATCGGGCAACAGCAAATTGAAGGAGCTGGCCCATGCTCCTTTGCCAAGCGCCCGGCGAATCTTGGTCACCGGAATGCCCTGCTTCTTGGCCGACTCAGCGAACTTCTTCGTAGCCTCACTATCGGGCGATTCGTCGGGAATAAATTCCCCATCGGGCAACTGCGCTAAACCCTCTTTGCGACCGGAAACGCGGAAGATCGGTTCAACACGGCTGTAGAAAGGAGCAAGGTCCGCATGACAAATCGGCCAGTTCTCGCCAAAGCCATCGTGATCCTTCGCCTTGAATTCGAAGTCGCTCAAACGGAATGACATGCGAGCCCAAAACAGGCTTTTGCCGCCCACCATCCGCACGCGCACCCAGTTATAAGGAGTCTTCGGGTCGTGCGTGTAAGGCACCTGCTGCTCATCCACCCATTGATTGGCGTTAAACTCGTTAGCCTGCAAGACGTGGGGCAACTTGCCGGGTTTGCCAAGTCCGCGATAAGGCAGTTCGTACACAGGCTTCATCACGCGCTGCTTGGCGAAATCAACCGACGGTCCGGCTTCCAAAAGCAGGCACTTCAGGCCGCGCTTGGTTAACGTATACGCCGCCATGCCGCCAGACGCGCCAGAACCTACGATCAAAACATCATATTCAGGGATTGCCATGTTCGTTTTCCTTACGCCTGATCCAGGGACAACCAATAAAGTCCGGTCCCGCCGCCACCCCGCCGTCCCCCGCCGCCACTTCCGCCGGAAGCCGTCACATACTCGCGGGAATTTGTGGTGGCCGAGCGAATATCTTGCTTTGCAACGCGCAGGAAATGCTCAACAGGGTCTGAAGGCGGATCGTAGGTCCAGGGCTTCTTCAGGGGTTCAAGCAGTTGCACGGCTTGGTCATCGGATAGCTTGGCAAAGGGCTGGCCGAAGTGCTTCTTCGCTTGAGCGTTGAGGCCGTCGAGGCCGGTGCGATAGATTTTCTGCCGGTCAGGCAGCGATTCGCTGAGCAAAAAATCAAGGAACTGCGGGGCTTGCGCATCAATTGCGCCCGGAGCACCTTTCATCGCCGGCATGAAGATTGCGCTCAGCTTTTCCAGAGCGGCGAACTGATCGGGGGTGAAGAACTTGGTTACCATTCGCGCGACGGCGTCGACCGGCGTAACGTCGATCTTGGTCGTGTCTTCCATCATCCCGAATGGGCCGCGGCTACCAATACCCTGAGGCGCCGCGGCCGGCGCGGGCACTGGCTGCTGGGCAGCTGCAATTGCCGGCGTCACGGCGGCCAAGGTCTGAACGAATCTCCGGCGTTTCAAATTCATAATAAGGTGAGTCCATTTTACTAACGTTTTCTCTCCGGCGGGGGTTACCCTAACTTAGTAAGAACTCATGCCGCCTGATACCAACGCCTTGAGCGAATACCTTCGCAAGCGTTCGCTCGACAACACGCCGGAACCTGGGGCGGAAGACCCAGCGCATCGCACCTTGCCCGCCAATGTCTATTGTGTCCAGCGCCATCACGCCTCGCGCCTGCATTACGATTTGCGGATCGAGGTCGGCGGCACACTAAAGTCATGGGCCGTGCCGCAAGGGCCGACGCTCGATCCAGAAATCAAACGGCTGGCCGTGATGGTGGAAGACCATCCCCTTATGTACGCCACTTTCGAGGGCAACATTCCGAAAGGGAATTATGGGGCCGGATCAATGATGCTGTGGGATTTCGGTACATTTGAAACCCTGGGCGAAATGGTGGCGGAAGGCCAGATGGTACGCGGGGACTGGAAATTTCGCCTTTCGGGAATCAAACTGAAAGGCGATTTCGCTCTGGTGCGGACCAAACGCGGCAAAGGCAACGAGTGGCTATTGCTCAAGAAAAAAGGACCTGGAGCGGTTCCGGGATGGGACACGGAGGCCCACGCGGTGAGCGTGGCGTCAGGCCGGACGCAGGCGGAGATTGCCGCGAATTTGCCGGCGCGGACAGAGCCGGTGAAGTTGGAGGGCGCGACGAAATCGACAATGCCCACGATCATAACGCCGATGCTGGCGTCGTTGGCTGAGGCGCCGCCCACCGGTGGCGACTGGGTGTATGAGATCAAGTGGGATGGCGTGCGCGCACTGGCATTTGTTGAAAATGGCGGGGTGCGTTTCGTGGGGCGGAAGGGCACGCCGATCGGCCGGCAGTATCCCGAATTAAGCGTGCTGCCTCATTCGTTGAAGGCGCAATCGGCAATTCTGGATGGGGAGATTGCCGCCATCGACGAAACTGGCCGGCCGAGCTTTGAACGGCTGCAACCGCGCATTATGGCAAGCGATCCGAACGCGATCGCGGCAATGGCGCGGTCGCGACCGGTGATTTTCTTTGCATTCGACCTTTTGTATTTGGATGGGGAAGATTTGCGTGGCGTGGCGCTGGAAGATCGCAAGCGAAAGCTGAGCGAAGTGCTGACGCCGTCAGGCATTGCGACTGTATCGGAGCACTTCACCACCGATCCCAAGGCGCTGCTTGACGCGGCCCGGACGCGGGGGTTTGAAGGGATCGTCGCCAAGCGGTTATCGAGCCGGTACCAGCCTACTCGTAGTAAAGAATGGGTGAAGGTGAAGATCAACCACGAGCAGGACTTTGTGTTGTGCGGATTTACGAAGGGTGAGCGGGATTACTTTGGGTCGCTGGTACTAGGCGTGTATGATCCCCAACCAGCCCCCGATGGCTATCGGGGGATCTCTCCCGGCAAGTTGAAATATGCGGGTAACGTGGGCACTGGTTTTGATCGTAAGTTGATGGAACTCATCCATAGTAAGCTAAAGCCGCTTGAAACCAGCGAACCGCAAGTGGAAATAGTCCCGAAGCTACCACAACCAGTTACTTGGACTCGGCCCGAGTTAGTAGCTACGGTGAAATTCTTGGAGTGGACCAGCGACGGTCGCTTGCGCGCCCCGGTGTTCGTCGGATTGCGCAACGATATTGACCCGCGTGAATGTGTGCGGGAAAGCGCTACGGAACCGGAGGCGCAACCGCCGTTGTTGCCACCCGGGCAAGCGGAAGCAGCGGTGACGATCGAAGGCCACACGATGCGTTTTAAGAATCTGAACAAGGTGTTTTATCCTAGCGAAGGTTACACCAAAGGCGATTTGATCAATTATTACTATGCAGTGGCAGATTGGTTGCTACCGCATTGGACTGGCCGCCCGCTATCGCTGCGGCGCTATCCGGATGGGATTGAGGGCGAGGGATTCTTTCAAAAGAACGCGGCGACAGGGTTTCCTGAGTGGGTACGCGTTGAAACCATCATGGCTGAGAGTCATGAAGAGCGGGTGCAAGTGATTGGCGATGGTAAGGCATTGCTAGTGTACATGTCGAACCTGGGGTGCATTGATCAGAACCCTTGGATGAGCCATGTGGAGACGTTAGATAGTCCGGACTTTGTGTTGATTGACTTAGACCCAAGTGAGTGCAGTTACGACCGGATCATTGAGGCGGCGCAGTATGTGCGGCGTAAGTTAGACTTACTTGAACTTACTGGCTATCCAAAGACGACGGGCGGCGATGGGATGCACATTTATGTTCCGTTGGAGCCGGTGTATTCGTATGAGCAGAGCCGCGGACTGGCTGAGATTCTTGCGCGGATCGTAGCGGCGGAGCGGCCGGACTTGTTCACGATGCCGCGGTCGTTGAACAAGCGAGAGAAGGGGAAGGTGTATTTCGACTATATGCAAAACGCGCGAGGCAAGACCATTTCGGCTCCGTATGTTCCGCGGGCGTATGCGGGGGCTCCGGTGGCGACTCCGCTTGAGTGGCGTGAAGTGGTGGCGGGGTTGCGGCCGGGGAGTTTCCATATTGGGAACGCGATGGAGCGGTTTGCGCGGGTTGGGGATTTGTTTCGCGGGGTGCTGGAGAATCGGCAGAAGTTGGAGGGGGCGATTGAGCGGTTGGAGCGGTTGATGTGAGCTGCCGCGAGGCTTTTGTTATCGATTGCCGAGATAGTGGTCTTAGACGCGAGTGATTGTAAAAAATGGACCTTCACCTTCGTAGGGTCATTTGCTGGCGCGAAACTCTCTCAGTTCTTGAATAGCTGGTCGAAAGGGTGTGTATAGGTCTCCTATTTGTGTCCAAAGAAACCGTTCCCAACGAAAGTAACCCTGAATCTGGTACTTCATCCTTAACCAATGTTCGAAGCCATCCAGGTCTAAAAAACGATGGGGATATCAGTTCCTTCATGACCGATGCCGTTTGTATCGAATGGTGGGGAAAGTGAGTCATCTGGAAGGATCGCGCGCGCACGCCGCCGGATGAAGATGATCGGAGAGCCGGATGCGGGAAATCCACACGTCCGGTTCGATGAGGGGGTGTAGGAAACGGGCATAATCGCGCCGCGCCTGCGCCCTACTCTACTCTACCGCAATCCCGTCACTCGACCTGATCCATGTACGCATGTGAGTATGAGTATGTTCGCATTCGAATGTATTGCTTGTGAATTGGGGGACCTGTCACTTTCATGTCAAGCACTTCAGCCAATTCCAAATCGTTAACTGACGCGAGGAAAATGATACGCTGTCAGGAAGCGATTTCAATGACAAAAGGCGAAAGAGAATGGGCCACTTCCTTCAGCAGGCGATCTGCCTTGCGGAACATCGCGTCGCTCCTCGGAGTTTCGCCTCTTCTGCTCGGCCAGCAAGATCCGCTTCGCGATCACAGTAGAGTCCCTCGTATAGAAGAACTCCTCACCGCACTCGACTTCGAACCGGTTGCTTATGCCAGAGTCCCTCGAATCGCCTATGATTATACGGCCTACGGCTCTGAAAGTGAGTTCACTTTGCGCCGCAATCGCCAAGCGTTCGATTGGGTGGACCTCGTACCGCGCACCGTGAAACCAACCAACGTGGATACAACCTGCGAGTTGTTCGGGAACAAACTTGCCTATCCCATTTTGATCGCCCCCAGCGCGGGGCACACGCAGCTTCACCCCGAAGGCGAGGCCGCCACCTTCCGCGCCGCGGCAAACGCCTCCATGACCACGATGGTTGTCAGCAACAACGCCAGCTTGCCTCTGGATAAAATTGCGGCTGCGGCCAAGGGGAATTTATGGTGGCAACTGTATCCCCGGCGGAACCTGGACGATAGCAAGGCACTGCTTGATACCGCGCAAGCCAACGGAGCCAAGGCCATTGTGGTCACTATTGATCAGCAGTCGGCATATTATGAACGTTCCGCGCACGACCGCAACCTGTCGGGGGGCCGTATCTCCACTCGTTTATCCGCCGGCGCCGATCCCAACCCGTATCGCATAATGACCAATCGCGCCTGGTACAACTGGTCTTACTTCGATCAAATCCGCCCCATGGTGAAAGTTCCCATGCTGGCCAAAGGCGTGATCACGGCGGAGGGCGCGGTGAAGTGCGTGGAACAGGGCCTTGATGGAATTATAGTTTCCAATCACGGTGGCCGCGGCATGGATTACCTGCCCTCCACTCTTGAGGTGTTGCCTGAAATTGTGGACGCCGTGGCCGGTCGCATTCCGGTGCTGGTGGACAGTGGCTTTCGAAGAGGAAGCGATGTTTTGAAGGCTTTGGCGCTGGGCGCTAAAGCAGTTTGCCTGGGGCGCGTGCCGCGCTGGGGGCTGGCGGCGTTCGGGGCCGATGGGGTGCAACGGATTATGGAAATTCTGCAAAAGGAACTTGTGTTGGCCATGGCCGATACGGGTTGCCCCACTCTCGCCGCAATCAATCGCAGTCTGGTTAGGACTCGCTTCCAATGAACGAAAAGCTACTCACACGCCGCGGGGTTCTTCGGGCCGTTGGAACGCTCGCCGCCGGATCGGCTTTGAAAGCCGAAGAACCTGCCGGGCGCATCACGCCACTAAGCGAGATTGTCAATACGCTTGAGTTTGAATCCATGGCGCAGCGCAAGCTGCCAGCCGCTGTTTTCGCAGCTATTGCCGGAAGCAATCGCGAAGATATAGAACGCTGCACGTTTCGTCCCGTACCAATGGTAGACACAACGAAGCTTGATCTGACTACGGAATTGTTTGGGCAAAGCATGTATGCCCCCATCCTGATTGGCCCTGCCGCTGACCTGGGGAAGATCCACGGTGAGGGCGAGTTAGCCATGGTGCGAGGCGCGTCGGCGGCGAAGACTGTAACGGTAATCAGCAGTAGTGCGGGCCCCGGTATGGAAAAAATAATCGCCGAAGCAAAGGGCACGATTTGGTATCAAGTGTTTCCCGATGCCTCCGGATTGGAACGGGCGCAAGCGGCCGTGAAGATTGGCTGCAAGGTGGTTGTAGTCACCGTTCGTAATCCGCAAAACCCGGATTGGCTAGCCATTGATCGAGTTCGCAAAGGCCTCACCGTGCCCGTTGTTTTGAAGGGCGTCATCACCGCAAAGGATGCGCAAATCGCCGTAAAGCGAGGCGTGCAAGGAATTGTCGTTTCGAACTACGGAGCGCAAGCAGCGCCATCGTCCTTTGCTGCGCTGCCATCGATTGCCGACGCGGTTGGCGGCAAAATTCCGGTGCTAGTTGACGGCGGGTTCCGTCGCGGAACCGACATTTTGAAAGCTCTAATCCTAGGCGCGCAAGCAGTGCTGGTGACGCGTCCACCTCTGTGGGGTTTGGCCGCCTATGGGGCCGATGGAGTGCAGGCCGTGATGGAAATGTTGCAAACCGAACTTGCGCGGAACATGATCATGATTGGGGCCCAGACGCCTAAAGCGCTCAACCGAAGCATGCTCAAGTTCCATTAACCCGCCATCCGCGCCGCGAACTCCAGAGCCTTGATAAAGCTGCCATACTGAGCCACTCCCTTGCCCGCAATATCAAACGCCGTTCCATGATCGACCGACGTCCGTACAATCGGCAAGCCCAACGCGATATTCACGCCACCTTCAAAATCAAGCAGCTTTAAGGGGATATGGCCTTGGTCGTGATACATGCACACAATCGCATCGTAACGTTTCTTTCGGACAGCCAGATAGAACAGCGTATCGGGTGGAAACGGGCCATCCACGGGCATTCCCTGTTGCTGCGCCCATTCCACAGCGGGCCGAATTTCTTCGATCTCCTCACGCCCGAACAAGCCATTTTCACCCGCATGGGGATTCAGTCCGGCCACTGCAATCCGCGGCTTGTCAATCAAGCGCGCAACGGCGTCGGAGGTCATTTTCAGAATCGTGCGTATGCGCTTTTGCTTGGTTCGTGCAATTGCCTCGGCCAGCGAGCAATGCGTGCTGACGTGCGTAACAATCAACTGATCGGAAGCCAGCATAATGGTCACGTCTTCCACGCCGCACACCGCGCCGATCAGTTCCGTGTGTCCGACAAAATGCGGATCGGTCATCTGCGTCGCTTCTTTGTTCATGGGTAGCGTAACCATGGCGCGAATCTCACCGCGCAAGGCAGCCTTCGCGGCGGCAATCACGTATTGTCGCGCGGCATGGCCCGATTTTGAATTCAGTTCTCCCGGCGTGACATCGGCGCTTTGCATCAACTTGCTGTCGATCACGTTCAACGCTCCGGCCTCATACTCCGCAGGGGTCCGGATGCTCTCCATCTTTGTGCCAAATCCTAAGAGCCCATCGTAGCGCGCCAGCACTTCAAGATCGCCATAAACAACGACGGGATACGTTATGGCTCCCTCGCGCCAAGCTTTTAATAGGATCTCAGGTCCCACGCCGCTTGAGTCGCCAAGCGTGATTCCGTAAAGTGAATTCAAGTAAGTCGTCTCCTAATTTCGCAAAGAATTTCCGGCGATCCAAAACCACCCGCCTTCGTGATCCATGTTATTCCGCCGGCCGAGGCAACGGGTACGCCAGGAACAATCTCTCCGTAGGGCTGGAATGCCGGCGACCCGAATGCGCAATGAATACCATATGCGGTATCTCCGCCGAATACGATTATCGCGTCAAAGGAGTGTGCTTGGCATAGCTCGAAAACCCGCAAGCCCGTTTGCCGTGCGCGATTGATTCCCCCGCCGCGGGTCCTCTCATCGAAGCAGCGCCAATCATCGGCAAAACAACCGGCGGATTT
>JAYVXT010000363.1:0-6255 GCA_043785065.1 Bryobacterales bacterium | reverse complement strand
TCGAAGTAGTCCGCGATCAGCAGCAACGCATCCAGAAGTCCGCGCTACCCGGGGGCGACCGGCCCCTTCCCATAGCGGGGCTCATCTACTTTGGCTATCGCAGCAAGACGCAGAATCTTACTAAGATTGAGTTGATCTACAACGGCAAAGCCGGAACCGTCACTATTCCGCTTATCTAATGTCCGCGCTTCAGCAGCAATTCGGCCCGATAGACATTTACCTGTTTGATCAACTTCTGCGCGGTAACATTGCACCCGGGATGATCATTCTGGACGCAGGATGCGGTTACGGCCGTAACCTGGTTTACTTCCTTCGCCAAGGCTATTCCGTGTTCGGAGCCGATTTCGATGCCCAGGCGATTGAAGAGACCCGGCGCTTGGCCCACAATTTACCCGAATCAAATTTCCACCTTGAGCCCGTGGAAAGAATGACGTTCGCCGATGGCTTCGCCGACGTGGTGATCAGCAGCGCGGTGCTTCATTTCGCGCGCGACGACGATCAATTTCTGGCCATGTTAGAAGGAAGTTGGCGAATGCTGAAGACAGGCGGATTGTTTTTCTGCCGGTTGACGTCTTCCATCGGAATCGAACAACTGGTGCGGCCAATCATTGGCCGCCGCCATCTGTTGCCTGATGGCTCCGAGCGTTATTTAGTCGACGAAGCGATGCTGCTGCGGCTGACCGCGCAGGTAGGCGGAGAGTTGGTGGATCCGATAAAGACGACCGTTGTGCAGAGCCAACGTTCCATGACTACTTGGGTCATGCGGAAAATTTGAGATCAGCGCCTGGGGGCAAAGTACCCACGCCGCGCCCGCGCGATTAAACCCTTCTTCAACTTAATCCGTAATTCCACTGGATGAAACAGGCCGTCATGCGGAAACGGATCGGGCTTATACAGTAAGCTGTACTGATGGCGTAATTCATTGGAAATATTTTCGAACGATTGGCTCAAATCGGTGGGCTTAAAAGGAAAGAATGCCAACCCGCCGGTCTCCGCCGCAAAATACTTCAGCACTTTATCGCCGTCCGATTCGATACGAGTAATGTTGGTAGAAATCGTATAGATGATGGCATCGGCTTTTTGCGCCAGTTCCAGCGCCTGATCGCGGCTGTAGCGGCTTTGGTTATCATCGCCGTCACCCACAATCACCATCACATTGCGGTATCGCGTCCCGGATGATTGTCCCATTTTATCGCGCGCGGCGAAAAACACGGCGTCATAAAGTGCAGTGCCGCCACCAGGTCGCAAGCCGCGAATGCCTTTCTCCAGCTTGTCTATGTTGTTCGTCAAATCGGCCACCAATTCCGAGGCGGTATCGAAGCTGATCACCGCCGCCAAATCTTGCTTGGGCCGCAGCACGTTCTTGATGAACTCCATCGCCGCTTCTTGTTGAAACTTGAAACGATCCCGCACGGAATTGGAGGTGTCGATCAAAATCGCAAGGCGCAAGGGCAATTCCGATTCCGAACTGAATTCCATGATTGGCTGATAACGGCGATTTTCAATAACCTGAAAATCGTCCTTCTTTAAGTCGGTAACGAAGCGGCCTTTTTTATCGGTGACGGTGAACAGCAAGCTGACGCGTTCCACATCCACCACGATGTTGACGCCCTGCGATTCAATCGCCTGTCCCTTTACTGGCGTTACCGGCGGCTTTTCCTGCGCCGTAACCGTCCCAAGCGCCGCGAACACAGCCGTAGCCGCCGCAAATAGAGTTTTCATAACTTCCTTGCATCAATTATAGCGGCCAGTGACGCCGGCAACGGCGATTCAACGGTTAAATCTTTGCCTCCGTCGGGGCTCTTAAACCGGATGCGCCATGCATGCAGGAAAAAGCGCGAAGCCAGGGGCGAATTGGCCGGTTGCGGAGGGGCTCCGTAAAGGCGATCTCCAACCACGGGATGACCCTGCGAGGCCATATGCACACGGATTTGATGCGTTCGTCCTGTACCGATCTTCACTTGCAGAAACGAGTATTTTTCAAATCGGTCCAGCACGGTATAGTAAGTCAGCGCCGAACGGCCACTAGCCACCTTCGTGGTCATTCGCGTTCTACGAACGGGGTCGCGCGCAACAGGCAGCTCGATTTTTCCCGAGTTCAGCCGCACCGCGCCATGTACCAGCGTAAGGTATAACTTGTCGACCTCGCGCGATGCGAATTGCGCCGAAAGTTTTCGATGCGCCTCATCCGTGCGGGCCACCAAAATCACGCCGCTGGTTTCCTTGTCGAGCCGGTGCACAATTCCCGGACGCAAGTCGCCGCCAACTTCTGACAGTTTGCCGAACCGGTGCAACAACGCATTCACTAACGTGCCGTGATGATTGCCTGCGCCGGCATGAACCACCATTCCGGCCGGTTTGTTAATGGCAATTACAGCGGCATCTTCATACAACACCTCAAGCGGAATGTCTTCGGCTTCGGCGCGCAACGGGGCAAGCTCACCTACCGTGACCCCAACAGCCTCGCTGCCTTTCAGTAATAGCGATGCTCTGGCCGCGCCCCCATCCACCAACACCAGCCCCGCTTTCACCCAATCCTGCAAGCGCGAACGGCTGTAGCGCGGCATCCTCTCCTGCAGAAAATGGTCCAGCCGTTTACCCTTGTCCGCGCTTGTAACTTGTAGCTCCACCTACCTATGATTAACACGCTTACCACCAATGTCCGCTATATTTATTAGGTGATCCGAAGCGCAATTATCCCCGTAGCCGGCCATGGAACGCGCCTGTTGCCGGCCACCAAATCGCAACCTAAAGAAATGTTGCCGGTTGCCCGCAAGCCCATCGTTCAGTATGTGGCCGAAGAGCTTGTGGCCAATGGCGTCAATCAAATGCTGTTCGTCACCGGCCGCAACAAGGCGTCTATTGAAAACCATTTCGATAGCGATCCTGAATTGAATCGAGTCCTGGCCAACACAAACAAACAAGAGTTGCTTGATGAACTGAAATTTGAAGAATTGGAAGCCAATTTCTTCTATACCCGCCAGCGCCAACAAAAAGGGTTGGGCGACGCTATCTTATGCGGCGAGAGTTTTGCCGGCGAACAACCCTTTGTGGTGGCTTTGGGCGATTCTATCCTTGGCATGAACGGCGAATCGAAAGCCGTTGCGCGCCTATCCGCGCTCTTTACGGAAATGCGAGCCAGTTGCGTTATAGCCGTCGAAGAAGTGGAGCCGAATGAAGTTTCCAGCTACGGCATTATTGATCCGGGCGAAGGCGAAGGCGATTGGGTCCGCGTCAAGAATTTGGTGGAAAAGCCCAAGCCAAACGAATCTCCAAGCCGCTGGGCTATCTCCGGCCGCTATGCTTTTTCGCCGCTGATTTTCGACATGATCCGCCGCGTTAAGCCCGATAAGCGCGGAGAAATTCAACTGACTAACGCTATGCAATTGCTGTGCGAAGAAGGCAAGCGGGTATTGGCATTGAAGCTGCCTCGCGCCGATCACCGCTATGATATCGGCAATTTCCCAAGTTATTTTGAAACATTTGTCGAATTCGCATTGGCCGATCCGCTATATGGCGCTGATTTCCGTAAGGCCCTGCAACGCATTTTGGAGCGGAAATAGGGAATGAACCAGCGCGTTGCGTGGGCGCTTATTGCACTAATAGTAATTGCCACACGCTTGTGCCACCTGGACATTATTTGGGTGGAAGAAGGTTACCCAACCGCTGCCGCCATGCAGATGCTTGCCGGTAGCACAATCTATAAGGATTTCTGGTTCGACAAACCGCCTCTGTTACCGGCGGTCTACCTTTTGTGGGGCGCCCGCACAGGCCTGGCGTTGCGATTGGCGGGCGCGTTGTACGTCCTACTTGCGGCCTGGGTGACGGCCAAGTTCGCTCGCGAGCTTTGGGGAGAACGTGAATCGCTGCTCGCCGCTGTTTTGATGGCATTCTCGCTGACCTTCTGGATTCCTTCCGCGGTGATGGTATTGGGACCGGACATGCTCATGATTGCGCTGCATGTGCTGGCTGTATTCTGGGCTTGGCGGGGCGAAGGCGCGAAGGCGGGTTTGACTTGCGGACTAGCGCTGGCGTTAAATGCCAAGGCGCTGTTCTTGCTGCCCGTATGCGCCGCGTTTCTGGCTCCTCAGATTTTCACGTTCATCGCCGCCTTCGCCGGATGCTGCGCGGTGTGGCTTGGGGCGCTGGCTTCAATGGGCGCCCTTGATGGTTGGTGGCGGCAGGTCTGGGAATGGGGCCTTCTCTATTCGGCCAACCCGTTCGCCACCTCCGAAGGGTTGCTGCGAACCGCTAGTTGGGCTGGCTTCCATGCGGCCTTGCTGGTGGGTGTGGGTATTTGGTTTTGGCGCGAACGGGAATGGCGCTTCGCCTTGTGGTTCGCCGTGTCGCTTGCCGCCGTTTGCGCTGGATGGCGTTTCTTTCCGCGCTATTATTTCCAATTACTCCCCGTTGCCGTGTTGCTTGGGGCGCGCGGTCTGATGCTGATCCCACGCACTGCTTGGCGGTTGGCGGCGATGGCTCTTTTGTTGATCCCTCTAGCCCGCTTCGGGCCGCGCTACGTGCAACTTGCTGCCGATCAAGTGGCGCATCGCCCGCATGATTGGGGCGATTTGGCGATGGCGAACGACACGTTGGCGGCTGCGCAATTTATGAAAGCCGCGCCCGGCGACACGCTTCTAGTCTGGGGTTACCGGCCCGACCTTTTCGCGGTAACCGGCCTCCGCGCGGGCACTCCTTTCTTGGATTCGCAGCCACTTACCGGAGTGATTGCCGACCGCCATTTGACCAGCGCGCATGCCGCTGCCCCTGAGTTAGCGCGGCGGAATCGCAGCTTGCTTATTAACACGGCCCCGACCTGGATTGCCGACGGTCTTGGGCCGTACAATGCGGCGTTGGCTATCGGCCAATACGAAGACCTGCGCGAATGGCTAGGCCACTATGAAGTTGTTGGGCGCACGGAAGGGTTCGTTATCTATCACCGAACTCGGTTTCCTTAACAATCCCTTTGCCTTCTTGAATGGTTAATAGCCTATCGGCTTTTACTTTTCCAATACTTTCGGAAATGCCGGATGGCCAACGGACCGTCACCTCAGCTATAGTCTCCTTGCCCAAGCCAAAGTGAAGGCGCGAATCGTTGACGGAATAAAAGCTGGATTGAGCGCAGACTTCTTGCGCCTGTACCTTGCCCCCATACTTGAGAGTGACCCGGCCGCCGATGGCGCTGCGGTTCGATTTGGTTCCGACCAGCTTCACTTTCAACCAATGACGCTTGGGATCGGTATCGTTTCGCAGTAACGAGGGCGGCTCGTTCATATTCACAATAACGATGTCGATGTCACCATCGTTATCAAAATCCCCAAAGGCGCACCCGCGGCTGGAATGCCGATCGCTCACGGCGGGACCTGCTTCGTCCAGCAATTCTTCAAATTTGCCGTTCCCCAGATTCCGAAAAACCAATCGAGGCCCCTTGTACGCCTGGCCAATCACGCGTTTTTCGATGCCAGGATAGGGCGACCCGGTTACGGCGAACAGATCGGGCAAGCCGTCATTATCCAGGTCAACCATGCCCGCTCCCCAACCAACGAAACGGGTCTCCACGCCGAGTCCCGCACCAAAAGTTACATCATCGAAATTGCCTTTGCCATCGTTGCGGTACAGCCCGTGGGTATCTTCGGCGAAGTGGGTTTTGAACAGGTCCAGCGACCCATCCAGATTGTAATCGCCGATGCCGATCCCCATGCCCGCTTGTTCCATGCCGTCTTCGCTTAACGCCAGTCCGCGGCTAAGACCTTCTTCGCGAAATGTTCCATCGCGATTGTTGCGGAAGAAGAAGGAAGGCGTTGAATCGCAGGCCACCCAAAGATCGGGCCAACCGTCATTATCCAGATCGGCAGCCAATGCGGTCATGGCGTAGGATCCACGCGCCTTGGCGATCCCGGATTTCTCGCTGACATCCTCGAACGTTCCGTCACCCCGATTGTGATATAGGTAGTGCCTCGCCGGCGGGAGACCGCGCGGCCCGCATATTACTGGGGAGCCTTTCCAATTGCACGATCCACTGCTTCCCGGCTTGGGAACTTTGGCCAAATCAAGGTCAATGTAATTCGCAACAAACAGGTCGAGGTGTCCATCGCGGTCGTAATCCAGGAAAGTACAGCCTGAGCCCCAATGGACTCCTGTTTGCAATAGGCCGGCCTTTTCGGTGACGTCAGTAAAAGTGCCGTCGCCGTTATTGCGGTACAAGACATTTTGGCCCCAATAAGTGAGGAAGATATCTTCGTGGCCATCGTTGTT
>JAYVXT010000362.1:0-18746 GCA_043785065.1 Bryobacterales bacterium | reverse complement strand
CAGCCTGAGTGGTGAGATGGAATTGAACGTTTTCCGGGCGTGCGAGGCGGGCGGCGCAAGATGGGCGGCAATAGACGCCCGTGGTTTTAACTGAGTAGAAGAAGGCACCGTCGTCGGCGGGGTCGCGGGCGATGATGGATTGGTAACGCGGGTCGGTTGCGGTGGTGGGAGCCATGAGGACAATTTAGCAGTGGCGGGGGCGGGGCGCACTCCGCTTCTTGCTTTTGAATTGGACTTTATTAGACGCCTAGGCGGTCGGAGCGGGGTTATACGACGGCAAATCTTCTGGAAATAGACATCTCCTTTATTTTTTTACCTTAATATTTACTGAGTCGAAGACCTAGTTCTCATTCGAGCAGCCTCTTTGGAGACTTACTCCGGCGAGGTTTCCGGTCATCCTGCTTGCGCAAGTACTATATATGCAGTACTTTAGCGTAGCCCGGAGTCTGTTGGTCCACTCTTGATTTTCCATGGAGGAGGTATTCACCTTATATAACGAACAAATTTACCGGATTGAAAAACAAACCTTACCAGTACAGACTAGTCCCAGGAGCAAAAAAAGATGACAAATCCAAACCCATTTTCCAAAAGCCTAGGTCTCACAAGACGTCGCGATAGCGCCGGTTACATGCTTCTTACCACTGCCTTGTCGGTCGTTGGCGTGATGGGTATGGCCGGTTTGGCGATTGACGTTGGCCGTATGTACGTTGCTCGTGATGAATCGCAAGCGTATGTAGACGCCGTTGCTCTGAGCGCGGCCTTGAAGTTGGATGGGACCAGCAATGGAATCACGAACGCTCAGAATACGGCGACAACGACGGCCGCGATGGACAAGTGGAATTTTGGCAAGAACACCTTTAGTTCAGCGACCATGCAATTCGCCAAGGCTCTTATCACAAATCCATCCAGCCCCGACGCTTCTACGTGGGTGGCCAACCCGGCCAATCCCGCTGGATATTCTTATGTCAGAGTCGCGGTGGGGGTAGATGTACCGATCACTTTCATGCAAGCTATTAACGCAGGGGCAACTAAGCGAGTTGGAGCCTCTTCTGTTGGCGGCCAAGTGTACATTACCAGCTACATCAATGGGTTGCTTCCATTCTCTCCAGTGACTCCTAACTCGGCGGACACGACCGACTGGGGATTTCGAAAAGACGGAACGTTATACACGATCCGTTACCCATCTCAGGGTGGTCTTAAGCAAGGGAATGTCTGCGCCGGTGACCAAAACGCTTCTTGGCTGAATTCCCTGCCATCGCAAGATCGCGGATATTGGGGATCCAACAGCGCGTCGGCCATCCGCGGGGAAATCATTGATGACACCCAAGTGCAACCCTTAACAATCGGTAACCCCGTGCCGATGGTTGGCGGAGCAAAAAACACCGAAGGATCTGCTCTGGATGTAAGAGTTCTGGAAGACACCGATCCATATTCCGGCACTTGGTTAGCCTACACAACCAGCGGAACCGGCAATGGCAGGCGGATTGTGGGTCTACCGGTAAACGACGGCCCAAATAACAATTTCACGGCAATGTCCGTCCGCGCCTTCTTTCTTCAAAAGAGCGGCGTTTACAGCCAAGTAACCGGCTCTGATCCTATTTGCGCGGAGTATATTGGAGCTTACATTGAAGGAAGCGGAATCCGCGGCGGAAGCACAACTTTAGCCGGCGGCTTTCAGGTGAGAATAGTGCAATGAAGACGAGTGCAAGTATGAAAGGCCAACGAATCCGTGTTCAAAAGGGTTCGGTTCTGATCGAATTCGCCTTATCCATGCTACTTTACTTTGCGCTATTTTCGGGAATATTCGGTTTCGGTTATTCTCTCAACGCCTACAGCATGGTGCAGAATGCCGTTAGAGACGGGGCTCGCTATGCTTCGCGCAAACCGTACGACTCAGCTACAGCCACGCCGAGTCAGGCGTTCCTGACCGCTGTCCAAAACCGCGTTGTTTATTCCGACCCGGCGGGGGGTACTGTCCCCGTTGTCAGGGGGCTTGCAACGTCGAATGTTCAACTGAATGTGACCATGAGCGGAAGCGCTCCCACACAAATGACCGTATCCATCACTAATTTCAATGTTGATGCAATCTTTTTTCAGTACAACATGAATAGCTTTCCAAGTGTTACCTTCCCGTATCTGGGGATACCGACGCCCCCCTAAACTGAGTGCCTTTTCAATTCTTTATCAAAAGAGAGATATCCAAAATGGAGAGAACCAAATTAAAGATCTCTGCTAGCAGAAGCAAGAGACAAGGCGGCAACGCTTTTCTGGAAGCGGCGCTAACGATGGTGGCGTTTTGTGGTGTTCTGTTCGGCTTGTTTGATGTCGGCCAGTTGCTCTATGCGCAGGAAACGATAGCGGAACGGGCCCGGCAAGCCGTGCGATGGGCGTCAGTTACGGCTTGGGACTCAAGTGTCCAAAGCACCGTGGCCAATATGATCCTCTATGGCAGACAGAACCAGCAAAGCGATGATAATGGAGTAGGGATTTATGGGCTGAATACTTCCAATGTAACGGTCACGCGCCCCCAGCCAGATTACTCCTCCGCGGACCGCATCGTAGTTGTTGTGAATCCGATCAGCGTGCCCACTTTTTCCGGTGGACTAATCAACGGAACCAACAGTTGGCCTACGCTTAAGGTGACCGTGTCTCAACCGTATGAAGTATCCGACGGTTCTTCACACTAGTTCCTCACGCACCGGGCCGACTTTTGGTAACTGAGCTATGCTATGCGGCATGAGCTGATGGGTAAGCGGGAGCCGGCCGCGGTAGGGATAGCAATGAGGACAATTTAGCTGGGGTGAGTGCAGGGCGCACTGCGGTTCTTGCTTTTGAATTGAACAACAATGAGGGCGCAAAACCGTTCGTCAACTTTATACTCAAGACAGTTCATTTGGCAAGGCCCGCGTCGCGAAGGAACGTTTGCACCTCATTCATCTGGTATTGCAAGTAGACCGGAGCAAAGAAGAATGTTAGGACACCGCTGGGGTTGAGCCAGGGTCCTCCAACTTTCTTGCTGTATTCGGCGACTGAATCTTTCAATCAAAAATGGGCTGGAATGACCAGGATCGACGCGAAAATACGGATCAGCGGCTCCAATTTCGCGCCTAGAGATCCGGCGTCCATGTTGATGTCGAAAACTAGATCGACGATCAATATGGTGACGCCGGCAACATAAAGTAACAGGGTAGTGTTGGAACGATCCTATTTTCGCGCCCAGTTACCCTGCACGATCATCCAGGCGTAATAGAAAATACCCAAAGTCAGGATACTCAAAGCCAACACCCAGAGCCAGTGGAGCTTTGGTGGAATGGGTTCCTCTAGAAGTGGGATGGGCGTAGTTTGTGCTGTAGTGTCCGCGCTCATAATCGCGTAAGTATATCACGCGATATTGTTTGAGTAGCTAGGCGGCTGAGGGAGGATCGAGGGCAATTTTGACGCGGATTTCATGAACTTGCATTTCGAGACTGGCAAGCCTTCTGGTGGTGGATTCGTTGATGTTGCTGGTGTCGGCTTCGATTTTTCGCATGCGGAGGTCTGAGCTTCGGGCAAATTCGGAATAGCCCCGGAGGAGTTCGGTTTGCATGTCACGCATGTGTTCGATGAGGGAGTCTTTTACGGCATCGAGTTTGGCGTCAAGTTTGGCGTCCATGCGGTGTTCCAGGTTTTGCAGATCCTCGAAAGTAACGCCGCGGTTTGGATCGTTGCTCATAGCCTAATTCTACGATAGTTGAGGACGAACGCAAGCCTGTAGCGCTTAGGATTGTTACGTAGTGGATAGACGTTGGGATAGTGGACGAGCCGCGATCTGCGGAATCCCGGCTCATGCACAGCTTGATCCATGCTTAGAAATCGAGCCGCAACGACACCAGCCCCTGCCGTGGGGCGTTCGCCTGGTTGGTCACACGGCCGAAGTTAGCAGCCGAGACATTCGCCACCGGCGCGCCGAACACTGTGCGGTTGAACAAGTTGAAGAACTCGCCGCGCAGAGTCAGCGTGACCCGCTCGGCCAACTTCACTTGCTTCATCAAGCCGAACGATTCGTTTAATGAATTCTGCAGGCGAAGTTCGTTGTAGGAGCGTGCGGAGTTGCCGAATTGGAAGTTGCCCGGAATGGCGAAGGCGGCCTTGTTGAACCAGTTGTCGGCAAGAGGGTTCACATGGTCAGCAGTGAGCGTAGCGCCGGTTGCCACGTTCGGCCGTAGCAGCCCGTTGAAGATTGGAAGGCTGTTGTTAGCAGTCAACTGAACCGGCTTGCCGGTCTGATATTGGTGAATGCCGTTTAACTGCCAGCCGCCAAGAATCGTAGAGGCCACGTTATTATCGGAAAGGAATCGCTTGCCTTTCCCAAAGGGAAGTTCCCACGTATAGCCGGCTGCGAAGATGAAAGGCACGTCGTTTACGCTGAGGCCTTTATCCAAGCGGCGATTGTAGTAATCTTCGCCGGAAGGCCCGCCACCGGCGGAGATCTGTCCATCGCTCAGCGATTTCGACCAGGTGAACGCGCTGAGCAAGCTGAACCCACTTGAGAGGCGTTTGGTCACCTTCGTCTGCAACGCATGATAGGTTGAGTTGCCGTTCGGGTTTGAGTTGTTGTTGATGGTGAGGTACTGCGGGAAGGGCCGCAGCGCCTGCGCGACTGAGCCGGTAAAGCCAGGATAGGGGGCTTTAATGCCTGCCGCGACAGCTCCGGCAGAAGTAATATTCTGGGTAAGCACGGCGCCAAGCGCAAGGTACTTCGGATCGACCTGGTTAAGGTTGATCAGGCCGGTTCCCAAGCGCGTGCCCTTCACTCCTACGTAAGCGATATCGAACGACATCATGCCGGGAAGCGCCCGTTGAATGTTAATCTGATAGTTTTGGAAATACGGCGTGCGTCCGTCATTTAGCCCAATCATGTTCACGTTGCTGCCGTTCTGCACGGTAGGGTTGATGAACGGAGGCCGAGGCCAGTTGGTGGGGAAACCGTTGTCCCAAGGAAATGCCGGGGTGACGCCGGCATCTGTCGATGCATAGCTGGGGGCCGCGTTAAACCCATAGATGAAGTTCTGCGACGCGCGTAATCCGGCGGTGGCGTTGCCTTGGCCGTAGCTCAAGCCGTAGCCTGAGCGCACCACTGTCTTGTCGTTGATCTGATAGGCCAGACCAATGCGCGGGCCAAAGTTTTTGTAATCGGGATCGGCGAAACTCTTGCGCGAGTTGTCGCGTCCGGGGCCGTTGCCCAGGAAGCGGATAGCGCCAGGAATGTTGCCCGCGCCGGGGTTAGGCAGCGCCGGATCGAAACCGGAGATGTTGGTGTTGTGCTCTTCGCGCGGCGTGAACAGATCCCAACGCAAGCCGGCGTTCAGTGTCAGTTTGCGGTTCACTTTCCAATCGTCCTGCACGAAGAATGCTTTATAGCGATAGCGGTTGCCAGGCACGACGAAAAGCCCGCTGTAACTGGAAGTGTCCACTGCGCCGAGAAGAAAACTGGCGAAGGGATTGCCGCTGCCGGCGCGTCCTGCGGCGGTGGGCAATGCGGTTTCGTTGGAATTGAAATTGAAGATGCCTTGCTGCCCCGCGCTATCGGCGCCGTTGGTTTGTTGCCAGCGCATGTCAGCCCCAAATTTGAAGCTATGATTGCCGCGGAACCAGGAAAGCGTATCGGCAAACTGCAAAGTATTATTCGCTTGCTTGCCTTTGTTCTTGGTTTCGTCGGACCAGTTCTGATAGGTGTCGCCGAACTGCACGCGAGGGATGATGTCACCGGGAGGGTTCACGCCCGCCAAGCCTATTTTCTGCAGCAAGCCCTGATCGGAAGTCGTGCGGAACCAAATCTGCGGTTCGCGAGTGTAGCCCACGCGGAAATTGTTCAGCGAAGTTGCCGTGATCTGGAAATCGTCATTCAAGCGAACCCAGCGCGCGGGCCGCTGCTGGTTGAGAGCGGGACTCAGCGCGCCTTCCAAAAACGATGAGCCGATGCTTGATTCCTGGTTCCAATAGGCGAACATATTGATGCGGTGACGGCTGCTGAAGTTGTGGTCGCCCTTGACGGAATAGACGTTGCGATCAAACAGGGCCGCGCCGGCCGACGTGTAATTCGCAGTGGAACCGCCGTTGGTTGTGGCGGGGATCAAAGGCAGGATTGCAGCCGAAACTTTGCTGAAGCGGGACACGGGGATTTTTGCCCCAGGGAAGATATCGCGGGTGAATCCGCCCGCGCCGTCGGAACGAGTGGAAGCCGGATCATATATTTGCAAAGCGCCGCCGGCCTTAAGTAACCCGGAAAAATCCCCGGCGCGCTGGGCGGCGGTGGGCAGCGTCAACAGATTGTTAGCCGCTCCGGCGCGATAGCGGAAGCCGTCATAAACAAAGTAGAAGAAGGTGCGGTTCTTTCCGTTATAAATTTTGGGAAGGACCACCGGGCCGCCGAAAGCCACGCCGAATTCGTTTTGGCGATTGATCGGAGTAATGGGCGAGATGAAGCCGCGCGCATCGAACTTGTCGTTGCGTAGATATTCAAATAACGAGCCGTGAATTTTATTGGCGCCGCTCTTGGTGGTGAACACCTCAAAACCGCCGCCGCTGTGGCCATATTCAGCGCTGAAGTTCGACGCTTCCAACTTGAACTCTCCGAGCGCCTCCACGGAAGGATAAGTAAAGATAACGCCACCGCTTTCGGGACCGGTGGACATGGCGCCATCAACCAACACTTCCTTGGAGCGTTCCTGGGCGCCGTTCACCAGATTGCTGGAGGCGTCCACGCCAGGGGCGAGGATGGTGAACGATTCGGGGTTGCGCATGTTGCCGCTGACGGACACCGGCAAGTCGCGGACCTGCCGGGCTTCAACGACGGTGGAAAGATCGGACGTGCCGCTTTCGACGAGAGGCGCAGCGGCGGAGACTTCAACGGCTTGATCCACCGAGCCTAGTTCAAGCACAAGATCGAGAGTGAGTGATTGGCCGATGTGGAGTTCAATATCCTTGCGGATGAGCTTGCGAAAGCCGGAGGTTTCCACGGTGATTTGATAGTTGCCATAGGGCAGGTTGCGCGCCGCATAGTTGCCGGCTTCATTGGTTGCCGTAGCTAGCTTTACGCCCGTGCCTTGGTTGGTGATTGTGATGTTGGACCCGGCGATGATTGCCTTGCTGGGGTCTACGATGCGGCCTGTGATGGAGCCGAGATCCTGCTGTGCCCACGTGGGCGCTAACAGGAATGAGGTTAATACGAGATGCTTTGCAAGCCCATAAATACGTTGCATGTACTCTCCGTTGAAGCGAATTGATGTCTTTATTTTATTACAATGTGGAGGGGTGGTCCTTATGGAGTTGTGCGGGAATGATTTGTGGCGTGATAACCGATTTCACGCCGAGCCGCCAGATACATAAGAACGCGTCAAACATATGGCAACAAGATCGCCTAAAGGTAGCGCTATCCGGAGCCAGCGACGATTTTCGTAAATGGAAGAATCCGACGAGGGCGTCGGCCGCGGACTGGGGAGTCCGCCCTACCGCGTAGCGGCCACCGCCCTCCATTAAGTTGCATAATCAAAGGAGATGCGTTGCGACTCGCTCATCCGTGCCTCGCTTTTGTTCGCAGCCGCCCTATCCGTCTGGGCGCAAACCACCGCGCAACCGCCGGCCGCCAAACCTGGAGACCCCATCCAAACCAATGCGCCTTGCACCGAGGACGATATCCAAAGCCTCGGCATGAGTTGCTCGGTGGACGAGCCTTGCAAAATCTACCTTGAATTGTCTTCTCTTGAATCCGTGGGCAGCCGCTTGGTTCTGGCCGGGAACCTGCACACATCCGATGTCACGCTTTCCTCGATTCTGTTGGTCAGCGAGGATGGCGGCAAGGTTTGGTCGGAACCCATTGGCAGGATAAAGTCGGCGGCCCTTGACGCCATGCAGTTCCACGACCTGCAACACGGCTGGATCAATGGGCAACTGGTGCAGTCCTTCCCAAAAGACCCTTTCTTTCTGGTGACGCGCGATGGGGGAAAAAGCTGGCGCAATATCCCGGTCTACAACGAAAGCCGCGCCGGCGCGGTTGACAAGTTCTATTTCGAAAACAAAGACAACGGAACCATGATTCTGGATCGCATCCAAGCCGGCGATTCGGGGCGGTACGGTTTGTACGAAACCCGCACTGGTGGAGATTCTTGGGAGTTGAAGCAGATTACGCAGCGCAAACCTGAACTGAAGAAGACCATCTCCCACAGCACGGATTGGCGGCTTCTTCCCGTGGAGAAAACCAAAATCTATCGCGTCCAGCATCGGGTTGGCGCGAAATGGGAAACCGTATCCTCATTTAAGATTGAAACGGGAGAATGCAAAGTGGCCGAAAGAACGCTTACTCCGCCGCCCACGGAAACGGAAGAAGCGACGAAACCCGCGGGGAATGAGGGCGTGTTTCGCGTCGGCCCGCCTCCCACGCTGAAGAAAAAGAACCAATGAAGCATGATCCGATTGAGCTTGAACTGTTCCGCCATATGTTGGTGGCGACGGCCGGAGAGATGGGCATTGTGCTGCGGCGCACGTCCTATTCGGTGAACATCAAGGAGCGACGGGATTATTCGTGCGCCGTTTATGACGCGGCGGGCGAGACTATCGCCATGGGCGACCATATGCCAGTCCACTTGGGAGCGATGCCGCTTTCGGTAAAAGCGGTGCGCGATGTTATTTCTCTTGGACCCGGCGATGTGGCGCTTGTCAACGATCCATTTCAAGGCGGCACGCATTTGCCCGACATCACGGCGGTATCGGGCGTCTTTCTTGGCAAGTCCGCAAAGCCCGCTTTCTACGTGGCGAATCGCGCGCATCATTCCGACGTCGGCGGCATGAGCCCCGGCTCCATGCCTTTGGCGCGGGAAATTTATCAGGAAGGTTTGCGGCTGCCGCCTATACTTCTTGTGAAAGGTGGAAAGACCGACGAGCGGTTGATGGCCATGATCTTGGCCAATGTACGGACACCGGAGGAGCGGCGCGGCGATCTACTGGCGCAATGGATGTCGATCAAGCGCGGGGAGGAACGTCTGCGGGAAATGGTGGACCGCTACGGTTTGCCAAGAGTACAGCGGAATATGGCTGCCTTGCAGGATTATTCGGAAAGGATGATGCGCGCCGAGCTTGCCCGGCTGCCGCGGGACGTTTTTCGCTTCGAGGATTCCCTGGACGGGGTTGATTTGAAGATCCGCGTGGCCATAACCTTGGGGCCGCGAGGCGCAACAGTTGATTTTACGGGTACAAGCCCCCAAGCCGATGGACCGGTGAATGCGAATTACGCGATCGCTGTGTCCGCGGCGATGTATGTCTTTCGTTGCCTCATTCGCGAGGATGTTCCTTATAATGCGGGGCTGTTGCGGCCGGTTGAAATTATCGCTCCGGAAGGGACGCTGGTGAACGCGAAAGCTCCGGCGGCGATGGCGGCCGGAAACGTGGAAACGTCGCAAAGGATTACCGACACGCTACTGGGGGCTTTATCGAAGGCGGCCCCGGGCCGGATTCCGGCGGCCAGTTCGGGCACGATGAACAATATCAGCTTTGGGGGCTGGGATAGGAAGCGCAACCGGCCTTTCGCTTATTACGAAACAATCGCCGGCGGTATGGGGGCATTCGCGGATGGCGACGGTTGGAGCGCCGTTCATACCCACATGACCAATAGTTCCAACACACCGGTGGAGGCGTTCGAGCAGGCATATCCTCTTCGAATTGAACAATACGGAGTTCGCGAGCATTCCGGTGGAAAAGGCAAGCATCGCGGGGGTGACGGAATTCGCCGCTCTTACGAATTTCTGGAACCGGCTGAGGTGACCATCCTGGCGGATCGGCGGGAGAAAGGCCCCTATGGTTTGAACGGGGGAGAGCAAGGCCAGCCGGGTAAGAATATATTGAAAAGCAAATCCGGACGGCGGAGCTTGCCGGGAAGAGTAAAGTTCTTGGTAAAAGCGGGCGATGTAGTGGAGATGGAGAGTCCCGGTGGAGGGGGCTACGGTATTATATGAGAAGTGCAACAATCGAAAGGCCCGGGAAAACAAGCTTGAATCAGCCTCCAACCGGGCTTGGCAAATCCAAGCGAAACCTAAAAAAGTCCCTTACCATGGTGTTTGGTTGCACCGTGTTGGGCGCGGCCGCGCAAATTCTTATCAAGACCGGATTGAAGACGCTTCCCCAACATGGCGGCTTGTTTGAGTTAATCCTGGCTGGTTTGATGAACTGGCAACTGATGTTTGGGCTTTGCTTGTATGGATGCAGTACCGTCTTATTGGTGCTGGCGCTGCGCTACGGTGAGCTTTCGATGCTTTATCCGGTTATCGCATTAACTTACGTCTGGGTGGCTTGCCTTTCACTCTTTTTCTTCCATGAATCCATTAACGTCTACAAGGCGTGTGGTTTGATTTTGATCGTTGGGGGTGTTTGCGTTTTGGGTCTAAGTCAGCCCAAGCGCCCCCATAAGGAATCAACATGAAGACTCCACTCAGTTCCATATTACTGGTTCTTGGGGCCTCTTTCATCGGCTCTTTCGGCGCCACCTTTTTAAAGAGCGGGGCGGATAAACTGGAGCGCAACTTTAGATCGCTGCTCACCAACTGGCAGTTAATGGCGGGAGTGGTGACTTATCTAGCGTCCTTTGTGGTTTACACGGCAGGAATCAGAAATGGTGAATTGACGGTGCTCTATCCGATGGTGTCGCTCGGCTATGTTTGGACCTTGCTTTGGTCGCGGATCTTTTTTAACGAAGCACTCACCCAAGCCAAGTTTGTCGGGTTGGGGATGATCCTGGTTGGCATTCTTGTTTTGAATCTGGGCAACCGTTAGCATTGAGTCTGCTCTTTGCTTATTCTTCAATAATTTCTTTACTTTACGCCTACAGCTTCTCCCGGCAAGCGACGATAAATCCAGTGTGCTCCCCAAAAATGCAGTCGCCTTTCCCAACCGGGTTCCAGATCAACCGCCGGCGCAAGAACCTGATTACGTGCAGGAACGCCGCGAGCCAGGCCACGCCTTAGCCGAATTGAGCCAGGCAATGAGTGCCGAAAAGGCTCTTGAAGAGAGCGAGGAACGCTTTCGCGCCTTGTTCAACGAAGCGCCGATTGCCTACCACGAAATAGACGCCCACGGAATTGTTGTCAGCGTCAATCGGAACGAATGCGAGCTTCTTGGTTACGATTGTAACTCCATGCTGGGGAAGCACATTTGGGACTTCGTGGCGGTTGAAGAGCAGACCGCCAGCAAAATCGCCGTGACTGAAAAATTGTCCGGGCAAAGGAAATGTGAAATTTTCACGCGATGTTACGCGAATAGGGATGGGGTGCGCCTCCATTTAGAAGTTCATGAAAACTTGATTCGCGACCGGCAAGGAAATGTAATCGGGATTCGTTCGGCGATGCTGGACGTGACAGCGCGTGTGAAGGCGGAAGCAGCGCTTGAGCGCCAGGCCAAGGAACTTGGCCGTTCCAACGCCGAATTGCAACAGTTCGCATTCGTTGCCTCGCATGACTTACAAGAGCCACTGCGGAAAATTCAAGCATTCGGTGATTTGCTTAAAAGCAGATGTTCGGAATCGCTTAACGCCCAAGGTCTTGATTATTTGGATCGAATGCAAAACGCCGCGGGACGTATGCAACGGCTGATCAACGATCTACTCTCGCTTTCAAGAGCCGGCACGCGGACGCAGAATTTTGTCACGGTCGATCTAAACGCTATTGTGCGGGGGGTGCTCTCCGATCTTGAGATTCGTATCCAGCAGAAAGCGGCGATTGTTACATGCAGTCCGCTGCCCACGGTGCAGGCAGACCCGATCCAGATCACGCAACTGATTCAAAATCTGGTGGCCAACGGCCTTAAGTTTCATGCGCCAGGTGAAACGCCGCGCGTGGAGATACAGGGTTGTGTTTGTGACGGAGATCAATACAGGATCACTGTCACCGATCATGGCATCGGGTTTGATGAAAAATATACGGAGCGGATCTTCCAAGTGTTTCAGCGGCTTCATGGGCGCCTGGAATATGAGGGAACAGGAATCGGCTTATCCGTTTGCCGCCGCATTGTGGAACGGCACGGCGGAACGATAACGGTTAAGAGTGCGCCCGGACAAGGCGCGACATTCATTGTCCAATTGCCTTTGGAGCCCACGATGGAGAATCACGAATGAGAGACAATCTCGCGCGCCCGATCACGATTTTATGCGCCGACGACGATCCCGAGGACAGGATGCTTCTTCTGGACGCTTGGAAAGAAACCCGTGTCGCCAACGATCTGCATATGGTGGAAGATGGCGAGCAATTGATGGACTACCTGAATCGCCGCGGAACGTATGCCGGCTTGGCGGGCCAGCCGTTACCCGGAATGATTCTTCTTGATTTGAACATGCCTCGCAAGGATGGCCGCGAGGCGCTGCGGGAAATCAAAAGCAATCCGGAATTGCGGCGGATTCCGGTGATTGTGCTCACCACGTCGAAGGCCGAGGAAGATATTTTCCGCGCTTACGATTTAGGTGTGAATTCCTTCATCGTGAAACCGGTCACATTCAAATCGTTAGTGGATGTAACGCAAACCATTGGCCGCTATTGGCTGGAAATCGTGGAATTGCCGGAGCATGAGCGTGCAGCCTAAACCGATTCGAATCCTTATGCTTGACGACGATGAGGACGATTGTTTCTTCGTAAAGTCGCTGCTTGCCGCTATTGGAGTTGGGCGCTATGAATTGGAATGGGTGGCTACTTGCGAAGCCGCCCGGGCAGCTATTGAAGCTCGTAACTTCGACGTTTATTTATTTGATTACCAACTGGGACAGCAAACCGGACTCGACCTTCTTTCGGAAATGAATCAAAAGGGCAGCCATGTGCCGGTGATTCTGCTGACAGGTCATGAAGACAAGGAAACCGATTTGGCCGCGATGGAGGCCGGCGCGGCCGATTACCTGGTTAAGGGGCAATTGGACGTAAGAACTTTAGAACGCTCCATCCGCTATTCGATGGAACATGTCCGTCACCGGCGGCAACTTCGAAATGCGTTAACCGAAGCCGAGGATGCAAGCCGGTTGAAGAGCGCTTTTCTGGCAAACATTAGCCATGAAATCCGGACGCCCATGAACGGCATTCTGGGTATGACGTCGCTGCTGCTTGAAACAACGCTTGACGAAGAACAGCGGGATTACGCCCAAACCGTTCTAGCTTCCACCAATTCCCTTTTGGAAATGATGGAGGAAGTGCTGGACTTGTCGCGGATCGAGGCGGGGAAAATGACGCTATGCAACGTCAAATTCACGCCGGCCGACGTAGTGCGCGAAGTGAACAAGTTAATGTCGGAGCGGGCGCAAAAGAAAGGCCTCACTCTGTCATGCAAGTTTGACGATTCCTTGCGCGATGTCTTGTATGGGGATCCGATCCGCCTGCGTCAGGTTCTCTACAACCTTGTTGGAAACGCCGTTAAATATACAGAACGGGGTTCAATTACCATTACGGCGAAAATCCTGGGGCAGTTTGGCCCCCGCATGAAGGCCGCATTTGAGGTGTCCGATACGGGCATCGGCATTGCTCCGGAGCATCAAGGATTGATCTTCCAGCCATTTGTACAGGCGGATCCATCAATGTCGCGCAAGCAAGGCGGCTCGGGGCTTGGCTTGGCGATCTGCAAACAATTGGTGGAGTTGATGAGCGGCGAGATCTCACTTTCGAGCGAAGTAGGCAAGGGTTCCAGCTTCCGGTTCCATGCTTACTTTGAGTGTGTTCCGCTAACGCCGGCGGTTGAAAGGCACTCCGAAGAGTTGACGGCTTATTAATTCCAGCAAAAGCCGCCTCGGCGCTATTCGCCGCAGCGAGTCTGTTTCATGCGGTGTTTCTTAGAAGCGCAAAGGGCCCGGTGGCAGGGCCGCCAAATATTGAAAGAACACGAAAGGTAGCTCGCCACCGGAACTCCGTTTTGCGCGGGTTCCTTAAAAGCGCAAAGGCCGCTTCGGCGCGGCCCCGAATGTTGGAGGAATTCGCTAATTCCATTAGCCGAAGCGAGTCCGTTTTGCGCGAGTTCCTCAGAAGCATCAGTCCGATCCGGCTGGCCACCGGGCCAGCCCGTTGAGGATCGTCCCATCACAATCTACCAGTCTTCTTGCACCGAAATACCCTGATCCGGGTATGTCCCACCCCCGCCACTGCGAACTATAGTAGAAAGTTCGCCATGCTGAAAACTCCGTTCGCAATCCTCCTCGCTATCGCGCTGTTGGCTATCAGTTCCTGCTCCCACGGACCAGAGCAACCGAAGGAAGCCGTACGGCCTTCCGCCCCTACGATCGCCGTCAGCAAAGCGGTCAAGACCGACCTTGACCGCCACCTAACCCTAACCGCCGAATTCACCCCCTTCGAAGAGGTCGACGTAATGGCCAAGGTCGCCGGCTACGTCAAACAGATCTATGTAGACGTAGGCAGCCGCGTGGCGCAAGGCCAAGCACTGGCCGACCTTGAAGTCCCGGAGATGCGGGCCGACATGGTGCGCGCCGAAGAGGAAATCCAAAGACGGCAATCGGAATTGGAAAGAGCGAAGGATGACATTAAGCGGGCGCAATCGGCCTACAATTTGACGCACCTTTCCTATGAGCGGGTGGCGTCGGTAGTGAAATCGAAACCTGGTTTAATTGCTCAACAGGAAATCGACGAGGCGCGCGGAAAGGATCTGATGGCCGATGCACAATTAGCATCTTCCAGATCCAACCTAAGTGCGGCGGAGCATCAAGTGCATATAGTTCAGGCTGATCTTGACCGGCTCAAAACGATGTACGCCTATACAAAGGTGACGGCGCCCTTCGCCGGCGTCGTCACCAAGCGCTACGCCAATACCGGATCCATGATTCAGGCCGGCATCGCATCGCAATCGCAAGCCATGCCCGTCGTGCGCCTTTCGAGCAACGGCCGGTTGCGCCTGATTCTTCCTGTTCCCGAATCGGCAGTGCCCTCAATTCGCATCGGAAACACGGTGGACGTGAAGGTCCCCACTTTGAACCGTACCTTTCCGGGACGCGTGGCGCGCTTCTCCGAAAAAGTGCAAACGGCCACGCGGACAATGGATACCGAAGTGGATGTCGCCAACCCCACGATGACGCTGATCCCGGGGATGTACGCCGAAGTGGAACTATTGCTTGACGACCGGCGGGGTGTGATCGCCGTGCCTTTAACAGCCAAAGCTGAGGAAGGGGACCATACCGTTGTGTTCGTCGTGAATGGGTCCAAACAAATTGAAATCCGGCGCGTGCAGACCGGCATGGAAACAGCCGACCTGGCGGAAATTCGCTCTGGCGTTTCGGAAGGCGAATTAGTAGTCATCGGAAACAGATCCGGGCTCAAGGACGGTCAAAAAGTGGAAACCAAGGAAGTGCAAATTGGCCAGGCGCAGGGGGGCAAATAGCCCATGTCACGCTTCGCCATTAAGACGCCCTATCTCATCATTGTTCTTTGCCTCGTCATCGCCATCGTCGGCATCGTGTCCTTGGCGCGCATGCCGGTAGACATGTTTCCCTCAATGAATATCCCCGTTGTTGTGGTGGCTACATTCTATTCCGGCATGCCACCCGAACAGATTGAGGTGGATATCACCGGCCGCTTTGAACGCTTCTTCACGCTAGCCAGTAACATTGATCACATTGAATCGCGCAGCCTCACGGGGGTAAGCCTGATCAAAATTTACTTTCAACCCGGCGCAAACGCCGACGCTGCCATGAGCGCTATATCTAGTTTGGCGATGGCCAATTTGCGGCGTCTTCCGCCTGGAACGCTGCCGCCCATCGTGCTGAAGTTCGACGCCTCCAGCCTTCCCGTTTGCCTCGTAACCTTCACCGGTGAAGGTCTGGGCGAAACGGCTCTCCGCGATTTGGCGCAATACACCGTGCGCAACCAAATCGCCGGCGTGGCCGGAGCCAGCGTCCCCCAGCCGTTCGGAGGCGCGCCCCGGCAAATCATGCTTTATGCCGATCCGCTGCGCCTTGAAGCGCGCCAGTTAAGCCTGATGGACGTGGTGCGCTCCGTCAACGACGCGAACCTTATCCTGCCCGCCGGCGATGTGCCCATCGGCTCGCTCGATTACAACATCTACACGAATAGCCAACTGCCAACACTCGAAGAGATCGACAACCTTCCCTTGAAGATGGTTGGGCAAGCGCCAGTTCGCGTTCGCGACATTGGCCGCACCAAGGATGCCGCCGCGATTCAAACTAACATAGTCAGGGTCGATGGGCAGCGTTCCGTCTATCTGCCCGTGTTGAAGCAGGGTGGCGACAACAATACAATCGCGGTGGTGGATGGCATACGCCAAGCCGTCGCCAAACTCACCGATATTCCCGAGCAACTGAAGAGCTCCGTCGTGTTCGATCAGTCGCAATTCGTCAAAACCGCCATTGAAACTCTGCTGCACGAAGGCGCAATCGGCTTGTTGCTTACCTCGCTCATGATTCTGATTTTCCTTGGCAGCCTGCGCGCCACCACCGCTGTGTTCTTTTCTATTCCACTATCCGCGCTGGCCACTTTTTTCGCTTTGTATATGATGGGCGGCTCAATCAACAGCATGGTGTTGGGCGGCCTCGCGCTGGCCTTTTCACGCTTAATCGACAACTCCGTGGTGGTGCTCGAAAACATTTACCGCCATCTGGAGCTTGGCGAACCACCGGAAGTAGCCGCGGAACGGGGCGGACAAGAAGTGGCGCTGCCCGTGCTTGCAGCCACGCTTACCACCGTGGTGGTCTTCTTCCCCGTGACGTTCCTATACGGCGTCAGCAAGTTCTTATTCACCGCGCTGGGCCTTGCTGTTGCTCTTTCGCTGTTCGCCTCCTACCTAGTCGCGCTGACCGTGGTGCCGTTGTTTTGCGCCCGCTTCATCAAGGCGCCCTCCCACGCAACCACCGGGTTCAATCAATGGTTCAACCAAAAGTTTGAGGCAATGCTGCGGGGCTATGACCGGCTTATTACGGTCGTGCTGATTCATCCGGTCGTTTGCTTATTGGCTTTCACCATTATCTTCCTAGCATCGTTAACATTGGCCCCCAAGCTTGACCTGGCCTTCTTCCCACGCACCGATGCCGGACAATTCATGCTCAACGTGAAGGCTCCGTCCGGAACGCGCATCGGTGTTACCGAACAGGAAATCGCCAAGCTGGAAAACTTGATTCGTCAGGAAGTGTCCTCCGATGATCTAGGGATGATCCTTTCAAATATCGGAGCCACATCGGACTTTTCGGCAATCTACACGACGAATTCCGCCGGACATACCGCCTTCGTCCAGGTCAGCTTGAAGGAAGGCCACAAGGTGGGCAGTTACGAGTATATGGCTCGCGTGAAGGCTCGACTAGAAAAAGAGATGCCGCAGCTGACCACTTACTTCCAATCCGGCGGCATGGTGGATTCGGTGCTCAATCTGGGTCTGCCCGCTCCCATTGATGTGCAGGTGGGCGGCTCCAACATGGATCGTGACTTCAAGATTGCAACCGGCCTTGCGGAACGCATCCGCAACATCCAAAACGTGGCCGATGTTTATATTCCCCAAGATCTGGATTATCCGGCCTTGCAGTTGGATATTGATCGCACTCGCGCGAGCGAATTGGGGCTCAGTCAACGCGAGGTAGTGCAAAACGTAATCACCGCCCTGACGTCGAATCAGATGATCGCGCCCAGCTTCTGGATCGATCCTAAGACAGGGACGGACTACCTACTAACAGTCCAATATCCGGAACTAAGTATCCGTAACTTACAGGATTTTCGCGCCATAACGTTGCGTGGAGCCAGCAGCAAGACACCGGCGCGGCTCGATGCAATCAGCAGCATCAAGCGCATCAATTCGCCTACCGAGGTGGATCATTACCAATTACGCCGCACGATTGATATTTACGTCCGGCCGTTGGGTGAAGATCTGGGCCGGATCGCCAACGCAATCGACGCATTGATGGCCGAAACTAAATTACCCAAAGACGTCACGGTGGTGATGCGCGGCATGGTTCAAGGCATGCGGTCTTCGTTTCAAAGTTTCGCGATCGGCTTGACGCTTGCGGTATTGCTGCTCTACCTGATCTTAGTGGCCCAGTTTCGCTCGTTCATCGATCCGTTCATTATTCTAGTGGCCGTGCCGCCCGGGCTTACCGGCGTGCTGTGGACGCTCTATCTCACCAACACTTCCATGAATGTGATGTCGCTGATGGGCGTTGTCATGCTGGTGGGAATCGCCGTTTCCAACAGCATTCTTATAGTGGAGTTTACGCGCCACTTGCGCGAACACGGCTCCACCGTGCGCGAGGCTGTGGACACCGCCTGCCGCGTGCGCCTGCGCCCCGTGCTGATGACTTCTCTTGCCACCATCATCGGATTAATGCCCATGGCGTTGAAGTTGGGTGCGGGCAGTGAAAGTTATGCTCCGCTTGCGCGCGCCATAATTGGGGGCCTGACGCTTTCCGTTATGTTCACCATTTTCCTGGTCCCGGCCGCTTACTATCTGGTCTATCGAAAGCACGATCCATCACCAATCGACGTGGAATCGCAGGAGAGCGAAGCATGAAACGGACCTTCCTCTGGATAGCGATTGCCGCCTGCGCCCAGGCGCAGCCACAAAAATTGACCTTGAAGCAGGCTGAAGAGATCGCGCTGCATAATCATCCGCGCATTTCCGCCGCAAGGAATCGCGCTGAGGCCGCGGCCCTGGTTCCAGATCAAATTCGGGCGGATAACCTCCCTTTCATAACCGGAAATGTTACCGGCGCCGGAGCACTAAACCGCAGCCGCATCGCGGCGGGCGGC
>JAYVXT010000361.1:0-18761 GCA_043785065.1 Bryobacterales bacterium | reverse complement strand
CCATTAATGTGGAAGAGAGCGCTCAGTATAGATTAAACAAAGTCGGATTTGTCGGAGTAAAGCTATTCCGCACCCCTGAAACTTTAATGCGTCCCATCTTCGGGATGCAAGAGGGCGACATCTTCACAACTGCGAAATTACGCAAAGGCCTGGAAAACATTCGGAAGTTGTATGGCGAATTTGGCTACATCGATATGGTGCCCGAGCCTGACATCAACCCCGTGCCAGGCCAGAACAAAATCGACTTTACCTTGAGCGTGGATGAAGGCAAGCAATTCTTTGTGCGCCGCGTGGACTTCGTGGGCAACACGACCACTCGCGATAAAGTGATCCGGCGCGAACTGCTGATCGATGAAGGCGACATGTTTAATTCCCGGCTTTGGGAACTTAGCATTCTTCGCTTGAATCAACTTGGTTACTTTGAAGCGCTCAAGGAATCCGAGGCCGCCACCATCACCCGCGACTCGCGAACCAATACGGTGGACGTGGCTTTGAAAGTTAAGGAACGGGGCAAGAATTCGGTTTCCCTTTCGGGAGGCGTTTCCGGGATCTCCGGCAGTTTCGTCAGCTTCGGTTACTCGACAAACAACTTTCTTGGCCTAGGCGAGACGTTGGGCATTAACTCCCAGTTGGGTGATCGTACTCGCGACGTCACCTTCAGCTTCACAGAGCCTTACTTGTTTGATCGTCCGATTCAATCGGGCTTCACGGTTTTCATGAACCGTTTTAACTTCGATCAAGGCCGCGAAGTATCGCTTTTATCGGGGCGTAATTTGCTTCCTTTTTATAATGCCTTGGGTAAGGACAATTTGCTCAATTACGTTTCACAAGGCTATGGTTTCACGGCCTTCGCCTCAACCCGGCTGAAGCGCACGTTCGCAAGTGTATCTTTGAGTTACGGGTATGACCGATCAAGCATCAAGACGCTGACCACGGCCTCGACGACCTACTTCAACTACATTAACTTCCAAGGCGTCAGCGGCCCGAATTCTTTGGAAGGGATTAAGACCAGTAAAATTATCCCCCAATATTCCTATAACACGGTAGATCATCCGATCACTCCGACCAAGGGAAAGAGCCTATATATTTCGACTACGTTTGCCGGCTCCATCTTAGGCGGCAATGTAAATATGATTTCGCCCAACGTTACAGGGACCTATTTCCGCAAAGGCTTGAGACAGGGCCATGTCATCGGTATGAGAGGTCTGGGCCGGTACATCACTGGTTACGGCGGCAAAGTGGCTCCTCCTTTTCAACGCTTCTACATGGGTGGCGAAAACGACATACGCGGATTCGAGATTTGGGGCATAAGCCCGATTGCTTATGTGGCCAGTTCCGCCGACATTGCCGTTCTGAATTCCGATGGAACGCCTCGCCAACAAAAAATTCTACAGAACGGGGTAGAGACTCTGGCCCCGGTTTCGATGAAGGTGCCGATCTATCAGTTGACTTTCCCTGGCGGCGATATGAACGTCATTACCAATTTTGAATATCGCATTCCGATCTTTGGTCCACTGGTCCTTGCAGCCTTTTTTGACGGCGGTATTGACCGGCTGACGCGCAAGGATCAGTTGCGCATGAACCAGGGCCGTGTGGACGAGTTAAACAGTTTGTTTCCTCAAGCCGGTTTTGACGGCAAGATCCGGGTGGTGCCGAACACGGAAAAGATTCGCACCTCCACCGGTTTGGAATTACAGATTATGATGCCTGTGGTGAACGCACCATTCCGGCTGTACTATGCGTATAATCCAAATATTGTGCGCCAGTTCATTCAGCCTCCGATTGTGCTTGATCGTTCGTTTTTCCCCAATCAGGCAACTTTTATCAATTCGCTTGCGTCCTTTGGAAGAGCGACGCCATTTTTAGAGCGGAACCATGCTTTCCGTTTCACGATTTCTAGAACGTTCTAAGAGACGTTCTACCAAAGATAGGAATTTAGGAGTTTTACTAACATGAAAAGCAGTTTGCTACTAGCGGGTTTTGTAGCTTTGGCGGCAAGCGCGTTCGCGCAACCGACCAAGGTTGGCATTATCAACATTCAAAATGCCATAGTTTCGACCCTGGACGGCCAGAAGGCGATTAAGACCCTCGAGGAAAAATCAGCGCCCCGCCGCAAGGATTTGGAGGCGAAGCAGGGTGCTATTGCCGCGCTGCAGAATACGCTGAAAACGTCATCAAACACAGCCTCGGAAGATACCAAGCGTAAGCTCGCGGGTGACATTGATGCGAAGACTAAATCGTTCAATCGTGACGTGGAAGACGCCCAAGCGGAAGCGGAGCAGGAGCAAGCTAAGCTGTTGAACGAAATTGGCGGCAAGATGATGGCCGTGATCGACAAGTATGCGACCGACAAAGGGTATGCTTTAGTGATTGATGTCAGTGCGCAACAGAGCCCCGTTCTTTACGCTTCCAATTCGGTGGACATCACGCGGGATATTGTTGGCCTTTACGACAAGAATGCTCCCATTGCGGCGGGCGCGGCGGCGGCTCCGGCTATAACAAAGCCGGCGATTATGATGGCCCCTCTTCCACCGGCAAAGAAAACCGCTCCCGCAAAATAGGGCAGACTAACTGCAACACTGTTCACTTAGGTTCCTAGCGTGATCAGCACTGCTGACAAAACGGGCATTTTGACTAGCCTCCGATGGAATCGGGGATTGTTCGAAGTCCCAACAGCGGACAGGGTTCGAATCTCCCGATTCCCATCGGGGCTAGTCAACGGGTCTTAGTGAACAGTGTTGAGGCTAACTGATATTAGAAACGGGCAAAGCGCAAGAAGATGGCGCGATGCCCGTTCTCAATTTCGAAGGGTGTAACTAAGACATGCGAATACTGGCGTTCGACTTAGGCAAACGCCGGATTGGACTGGCGCTGACTGATCCTTTGCGGATTACGGCGCAGGGGATGGACACTTTTGAGCGGACAAATATCCGCGAAGACATTGCGCGGTTGGCGGCGTTGGTCCAAGAAAAAGATGTTTCACTGATGCTGTTCGGCAACCCTTTGCATATGAGCGGGCACGAAAGCAGGCAGACGGAATATGTGCGGGTGTTCGCCGACCGCTTATCGGCGGTTACGGGTGTACCCTATGAGATGTGGGACGAACGGCTGACCAGCGTGGAGGCGGAACGGATGCTACGCCAGGGCGGACTGAATGAACGAAGAGAACGGAAAGGAATGGTGGATAAACTATCGGCGATAATTTTGCTGAATAGCTATCTGGCCTCACTGGAATGAAGAAAGCCGCACTTTTTTTAGCAATCCTTTGCCTTGCCTCTTATGGCCTTCTTCATTTCCTGGCGCATCAGGACAACCCTAAATACAATGGGGGGAAATCCGTTCAGTTCACGAAAGGCACTAGCACAAGGGAATTAGGCCTGATCCTTAGCAAGGCCGGCGTGGTGCGAACCCCATGGCATTTTTGGTCGGCGCGATTATTGCATATGCGGTCGAAAATCATGGCGGGCGACTATAGTTTCGACAAGCCACAAACGCCGGATCAGATCGTGATGCGGCTGATTAAAGGGGAAGTAGTTTTCTACACCTTGATTGTGCCGGAAGGCTTCAACATGTTTGACATAGGCAAGTCTCTAGAATCGCAAGGATTCTTTTCGATGGAGGATTTCGTGGCGCAGGCGCGGAACCCGGCGATGATTTTGGATTTGGCCCCGCGGAGCACTTCCCTTGAGGGGTTCCTTTTTCCTTCCACCTATCGCTTGGCTTATCACGCCAAGCCTGAGCAGGTTTGCCGCATGATGACCAATGAATTCAGGCGTCAATGGAAAGAGTTGGGCGCCACCGACGATGCTCTTAGGACGGTCACGCTTGGTTCACTGGTGGAAAAAGAGACGGGCGTTAAAGAGGAACGGACGATGGTTGCTTCGGTGTTCGAGAACCGGCTGGAGCGCGGCATTAAGTTGGATTGCGACCCCACGGTGGCCTACGTTGCTTTGCTGCTTGGGGCCTGGCGGGGGAAGATCTATAAGTCAGATTTGAACCGGCATCATCCATATAATACCTATAAAGTGGCGGGGTTGCCTCCGGGCCCGATAGCGAATCCTGGCCTTGCGTCCCTGCGGGCGGCGCTGAAGCCGGCTGAATCGAAGTATATTTACTTTGTGGCCAAAGCTGACGGAACCGGGCAGCATAATTTTGCGGCAACATTAGCGGACCACAGGAAGAACGTGGAACAGTATCGCCGTGTCCTTAGGTCGAACAAGTAGAGTCACGAAGAAACAGGCGGTGGATGCTTGGCTTTTGGAGCATGGTCCATCTTCCGTGAATTTGCAGAATTGGCGGGAACTGAAAGAGACTTTAAGTCCCATCTCGGATCATTATCTAAGAAAGGTACTGCGGGCAAGCGGCTATGGATTGGATCCGCTTGTGGAAGGTGTGAGGCAGGAGAACTTGGATATTCTCGCCGATTCGCTTACGCGACTGGAAGCCATCTACGCGGCCGGGGGTTTGGATGTGAGGAAACATTGCAGGGCGTTGCTAATTGAGGCGAGGCTGCATGCCGGTTTCGCGTTTCAGCGGACTGGTAACGCCGGGAAGAAAGAAATGATGGAATGGATGCGTGTTTGGTTGGAAAACCCTGGGGTATTTCCTTTGTGGGTGGAAATTCGCAGGAAGGCGATTTGAAAACCGGGAGAGTCGTGGGGTTCTGTTTTGACTTCAGATCCTGGGCAGGCTGGCGTGGGGCCTGCGCTACTTGGATTGATTCTAAAGTGGTTAGACTTCGTACTTGCCTAATCGGGCAATCGCGGCGTATACTCAGTTTTTTGTACGCAATATGATTTCGAGGGACGTTCAAGATCCATTGGCGCCGCAAAGGGAAGCAGCCCTGTTCTATGGGCTCTTTTTGCGTGGCCATTCTATCGACAGTATCCGCAGGGATATTGATGTGCCGTTGACCCTTGCCCGAAAATGGATGAGAGGCCGACAATATGAGGACCGCTTCAAGGACAACTTGAAGCGACTTTACCAATACCGCAAACAAGTGCTGGCCATTTTCAATGAACTCGTACACAACGAGCGTGGCCGGGCGAAATTGCAGTAGTCAGACCCGCCCAATTTCGTTCCACTTAGTGTAAGGAGAACTTCCAATGAAACTGCCTTTGTTTCAGGTAGACGCATTTACTTCAAAACTTTTCGCCGGCAACCCGGCAGCGGTTTGTCCTTTGGAAAGCTGGTTGCCGGACGAGTTACTTCAGAAGATAGCGGCGGAAAATAATCTAGCGGAAACCGCTTACTTCCTGCGTGAAGCGGAGGGGTATCATTTGCGATGGTTCACGCCTGGGGTGGAAGTGGATTTGTGCGGCCACGCCACGCTGGCCTCGGCGTGGGTGATTATGAATGAGTTGGATAAAAGTGCGACGACCGTTCGCTTCCGGAGCCGCGGCGGAGAGCTTTCGGTTAGCCGGAAGGGCGAGATTTACACTCTGGATTTTCCTTCAAGAATGCCGGAGAGGCTATCGGCCAATGCACATTTGGAAGAGGCGCTAGGGGCGAAAATTGTGGAGTTATGGGGCGCCAGGGATTATATGGCTGTTCTTGAATCGGAAGCGGCTGTGCGGGGTCTGAAGCCCAATATGGAGAAACTGCGGGACGTGGACCGCTTTGCGGTTATTGTTACGGCGGGAGCCAGCGAGTACGACTTTGTTTCGCGGTTTTTTGCACCGGCTAAGGGTGTTGACGAAGATCCGGTGACTGGGTCGGCTCATTGTACGCTGGCGCCTTTTTGGGCTGAACGGTTGGCGAAGAATCCTGTGTTGGGGTATCAGGCTTCGGCGAGGGGCGGGGAAGTTCATTGCGAGGTGCGAGGGGAACGGGTACTGCTTTCGGGGCATGCTGTGAAGTATCTGGAGGGGTGGATCTTCGTTTGAGCTTTGAGCAGGCGGTCCAGGGGGTCCTCGGCGGACGAGGGCGTCCGCCCTACCGGTTGGATTCGTTCAATTGTCAAAGATCTTCTAGGTGGGCTGCTTGGTGACTCCAATCTTTTGGCCGGAGCTTAGCTTTACGCTTTATGTGTAGGGGACGCTTGTGTGCTCTAGGACAGTTGGCGGTGGGGGTGGCGTGGGTTGATGGACATGCCTTTCGAGAATTGGCCTTGAGTGGATTTGGTTTAGGACCGTGACCATCATGCTTAACAACGCTCCGAAGAGTTGAGGGGAGATTTCCGTTGCTGCGGCTTCGTTGATTTCTATGTTGATTTGATTGGTGCTGATTTGGATTGGCTCGCTGGCCGAGAGGATGATCGGGCGTGAGACGGTGGTCCAGACTTGGCCTCTTCGGTTGTTTACCTCCTTTAGCTTGACCAGCACGCCGGATTGGAGCTTGTTCAACGCTTCGATCTTGCTGGGGGCGATGTATTTGAAGACTGAGAAGGCAAGGACATTGTTGGTTAAGGCCAGTTGGCCTAGCTCGCGGTTGGTGTAGGGGATTTCGAGCAGCGGGTGGATGACCGGGTCGAGTAGCGTGCGGAGTTTGCGCGTGGCCTCATCCCTCTTCTTTCCGGTGATGACCAGGATGGGTGGCTGTTGATTGGGGAGCATGGCTAGGGCTAACCATTCCGCCAGTTGCTTGGCTGTTTCGGGGGTTAGAGCGAAATCGTTGGCTAGTGTTGTTGGTAAATCGTCCGGAGATGGTTCGGGTATGGGCAGGGGATGATTCTGGGTGGGCCGGAGGAAGTTGGATTCTGGGGCGGCGGCGGTTAGAGCCCACTCGTGATAGTTGAGGTTGATGGTTGGGTGGGTGAAATTGTCGAGGTCGATTTCAAACGCGGCTTGGCCGGTTTGGGCGACGCGCAAGTGGGCTTTTTGGAAGTTGCGAGAGGTGTAGGCTTCGGCGTCCAGTTGGCGTTGGACATAGGAGAACTGGGCCGAGGATGGGGATGGGATTTGTTCGTGATCGAAGACTTCGAACAGCCAGGTGAAGAAATCTTCGGAGTAAAGTGGGACGGCAGTGCCGTTGGGAAGCGTGGCGCAGGTTTGGTGGCCGGGCGTCAGGAAGAGCTTGGCGCGATGGGCGAGATCAAGGTGCTTCTGGTGCTTGGGCGATTGGGTGTTTGGCATAGTGCTTCTCTTTGGTTTTAAGAGTACACCGCGGGTTTGCCAAGTTGAGGCGGGGGAGATTGAGGCCGGAGGGGTAATTAGTTGTAGCTGTGCGGGTTAGGTGAGTTCACTTTTTTTGAAAGTGGTTGTGACTCGGAATCACTGGGTGGTGACGGTGATGGCTTTCAACTGGCCCAACTCTTTTGAATTCGGGCCCAACCGCAGGTTTTGCGCTTGGAGTTCGTAGTCCTGGAAGAGGTCGAGATTCAGGGCGTCGGCTTGCTGGACATTGGCGAAGGCAAGAATTTCATATTCGCCTGGTGCGATGCTGTGGATGGTGAACTTGCCATCGGGGGTCGTGACGACCGGGCGCATTAGGGCCAGAGCCCAGGGGCGGCCGTTTTTTGGGCGGAGCACAACGGTGGCTCTTTGGACTGCATTGCCTTTTTCGTCGATCACCGATCCATCCAGCTGAGCTGCTTCGGGGCTCATGACGATTTCGAGATTGTTGATGGGGATGCCTGTGGAGAGATCGAGGCCGTTCTCCATCACGTCGGTATCGGCGGTGCAGGCGCTCTTGACGTAGAAGCCTTGCGGGGGGTCGACGACGCCCAGGCTGTGGTGATGAAGGGTGATTGAGGCGTCGAGTACGGGTTCGTTGTCGTCGTCGGTGATGCGGCCTGCGATGGCGGACTGGGGGGTCAGTTTGATTTCCATCCCTTTCTTGGATTGGCCCTTTTCCAGCGTAAGGAAATTGTTGGGATCGGAGGCGTTGGGTAGGAAGTTGGTGAAGCCTGTACGCTGTACGCTCCATGAGTATTGGCCGGGGGCGAGGTTCTTCATGGCGAACTTGCCGTTGGCGTCGCTGGTTGTGGTGGCGGCATAGGCTAGGCTAAGCCTTGGAGAGTTAGGACGGCTTTTAATAGAGGCTGGCCGGCGATGGCGTGGCGGACTGTGCCTTCGACGGTGGCGAGGTCGTTGGGTTTGAGCGTAGGTTGAGCTGGAGTGGTGAGGAGGAGAAAGATGGAGAGTAGGGATCGCATCTCTTTTTGATAATTGTAATTAATTTTTCTGGCGACGGATATACTTCAGGGTCTGAAGCATTAAGGCAATACTCAGATATATTTTAGGGTCTGAGCATTAACGCAACACTATCTTATTCAAGCCTGCGTTGCCGGCGGAATCGTAGGCGCGCACAGCTAATAAATGCTCACCGGGCGGGAGGGCTTCCAAACGCACTTCGATGCGTTCGGTCATCGAGTCCAGAATTCCGTCAGCAGCGTCGAGTGGCGTCCAGGGGCCGGCGTCCAACGAATATTCGGCGCGGCGGATAGGGCTGGCGGCATCGGTTGCGGTAACGGTCAATATCACCGCTTGGCCTTGGCGCGAGGGGGCGCCAATGGTAACCGTTGGTGGTGTGTTGTCGATCAGGAACGGAGCACTGATTAATTCCGCGTTACGGGCGGATGGGCCGGCGTTCATCAGGCGATCACTGGCTACCACGCGGAAGCGGTAACGGCCGTCGGCTAGAGCGTCGGAGTCGAGCGGCAGCGTGTTTTCCTGGATATTGTTCTTGAGCATTTTCCATTCGCGCTCGCCTTCCCCCCGGAAATAGATTGCGTAGATCAGCTTGTCGCCGTCGGCATCGTCGGCCTGCCAGGAAAGTTGCAGGCCCTGGGCTCCTCCGCGAGTCAGGATCTGGGACGGAGTGCCGGAACTGGTTGCGGGCAGGGGATCCGCGGTATCCGTAACGGTGACGCTGAAAGTCGCGGTTTGCGCTTGCTGTTGTTGCTGTTGTTGCGTGGCGGTCTTCGATGCGGAGGCGGTTGGGGGGACCAACATTACAGAGATGGAGCGGACAACCGGCGCGGTGTTTTGCGGAAGGTAGGAAGCGGTCACGCTTTCAAGTACGGGAGTGGTTCCAGGATTTCCACTGAGTTCCGTCCGCCATTGCAGATAGCGGGCGTTTGGGCTCATGATCTGATTGGTTGTGACTTCGCTCCAATCACTCCAAGTCCGGTCTGGGCGGGATGAATTGCCGGAGCGGGTTTCCATTTTTACTTTGCATTGATCACAAAGTTCGGCGCGCCAATCGTAACGGCCCCAGCGGGCGACGCTGGTGGAATCGTGCACCGGGGATTCATATGTACCCATGCCGTTATATCCGGAGCCGAGCTTCATCACTTTTCCCTGATCGCTTGAAGTGGCGATAATTTCTGTCCCGTTGGCGGAAAGGCTGGTGATGGTGGACTCGTTGGTTTCTGAAAGCAATGTTACTTTACGATCGGCGGAGAGACGGTAGAGCCTGCCTTGCAAATCTGTTCCGAACACCAAATAATCGCCGGAGCGCAGAAGGCTGTAAGCGTTTTCTTCCTTCGAGCTCCAAAGCGTTTCCACCGTATTGTCGGGATGGATGCGATAGATTGCCGACTTTTCCACGCCCGCTATTTCCGGGGTGGCGGCCACGGGGGCTGACAGTTGAGGCGTGGGTTGCGGTTGGACTTTTTGGTTCTGATCGGGCTTGGGAAGGTCCACAGTCGGAATGGTTCCGTGGGACGCTTGTTCGGTTACCGTTACTGAAATGCCCGGAACGATGATGGGGTTGACGGATGCGGGCGTTCCGGTTTGGAGGCCACGGCCGGCGAGGGAGCCGCCTAGCGCCGCCACGTAAATTGAGCCGTCCTCAGCGGGAATCACGGTGCGCAGTTCGGGTAAGTTTGCATCCATCAGGACGAAGGCTTTGTCCTTGGCCGTTATACGATAGAGAATTCCGTTAGGTTCGGTCCCCGCCAGCAAGCGGCCTTCTTTATCGTGCGTAAGAACGGTGACATGCCCTTGACCGGAAGCGTAATAAATTTCGCCCTGGTTGGGTCCGGTGATTTTGTGCACGTTCCCTTGGTCCGTGCCGGCGTATAGCGTGCCGTTGATTGACAGAAGGGACCAGACGAATTTTGCCTTGGTGGTGTAATATTCCGTTGCTGTTCCGTTTTCGATGCGGTGGATCTTGCCATCGGGCGATGTGCCGGCATAGACCACTCCCTTCGAATCAATGGCGAGGGCGAAAATTTCCGGTTGTGAGGAAGTCCACACAAGCGATTTGTCACCACCGGGGCTAATGCGAAAGAGCTTGCCACGATGGCCGGTGGCGACATAGGTGGATCCGTCGGGGGCTTTCCCAGTAGCCCATACGGCTTGTTCACCGGAATCGAGCAAGGTTTCGATACGCGGGCCAAGCATTAAACGGCCGTCGCGGGTGAGCGAGATATTCGTAAATTTGCCACGAAGAAAATCCTGATAGCTGTTCATCTCCCAGGCGGCGCTGGAAGCGGCAAGGCTGATAGCGGCGGTGAAGATTGCGGAGCCTGCTAAACGAAAAAAGTTCATGGTTTGATCTCGATCTGGACGGTGCGGGAAACGGCGCTGAGTACTTCGCCGAGCGGTGTTTCGAATTCGGCTAGTTTGGAAGGACGGCCGGGTTGCAACGAAGCTTGGGAGGATTGGGATTTCGCGAAAAGCAAAGCGACGGAAGAGGGCAGGGCGGGCATGGCTTCGCCGGCAATATCGAAAGACATCTCCGCGCGCCAAACTCGAACCCATGCCGAAGTGTTTTTCCGCTGGGCGTTGAGGAATTTCAGAGCTTGTTCGCGAGTGCGCGGGGCCGAGGCGAAGTTGAGACGATTTTCAAGGCCGTTGGCGGTGGCCCCATCGGAAAGCGACGCGTAGAGTGTACCGGGGTTGGAGCCTTCGGGGATGGGGAAGGAAATGAGCTTGCGAATTTCAGCGCCGTCTTCTTTGCGAAAAATAGCGTCGAACTCTGCTGTTTCGCCGGGTTTGTAGGCGTTGCGGCGGGCATAGAAACGATCCAGCTGCCAAGCTTCGCGAGATTCGCGGGCTTCGATGTTGAACTCCATGGATTGCGGTTTCCAGTTGGGAAGCTTGCTTTGCAGGATGAAGCTTAAGGGGAGCACGGCGGCGAGCGAGGCTAGAGCAGGAGCCCCGAATTCAGCGGCGTATTGGTTATCGATGAGGATGGGATCGCCGCTGGACATGTTCACTTTGCCGGTGATGTGCACGGTGGCTGAGCCGAGAGTCCGTTCGGTGCCATCGATGGACGAGTAGACGGCCATTTGCAGAAGCAAGGGAGATAGGAAGCGGTCGCGGATGACGTTCATTTGGTAATTGCGGGAACTGCCCGGGCGCGAGAGATTCTTGACGTTGACGGAGACGGGCAAAAGATCCGCTTTCCGGCCAACTTCGCCGGAGACGGCGGCGTTGCGATCGGCCAGGATAGAGCCGATCCACTGCTTGGCGCTGGAGATTTTAAAAGAGGTGGAAACGTTGGCTAACAGGGTGATAACTTCGGAGCGGGCGAAGGGCATTTCCGCGTCTCCGAGCCCCATGAATCGATGGCCGAAGGCGTAGACTTTGTTGCCGTCGACGTGGGTGACAGTGCCGTCGGCCCCTACGCTAAGGTCGCCTGAGACAAGTTGAACGCTGATCATTTCTCCGGGTTGCAGGGGCTTTGCGGGGCCGGTTGCATTTACCGGCGCGCCGCCGGCAACGCCTTGACGCGGGTCGAGCCCGAGGTCGCGCAGCATGGGGGCGAAGTGATCAAGTGTGCCGCGAGTGAACCCGGAAAAGGAGACGGGGGTGGCGATATCGACCAGCCGCGTTTCGCCGAGGGTGACGGGGCGGGAGGATTCCAGGCGTTCCGGAATGGCGCCGGATTCGACGGTGAGCATTTCTTCGATGGGGCGGATGCCGGCAATGGCTTCCTTGGCGAAGGGGAAGGCGAGGGCGACGGCTCCCATGAGACGGCCGTTGAGGTAGACGGGGCTGCCACTCATTCCTTGCATGACGCCGGTTTTTTCTAGGGGCCCGCCGGAGAGTTTGCCGAGGATGATGTTTTGTTTGGGGCCGAGATTTTCGAGGATGCCAAGGATTTCTACTTGAAATTCATCGACTTTGTTGCCGGAAAAGACGGTGCGGCCCGTGGCGCGTTGACCCGCGCGCACTTCGCTGAGCGGAATGATGGCCTGTGGCTGGGCGGGCACGGCTTGGGCGAGCATAAGCGTTGTTAAGGATAGAAAGCGAAGGCGCATCCTTTTATGATAGACACCGGGCATAGGGTTTCACCACCTGCTTTGTTTGTAAACTCATGAGCGGAAGTGGTTCGGCGTGTGGCGCGGCCTTTCTTAAATATTCATAACCGGAATGTAATAATCGCTTCGCAAAGCGATTATTGCTTGAAGTTTATGGCCACCTGGTCAACCGCCTTCAAAGCGCGAGGCTTAAGTTCCGGTGATTGAAACAGGCGCGGAGTGGTTTCCACGGGGTTTGGCGAGTCGATCTCATCGCCCGTTCCCGCGCCCAACTCGCGAAGCTTTCGAGCCGGCACAAGTACTCGAGTCTCAAGCGCGCCCACCGCTTTGTTGAACGCGTGATTGGTCCTGTCGAGGTGCTTGTTGATCTCCTCGAAATATTCCACCAGGGTGCGAATGCGGTCGTACAGAGATTTACCCAGGTCGCGAATTTCCGCCGCATTGGCCGACATCTTTTCCTGCTTCCAGCCATAAGCCACGGCCTTCAAAAGAGCAATCAACGTGGTGGGTGTCGCCAGGATCACCTTGCGTTCCACGCCATACTCAATCAAGGAAGGATCCTGTTCCAGAGCCGCCGAAAAGAAAGTTTCGCCCGGGAGGAAGGCAACCACGAATTCCGGCGAATGTTCAAATTGATCCCAGTAGTTTTTCGAGGCAAGCCGCGTCAAGTGGGTACGAATTTGCTGCGCGTGCGCCTTTAGCCGGTCCGTGCGCACGGCTGGATCCGTTGAATCCACGGCATCAAGATACGCCGAAAGCGAAACTTTGGAATCCACGACGACTAAACGCTCATTAGGAAGCCGAATCAGCATGTCGGGCCGCAACCGGCCTTGTTCGGTGGTCACCGAGGCTTGCTCGGCGAAGTCACAATATTCCACCATGCCGGCCATTTCCACGACACGCCGTAGCTGGATTTCGCCCCAACGCCCACGCGTGGCAGGAGCCCGTAATGCATGGACCAGGTTCGATGTTTCCGATTGCAACTGAACCTGCGCCGCAGCCAGCGACTGCACTTGTTGCGACAACCCGGCATAAGCCCCAATGCGAGCTTTCTCAAGATCCAGAATTCGCGTGTCCACCTTATCCAGGGATTCGCGGATGGGGCGCAGCACTTCCACAATGGCGCTTTGACGGCCCTCAAGATCTCCCTTGGCCGTTTCTTGAAAGCGTGAAAGCGTCTGCTGCGCCAAGTCCAGAAAAGTTTGGTTGTTGTTCTTCAAAGCGTCGGCGGCAAGCGCCTGGAAGTTCGCCATCAGCTTCGCGTGGGAATCCTCAAGCGACTGAACTTTTTCTTTCGCGGTAGTGTTGGCGGCATCAAGTTTGGCCGTCAATTCCGCGGCCGTTGCCCGCAAGGAACCATTGGCGGTTTGATGTTGCTCCAGGTTGGCCCTCTCCAGATGCAGTTCTGATTCCAGGCCGGCCAGCCGCAAATCCCTTGCACGCAGCCGCTCGGCAAGTACGGAGGCTTCCGCCGATGCACGCAACCGCATAAACAAGAATCCGCAGCAACCGCCGATCAGTAAACAAATTAGAGCGAGGAGAAAATACCAAAGCTGATCCATAAAACAAAACCTACCCCTTCTGTTTTATTGTAAGCCTTGTAAGGATGCACCCCGCGCCGCGTTGCGTTTAATCACCGGACATGTTTTTCCACCGGATGGCTCGCTTCCAAAATGTTCCGGTACGACTCCAAGCGCCCCGCATCCCAGCCATCGGCAAACTCGTCCACTGGTTGGATGAGCTGTTCGCTGTAGGATCCGCCATTCATCCTCCGCGAATAATACCCAAAGCTGCTTCGAATGATCAGACTATTGGCATCCCGCGGAAAGGCTTTCACGTTTTCGGCGAATTTATTTAAATCCCCACCGCGTCCCAAATACTGCTCCACGTTCGATGTATAGAATGCGCTTAACAGCAAATGTTTTTCGCTGGCATATATTCCGATTCGCCGTAACGCCTTAGGCCCCGCAAGGTTGCCCACAATCGGGATGATGCGGTTTTCCATCTGCATCTTCTTCACTACGCTGAACAGTTCCTCGCTCGCCAAATAACTCTCCGGTTCGCCCGACGCCCCGCGCGCTACAATCAGGTCCCGGAACTTTGGATAGTAAGGCTGCGGCTCCCGCCCATGCGTGTTGAACCGTAAATCCAAGCCGTCGTCAAAAAAGCGTTGATGGAATCCGGCAATGGTTTTAAGATCGCCCTGGCTTAGCGCAAGACCCACCGCGGTGACTTTTCGCCGCACTTCAGTCAATGTGGTCTCAAACAAATCCCGCTTCGACGGAGCCTTATCGAGATACGCCGCAATCTTCAAAACAGGCTGATTATTCCAAGCCTGCAAATCAACCGGGGTGGGCTTGCCAAGTAACAAGCACAAGTATTCCATGCGATTCCGCGACTGCTCAAACAAGGCTCGAAACAGCAAATGTTCCAGCAAATTTCCCCGGCGAATGTCCACCAGAAATGCAAAGGCTGGCCGCAAATGCGCGATATAGGAAAAATTCTGATCGGGCCCCACACCCACATAAATGCCGCCCGCGCCCTTCATCTTGCGCAACGCCGCCGCCGCATCCAGGTAGGTTGTTTCGTTGGAAATAAGATTGTCCGTATCGAAGTAGCCATCGGGTTCGGAAAAATCCGTCACCATCCGGACGAACTCCGTGCGGCTCGCCGCCTGCGGAAAAGCGTATAACGAGATACAAAGTAGCCAAAGAACCAATGGGGGACGCGGCATTCCTATATTCGACCACGAATAGCTGCCGCTAGGAAGCCTTGAAGATTTTCGTCCTCCCCAAATCAAATCTTTACATTGGGCTGCTATCAATTAAGGATGAAGACTTTTGTCTGGGGAATTTGCTTGCTCCTGCCCCTGCTCGCACAAGGTCCACCCCCACCTCCACCAGGTCCGGGTCAGCCCATCAAAGCCAATTTTAATAACGTAATCAAACTCAACGCCTACGCCGACAATTGGTGCATGATCTATATCAATGGCAAGCTTGCGGCTGTGGATCAGATAGAATTCCTGCCGCACAACGTCGTCTCGGTGAAAGTACTGCCCACTTATCCGATGACAATCGCTGTACTGGCCAAAGACAACGCTGATCCCAACACCGGCCTTGAATATGGAACGAATATTGGCGACGCAGGCTTCATTCTAAAGCTGTCAGACGGCACAGTCACAAACTCTAATTGGAAAGCCAAGAACTTTTTCAAAGGGCCTCTGAACGGCGACACTAAAAATCCGAAAGTGCTCCACATCCCAATTCCAGCCAACTGGTTCGCACCCGATTTTGACGACAGCAGTTGGCCGGCGGCAACGGAATTTACCGAGGCCCGGGTGAAGCCGGACGGCGATTACCCCAGCTACGATTTCACTGGAGCGAAGTTCATTTGGTCCGAAGATCTGGACCTCGACAACACCGTCATTTTCCGCTACACCGCGCCCAAACCGGCAAACTTCACGAAGACGTGGAACGCTGACGGCGACATCGACATCACCAACATTGTTAGCGAGGCGAATCTGCCAACTTTGACTACTCCTAATCTGTTCTCCGTGAATCGCAACGGCCTTGCCACTGGCTATTTAACTCGAGTCCGGGGCAGCCTGCAACTTATCGAGCAGTTCGCGCAGACCACGGCCGGTGTCACTACAGCGCTGCCCATCGACTTGGGGCCCGCCACCGATCAAGTGTTTCTGATTCTTTACGGAAGTAATTTGGGGTTGGTTTCCTCCTCAAAGGCAAACATAGGAGGTGTCCCGATTGATCTACTCTACGCCGGTCCGTCGACGCCGGCCACCGGTCCGTCGACGTCGGCCAATGGTGTAGCCCAGTTCAATCTCCCCGTACCGCGCTCGTTAATTGGCGCTGGTAATGTCGATATTTCAGTGACAGTCAACGGTAAAGAATCAAACGCCGTCAGCGTCAACATCAAATGATTGGGTTAAATGATACAATTTCCCCGATGCGCAATCTTTTCCTAATAGCCGCTTTTGCCACTGCGGCGCACGCAATCGAAATCACTTCACCAGTAGAATTCCAAGTCGTTCAACGCGGGGATTTCAACCGGGCTACCATCAAAATTGCAGGCAAAGCCACAGGTAATGTGGAAGCCCGCGTTGTCAGCCGTTCCGGCTCCGTGCTGCCTAACCTCGATTGGAAGCCGCTGGGCGGCGCTCGATCTGGTGTCTTCAGCGGATCGCTCCCGCAAGTTCCCACTGGCGGACCTTACACGCTTGAAGTGCGCTCCGCCGGGCAAACAGCTTCGGTCAAGAACATCCTTGTCGGCGATTTGTGGATCCTTGCCGGACAGTCAAACATGGAGGGCGTCGCCAACCTCATTGATACGATTGCGCCGCATGAGATGATTCACAGTTTCGATCAAAGTGACGTTTGGCAGGTGGCCACCGAACCGTTGCATTCGCTGCCTGATTCAGCCGACCCAGTCCATTGGCGCAGGAACAAAGAAGGGAAGCTGGAGCGGCTCACAGGCGAAACAAAAGCGGCGTACATTCAGAACCGCAAGAAGGGGGCGGGCCTCGGCTTGCCTTTCGCTGTCGAGTTGTTTCAACGCACCAACGTTCCCATCGGTCTGATCCCTTGCGCTCACGGGGGAACCTCAATGGCGCAATGGAATCCTGATCTGAAATCGAAAGGCGGTGAATCGCTTTATGGCTCCACGATCCGGCGCTTCGATGTGATCGGCGGTAAAGTTGCGGGCATCCTCTGGTATCAAGGCGAATCCGACGCCGCGCCTGCGCCTGCTAGCGTATTCGCCGATAAGTTTGAGAAGCTGATCGCCGCCTTTCGTGAGGACTTCAAGCAGCCCAATCTGCCGTTCTACTATGTGCAGATTGGCCGTCACGTTTCCGCGAATAACTATGCGGAATGGAACAAAATTCAGGAATTGCAGCGTAATGCCGAGGCAATTCCGAACACTGGCATGATCGCCTCGATCAACTCCACACTGGATGATGGGATACACGTTGGCACGGCGGATCAGAAGAAACTTGGACGTAATTTCGCAATGATGGTTTGCCACGACCTGTTCCGTGAAGTGGGCGGATGCCAGGGTTATCAACGAGGCCCTCGTCCCGCGGAAATTACGACCGTAGGCGAAGGACCGTCATTTGCCGTGCGCGTAAAATTCAATTACGTGAACGACAAGTTACGAGCTGATGGCCGCATTTCCGGCTTTACGATTTTGAATAAAGATAGCCAGCCAGTGATGGCGATTTATAAAGCGATTGTAGATCCGCAGGACCCGGCTGCCGTGTTGCTTTACATCTCCGGAAAATTGCCCGAAGGCGCGCAGTTGATTTACGGTTACACGCGCGACCCTATCTGCAATTTGGAAGACGCGTTGGGCATGGCGGTTCCGGTGTTTGGCCCGCTGCCCATTTAATGCCTTCCATAACTGGCTCGCCGATACGAATTAAGTTCCGGCCTGCTTTGACTTCGTGGCGCGGAAAGCTTTTGAGCGGAGACCGGCGCGGCGAGCCGATTCACGCCACCTCGTTCCTTCGAAAGCGGCTGATTGTGCTTGACCGCGAATTGACGCAGGATTGGCCAGAGTTGAGCCGCATTTTGGTGCATGAGTTATTCCATTTTACATGGGTGCGGCTGGGCAATCCGATGCGGCTGTCTTATGAGGATCTGTTACGCGTCGAGTTGCATGCGCGGGCGCGTGGGGAACTGGGATGGTCGGCCGAGTGGCGCAAGAAGGCTCTGACCGCCGAGGGCATTGCGAAGCGAAACCGCAAATGGCGTGAGTATTTGGCGGAGAGCTTTTGCGACACGGCAGCATTTCTCTATTCCGAGTGCCGGGAGCATGACGAGTATACGTTGAAAAGCCGTTGGCGCAAGCTTCGCGCGGCTTGGTTTGAAAGAGCGTTTCAGCAAGGTGGGATTCCGGTATAGTCAAACCATGCGGCTCTTGGCGATTCTTTTCGATGGTAGTTGCGGCGCTCGCGGACCAAGATCCGCCGCCTCCGCCGGTGAAAGATGCTCCGCCAAGGCCACGGGTCAAGTACGAGTTGGAGCGACAGACCAAACGGCTGGACTCAATAGCCGGTTCGATCCAAACGATTCCGCTTGGTAAATAGTTGAATATCCCGGCTACTCCCAACTACCAATACTCAGGCTGAAGTATCCATACCAACTGCCACAGCGCGATCCGTCGATCTACATCCAGAGCCCCTGCGACGATGAGTCTTACGGACCTGCAACCCAATTCAAATACGCCGCATCCAAAACTTATGCGAAGTATTTCGCCGCGTGGCCGGTATTTATATAATAGGTAGAGGCTTCTTCACACATCGTGCTCCGTCGTTCCCACATTCTCGCGGCTTGCGCACTACTCGCGCTGACGGCTTGCTACAACGGAGATGAATTGCGCTCAAATGGTCTCAAGCCAGTCGACAAACGCAATGCGGCGCCCAACTTTGCGCTGAAGGACTCCACCGGAAATCCGCTGAAACTTGCCGATTTCAAAGGCAAGGTCGTCCTGTTGAACTTCTGGGCTACCTGGTGCGGACCGTGCCGCACGGAAATTCCCATGCTGATTGAGCTGGAACAAAAGTTTCGCGATCGGGGCTTCGCCGTTGTTG
>JAYVXT010000360.1:0-6283 GCA_043785065.1 Bryobacterales bacterium | reverse complement strand
AGTGTTGAAGGAAGCGGACGCCAACCACGACGGCAAATTGTCGCAAAGCGAAGTACCCGCTAAATGGAAACACTCCGGCAGTTGGGACGCTATTGATCTGAATCACGACGGATTCCTGGATGATCGCGAGTGGGCCTTCTACAAGTCGCGCCGCGCCGCTGAAAATTGGACCATTGCCGTCAAGCCCAAGGGCCGAACGGGCGATATTACGGAAGCTGCCGTGCTGTGGCGATTCGACCGTTCCGTACCGCAAGTCTCCTCGCCGTTGCTGTTGGACGGATTGCTGTACACGATCAAAGACGGCGGCGTATTGACAGCGCTGGATGCAGTATCCGGCGCCGTTGCCAAACAGGGGCGCATCAAGGAAGGGATTGATGCATACTATGCGTCGCCAATGGCGGCTTCAGGGTACATTTACCTGGCGAGTGAGAACGGGAAGATTACAGTGATGAAGCCGGGCCGTGAGTGGGAAGTGGTTGCGTCAAATAATTTAAATGAGCCGGTTTACGCGTCCCCCGTGGCTGACCAGGGCCGATTGTATATCCGCACGGCAAGCGCCCTCTATTGTTTTGGAAAATCTTCATCGAATCCTTAACTTAATAGTCAAATTACAATCCGAACCCAAAAAAGAAAGGAAGCTATCCGCGTGCAGTCGCGGTAGGGGCGCCCGTTGCCGGATGGCCCCCGCACAGATCCGTACGGGCGCACTTTAGCGCATACGGCTCCTACCTCAGGTGTCTGGCGTCAAACCGCGCGCAAGGTTCAGGATGCAGGATTCGCGGCAAGCGCAGGAAGCGATCAACAATTTGAGCAAAGCGTTCCCACGGAAGCCGATACCGCTGACTGCGACGCCGAAGCGCTTGGAGCCATGCTTCGGTGGTTCGCTCCAGGTTCTCGAATATCTGGGCCGCTATACTCACCGCGTTGCCATTTCCAATCAACGGATTCTCGCCCTGGACGGGATCAGGTTACCTTCCAATACAAGAATTACCGTTCCGCCGATAGTCAGAAATCCCGGCGCATGACCATCGCCTCCGGGGAGTTCATTCGGCGCTTTCTGCTGCATTCCCTGCCCCCAGGCTTTCAACGCATCCGGCACTACAACACCGGGCATTCCTCACGCGTTTAGTTCACTGCACATTCTCATCACCGGGCGGGCTCAGCCTTGCCCGCTTCCTTAAATTCTCACCCCGCCCCGCCGATGAGAACTTAAACATTCACGCATGAAGCCTTACTCATTTTGTGGCGTTTGCTCCTGAAAAGCGTCTGTCGAGGCTGGGCATTTCGATAGTATCCCTAGTTTCCCGCCAAAATCCCATTTATATTCAATCAACAAATAACTTAGTACCGGTGAGACTAACAAATGTACCTTGTCCAAAATCCAAAGACCTATTACTATCGGGTTGTTCCCGTACATAAAAACAAATTCGTCGCACGCGACTTACTGGAGTAGTAAATGAAATTGTCCAATTCCTTATCGGCCGCCGTCCTCTTGGCGGGAGTTGGTTCCGCTTCGCCACTTATCAATTCAACCGGATTGGCCAGCCCCACGTCGAACGTGACTTTCAACGAAATTGTGCTGCCCGCCTTCAGTTCGCTCACCAATCAGTATGCGTCCATGGGCGTTACCTTCGCGGCCTCTTCTTACGATCCTCAATCTTGTGCGGGCTTCCAAGGGTTTACTGGTTCCCACTGCGCCGGGAATCGGGGCCCCTCGAATCCTTTTTCAATTTTTTTCACAACGCCTCAAACGGCGGCGGCGATGGCATTTGCCACCGACCCGCAAACCACTACGCTGACTGCGTTCCTGAGCGGTGTGCAAGTGGAAACGTTCTCGCAGGCAACGACGTTCGATAACCCCAATACCGCATATTTGGGATTTACAGGCATTACTTTCGACCAGATTCAAATCTCGTTAGCCACTTCTGGCACGGCGGCGGTTTTTGCGAACATCCAGATAGGCGGCGCAAGCGCGAGCAACACGCCGGAGCCCGTGACGGTTGGACTAAGTGGGCTAGCGTTGGCGATGATCGGCATTGCGCGCCGGCTCGGTATCTCTAGGCCCCCAGCAGGCACCTAGCGCGTTTCAAATTGTCAGCCCTGTCCGTAAGTCCATTGCATCCTCCGTTGATTTTTTGCGTGATGGCCTTCAAGTCGTCGGCATCGGCAAGAGCGTTCAGGTTGTGGGTAGTCCAAAACCAGCAGGAGACATCCACGGCCAGATTGGCATCGATGGCAATCAACAAGTTGTCTGCGCCCGTGACAAAGTCCCTGCGGCGGGCGGCGCCGAATGCAATGTAATTGGCGCGTCCCGTGAGTTGGATAAGACCTCTGCCTTTGAAACGGGTTCCATCGCCGGGTTGGGTGTTGCCAAGGTCGGCGCGCCCTTCATAGGCATCGCCCGCCGCCAACTCTTCGGTATAACGCAAGTGCCCACTTTCATGCCCGACCTGAGCTAGAAAATGCGCCATGCGTAAGGGTGTGGTGATTCGGCTGGTGGCCATGTTTGCGGCCAAGGGCTGAAAGTAGCGTAGGATATCGGCTTGCGACGCCGTGGTCATGATTGCCTGCAGTTTGCATGCGGTGAGACCGGCGGTCATACCGGAGCGCAATTCCCGCAAGGTGGGGCTGGCTGGGTCGACGTGGCCGGTAGCGGCTGTTTGTGGGAAAACCCTGCCTTGGAATTCCGAAATCATTTCCATGGTGCGCCCGCCTGGATTTCCATCCACTATCAGTGGCGCGAATGGCATTAGGCGATATAGATTTTCGTTGAGAAGAGCCTGCACTACTTTTGAATCAGCGCGATTGTTGGCGCCGCCCTGTCCCACCGGCTTTTCGATGCACATAAAGAAATTTCTCCTGGATTGCTAGCTATTTCCTAGTGTGTGGAACTATTGTGGATAGCCTCTGATTTGCGGGAACGTAAATGGAACAAAACAGTAGAATTTATCTTTTTGCCTTAAAAGGGAATCCTATATTGCGGCCGTTCTCATCGTCGGGGTGGGGGCGGGAAGTTCAGCAAGCGGGGCCAGACTGAGCCTGATCGCCGATGAGAACTTAAACACTCCCAATTCATTCCTAACCACTTTTCAATAACTTACAACCAAAACACTTGACTTCGCCTACTACTCTTAAATCAGGGAAATATAGTTCTGGCCAGAACCGTTCTCTTTACAAGTGCTCACCCCTCAAAGCGGGTGGGCTGGCCCTTGGATCGATTCAAGCAGCTCTGAAAAAACCAACCCAATCGGGCTGGTTGTTTGGAAAACTTGTGTTGGCGTCCCGGATGGTTACCGGGGGGCGTTCAGCTTGTAAATCAAGCAAAAGCTACCTGGGCGGGTAGCTTTAACAGGTGAAGTATAACCACTTGGGTTGGGTCTGAAAAAGGACAATGTGCGAGCCGGATATGTGTGTCCATTTTTCGCCGGATTCCAAGAGCGAAAACCTTTCCAGTACGGGCGGCACGGGCAAGGGAATTGATAAACTAAGCAGCGCTATGCTCCGCCGAATTTTCATTTCGCGCCTTACCCTCGCGCTTGCCGCCACCTGTGCTTTCGCCCAGCCGAAGAAGAAACGCATCCTCGCTATCGGCCAATTAAAAGGCTTCCAGCACGACTCGGTTTCCGACGGCCTCGCCGCAATCTACAACCTTGGGAAGGAGACTGGTTTGTGGGAAACTTACATCCGCACCGATACGCAATGGATCACCAAAAAGAAAGGGGAGGCCAACCGGCCATTTATAGAAGGTATCGATGGCCGAATGCGAGCTGATGAATTCCGGCAGGTGGCGTGTTGCCGGGAAGTCGCGATCTTCAACAATGATCGGGGCCTGGAACTGATTCCACGGATGGCCATCGAAAGACCTACTACACCATGTAAGCTTTCAACCTAGCATAGATCCCTACTGCTTCCTCCAGTAGTGGGATATGATCCGTAAAAGTCAGGGCTGGGGCCGTTTCAACACCTCCTCAGGTCTCCCGTCCAATTCGATTCTCACCTAATCAAAGAGATTGTTCGCTGTAGGGGAACAGTTCGGCCCGAAGTGGGATTGGAATGAACTGATCGAAAACAATTTGATCGACTACGCCCAGGGCGATGATTCCCAATGCCGGTGGGATTACGGAGTTTCAGAAGATCGCAGCCATGTGCGGGACCCACTACGTGGGATTTATTCCGCACTTTACCTGCCCGATTTCGGAAGCCGCAATGGTGCATTGCTGCACCGTATTTTTCGGTCCCGCACTGACGGAAATGGTGATGGGGCGGCTCCCTGCCGTGGCCTTATCTGAATATGTAAGAGTTATGATCTGAACGACGGCAAGATCTGGCCCAACGAACGCCCGGCCTGGGAGTTGCAGTGAATTGCCACAGCTGCACAATTGGCGATTATAAGGATGCATACGCGTTAACGCCCATGCTAAATCGGCCGATAGTGCCTATACTAACTGGTAATCGTAAGCTAGTAATGGCAGTTTTCATCAGCCTAAGTGATACTTAATAAACGCTTACGGAAAAATTTACCATGTTGTAAAAATCGGACGGTAAATCTGATCGTGTTCCTCAGCTAATTGGTCCCTACAACCGAAACAGGCGCGTAGTTCCTCAGAAGTAGTGTTTGGCAATTCAGATGCTAAGGTGTTGTCTTACTAATAAAAACTTTAGGTGTATCTGAAGATGATCCAAATATCCGTGTGGGGATCGTGCTGAATCCCAACTTGGTGGACCACTTATTGGCTCCACGACACAATCACTGCTCAACAGTTCGTAAGTTATCACTTGTGGCGCCTAGATTACCTCCTATTCCAGGGCTTTCGAATCGAGTCGCCAACACTCACCGCTGCGGAGAAATGATTCGCAGAATGCAGACACTACGGGGCGGAGTGTATCTTAAAGACGGCGCGATCACGGCCAACCATTTGCGCGACGGCAGACACGACGTCGAAATCGATTGGCGAAGCTGGCACCTGCTCATCCAAGACGAGCATTCCCAAGTTCTGGGATGCGCGCGTTACACGCCGCATTCGAGTGCGAAAAGCTTTTCGGATTTGACGGTATCCGGAAGTTCCTTGGCGAAATGTCCGAAATGGGGTTCGCGGTTGGAAGCGGCGGTTGAGTCGGAGATGGATCTGGCGCGCAGGAAAAATATTCCTTACGTCGAACTGGGAGGGTGGGCGCTGGCCGAAAGTATCCGCTGCACGAGTGAGGCGTTGCGAATGGTTTTGGCGATTTACGGGCTGGCGCAATTCCTGGGGGGCGTGGTGGGAATTACGACGGCGACAAAAAGGCACTCTTCCGCTTCCATCTTACGAAGGATCGGCGGATTCTCTTTGGCGCATAGCGGATCTGAACTTCCGGCTTACTTCGACCCCCAATATTCCTGTGAAATGGAGGTTCTACGCTTCCACTCGTGGGCTCCGAATCCACGATACCTTCATTGGATTGAAAAAATCAAAGGTCAACTCAGAACCATGCCTATATTGACCTTTGACGGTAACAATCCAATTTCAGCCGCGACTTACCCACCGCACCGGCATCCACATAACTCCATTCACTTGAATTAGGAATTAATGCGTTTGATTAGCCGCATGGAAATGAGAAGAATTCCCGTGCCGAAAAGCATAGCCGTTCCGGGTTCGGGTACCGTTGAGACGCCACCGACGATAGTTACTCTGAAATCGCCGGAATACGTGCTGGCCACAGAACCTCCAGGAGTCGAAATAGCCGCCTGAATTTGAGCTGGCGTCAAATTGGCGATTTGTGTTGTAAATCCACCTGACCAGATGGAACTAGAGCTAACGGAGTCCCCAGCGGTGCCCGCCGCCTGCAGCGAGACAGTGGAGCTGGTAAGTGACGACAATGTCAGTAGAAACGGCGAACCAACTATAGCGGAGCAACTTTGACCTAAAGTCAGGGCGGCGCAGTTCGTATTTGACACGCTGGGGCCAAGCTGCAACAAGTCAAAATGCAGTCCGGGCGCACCTGCGAAAGTTAGGAAGTTGGCAACAGGTAAACCTCCAGTTAGATCAATAATGGTTCCTTGAACTCCTGCTCCTAAATTGCTCCCCGATCCGTAGGAAACGTTGGTTAGAACTCCGGTCTGAATGCAGCCATTACCCCCTCCGACAGGCAGAGTCCAGTCAATAGTCGTCGCCGTGACTATAACCCCTCCGCCAGAGCAATTGGCTAAACTCAACGTCCCGACCGGTGTCGCCTGCATAGGCGCGGTCATTAGCAGAAAGCTAGCGAATCCAATGATTATTGAAGCCTTGTTTTGAACTAGCGT
>JAYVXT010000359.1:0-6292 GCA_043785065.1 Bryobacterales bacterium | reverse complement strand
TCAAGATTTCCGTCTTCAACCGAACAACCGCAACCACCGATAAGTTTGTGGCGGCTAATCCCAGCACTCCGGGCGGCGTTGTTGGCGCGCATACCATTGAAGAATTCGTACAGTCTCTTAGCAAGCCGCGAAAGATCGTCATTTTAGTAAAGGCCGGGGGCCCAACCGATGCGGTGATCGACAGCCTGACGCCTATCCTTGAAAAGGACGACATTATCATCGACGGTGGCAATGCCCTGTGGACCGACACGATCCGGCGCGAAAAGGATCTGGCTGCGAAGGGTTTGCGGTTCATCGGTTCCGGCGTATCGGGCGGCGAAGAAGGCGCGCGGTTCGGCCCGTCATTGATGCCCGGCGGCGACCCGGCCGCTTACAAAGAACTGGAGCCTGTATGGAACTCGATTGCCGCCAAGGTTGACGAAAAAACCGGCAAGCCGCTCATGGGCGGTACGCCCGGCAAACCCGTTAAGGGTGGCCTTCCTTGCGCAACCTACATTGGCGCGAATGGCGCGGGCCATTACGTAAAGATGGTTCACAACGGCATTGAATATGGCGATATGCAGATGATCTGCGAAGCTTATTCCTTGATGACTGGACTTTTAGGCATGACCCCCGAAGAGTGCGCGGCGGTGTTCAAGAAGTGGAACAAGGGTGTGCTTGATTCGTTCCTGATCGAAATCACGGCCGACATTTTGCAACAGAAAGATCCAGTCACCGGCAATCCTTTCGTGGAGATGGTGATGGATACGGCGGGACAGAAAGGCACCGGCAAGTGGACCAGTGTGAATGCGCTGGATATGGGCGTGCCCGCGCCAACAGTTGCCGAAGCCGTGTTTGCGCGATGCCTTTCGGCGATTAAGGACGAACGCGTTGCCGCATCCAAACAGCTAAAAGGGCCCGAGGCGAAGAAGCTGACCGGTAGCCGTACGAAGATGATTGCGGCGATACACGATGCACTGTACTGTTCTAAAATTTGTAGCTACGCCCAAGGCTTCCAACTGATGCGCGAAGCCCAGAAGGAATACGGTTGGACCTTGCATTTCGGCGAGATCGCCATGATCTGGCGCGGCGGTTGCATCATTCGCGCCCGTTTCCTGCAGAAGATCACCGAAGCGTATCAGCAAAATCCTGACCAGGCGAATTTGTTGCTGGACCCATTCTTTCAAAGCGAAATTGAACGATGCCAGGCAAATTGGCGCAAGGTGATCGCGCGCGCGGCGGAACATGGCGTACCTGTGCCTACCTTCTTCTCAGCGCTAGCTTACTTCGACGGCTACCGTTCCGAAAGGCTGCCGGCCAACTTGCTGCAGGCTCAGCGGGATTACTTCGGGGCGCACACTTATGAACGCGTGGATCAGCCTCGTGGGAAATTCTTCCATTTGGATTGGCCGGTAAAAGATCGCCCGCAGATTGCAATCTAGGGTTCGACTCGCCCCCGATTGTGGGCATAAAAAAGGAGCGGCATGGCGAAGAAAGTTCGATGGGGCATATTGAGTCCGGCGGCCATTGGGATGAAGAAAGTTATCCCAGCAATGCAACTGGGTGACCTTTGCGAAATTACAGCGATTGCATCTCGTGACTTAAGCAGGGCCCAGGCTGCGGCGCAACAGCTGGGAATTCCCAAAGCCTACGGCAGCTACGAGGCGCTGCTTGCCGATGCCGACATTGATGCCATCTATAACCCGCTGCCGAACGATCTTCACGTGCCCTGGTCGATCAAAGCCGCCGAGGCCGGCAAGCATGTATTGTGTGAGAAGCCCATTGCCCTAACTGTCGATGAAACCAAGCGTTTGATTGCCGCGCGCGACCGCACGGGCGTGAAGATGGGCGAAGCCTTCATGGTGCGCACGCATCCGCAATGGCTTCGGGCCCGGCAATTCGTGCAAGGCGGTATGTTGGGACGCATCACGTCCATTGCCGGATTCTTCAGCTATTTCAATCGCGATCCTAAGAACATCCGCAACAGCACCGCGCAAGGCGGCGGCGCCTTGATGGACATCGGATGTTATCCCATTACGCAAACCCGCTTTTTGCTTGGAGAAGAGCCGACTGATGTGATTGGAATGATCGATCGCGATCCCGATTTCGGAACGGATCGCTGCACATCGGCAATGATGCGTTTCCCGTCGGCGCAAGCAACTTTCACTTGTGGCACGCAGGTTGCCCCTTATCAAAAAATGTTTGTCTTCGGTACGCAAGCCAGGCTTGAAATTCAGATTCCGTTCAACGCCCCTCCCGGCCACGCTTGCAAGCTATTGGTCGATGATGGGAAGGATTTGCATGGAGCGAATGCGGTAACGCACGTCTCGGAGCCTTGCGATCAATACACTCTTCAAGGCGATCATTTCAGCCGGGCCATTCTCGAGGACAAAGAAGTGGCCGTGCCGTTGGAAGACGCGCTGCGCAACATGGCTGTGATTGAAGCGCTTTTCCGCTCCGGGGAAACTGGACGTTGGGAAAAGCCCGCACTTTAGGAAACCATGCTGGATAGTTTTCTGGTCTTTTTAGAAAAGGTGCTCCACCGCGCGCAACATGTTATGACGCCGGAATTCTTGCAAAGCGCTGCATCAAAATTGATGGAGCCGGAGAACATCATGGCGATATTGTCTATCGTCCTAATTGATCTTCTGCTGGCGGGAGACAATGCCGTTGTCATTGCGCTGGCGGTGCAATCTCTCGATCAAAGGCAGCGCCGCTTCGGAATTGTGTTGGGCGCGACGTTCGCGGTAATCTTGCGAATCATCCTTACGTTTTTCGCCTCCAAGCTCCTCGCCGCTTCTTACGTGAAGCTGATCGGCGGTATTTTCATCCTGTGGATAGCCGTCAAATTGCTGAATGACTCGAGCAACGATACTTCCGGAACCAGGAAAGCGGGCGGAGTATGGCAAGCCGTTTGGATGATCGTGGTGGCCGATATCACCATGTCCACCGATAACATCCTGGCCGTAGCCGCCGCATCGAAAGGCCGCCTCAGCTTTATGGTTTTTGGGCTCTTGTTGAGCATTCCTCTTGTGGTCTTCACAAGTGGACTGCTCTCTATTTTGATGACGCGTTACAAGTGGATTGTTTGGGCTGGCGCCGCACTATTGGGCAAAGTTGGCGCCGAGATGATTGTCACCGACAAAGTGGTGCTAAACCAGTTGACACATCCCGATCTGGTTCAGAACGTCGCCGAAGCTCTTGGTGTCGCTTTGGTTTTGGTGTTGGGTTGGGCTCTTCGCCCCAAGTAATCAACATTAAAGTTATAGTACGATTGGCTACGGCAACGTCTTTCTCCACCGCAACAACTTCCGGCTTAGATCCGCTGCAATCCTTGGGTGCTTTGACGCTTGGTTGGTATTCTCGCTGGGCTCGTCTTCCAAATCATACAACTCCACCTGCGCTCCATCCGCGTTTTGAACCAGCTTCCAACGCCCGCTACGAATGGCCAGGTTGGGGCTGCGGTCGCGCGCCAATCCCGGATAAGGATAGCCTTCCCCGGTGCGGCCATATTCCCAATACAAATCTTTCCGTCTTCGTTGCGGCTTGCCAAGAAAGGCCGCGAACATATTTTCGCCATCGAGACTTGTTCTCGGCGGCGGCGCGCCGGCCACATGGCAGAACGTCGGAAGAAAATCAACGGTGGAAATCACCGTGCTATGATTCGTCAGCCCGGCGGAAATCCTACCCTTCCAACTGCAAATAAGCGGCGTTCGGATCCCGCCATCATAAAGGCTCCACTTGCGCCCTCGAAGCCCACCCGTGCTACCCGGCGGATCCAGTTTTTCGTTGTAATAGCGCGGCCACGCCGTAGGCCCATTGTCTCCAAGAAAAACAAAAAGCGTATTTTCCCGCAATCCCAATTCATCCACCTTATTGATCAGCCTGCCAATCTGGCTGTCCATTTCATCCAGAACCGCGAAGAATTGTTGCTCGTATTTGTTGCCCGCGAACTGCTTGAATTTGTCCAACTGCTCTGGCGAAGGCGCAAACGGATCATGAACATCATCCGGCCACAGCTGCATATAGATTGGCCGGTCACGATTCTTCTCAAGGAAGCCGATTGCCCTATCAACGAAGAGGCGCGTAAGCTCACTCTTGGGCGCACGGCTGATTTCACCATGGCCCAGTTTTGCGCTCTGATCGGAAAGGCTTCCCGGCGGCAACACGCGATCGCCGAGCCCTTCAAACGAAGTAAGGGATTCATCAAATCCATAAGCCACGGGAAGCGGCGCGTTATCCACATCGCGGCCCCCACCCATATGCCACTTCCCGAAATGTCCGGTGGCGTATCCGGCGCCGCGTAGCGATTTGGCGATCGTCGGCACAGATGGATCAAGAAAATCGCGCATACCTAATTTACGATTCGATGCACGGTCGTTGAGGTAAGAAAAAATGCGGTGGCGCGAAGGGAATTGCCCGGTGGTGATCGCCACTCGGGACGGCGAGCATACTGGAGAGGCAACGTAAGCTTGCGTGAAACGAATTCCGCTAGCCGCCAGCTTGTCCAAATTCGGCGTGGGAATGCGGCCACCGTAACAACTCAAATCGCCGTACCCGAGATCATCGGCCAAAATCAAGATGATATTTGGCCGGCGATCCTGAGTGGCGGCGACGGTGGCGAAAAGAAATTCTCTGCGGTTCACGATTCCATATTAGAACATGAACTTCAATGCGAACTGAATTTGTCTGGCGGGGAACGTGGACCGGATGGTGCCGAAGGCTCCGGAAGCCTTGTCGGTATTGGGTCCGGCGAAATTCGTGTGATTGAAGATGTTGAAGAACTCCGACCGGAACTGCAGCTTCATGCCTTCTCGCGGAAGTGCAAAACTCTTGAACAGACCAAGGTCCAGCGTGTTCAAAGGCAATCCGCGAACTGAGTTGCGCCCCGCATTGCCGAAAGGTTGGCTGGGATCGGTGGGCAATAGAACGTTGCCTTTATTAAAATAATTGTCAACGTTCCGCTCCGCATCGGGAGCTAGCGCTTGGCCAATTACATTGGGCCGGAAAACTTCGCCACCGCGGAAGCCCGAAAGATTGCCGACAGTTTGAAATGCGCCGGGGATCGATCCATTCCATGCTCGGAGATTCAATGGCTCGGCCGACAAGGAATTGTTGATGGCGGTAATTTCCCAACCTCCCACGACTTGATCGAACCCTGCATTCATATTCGAACCATACTTGCGGCCTTTGCCAAAGGGAAGCTGGTAAACCATGCTGGTGACATTGATAAACTTTTGATCGTAGTTGGAAAGTCCTTTCTCCGCGGCCAAATTGCGAACATCTTGCGGACTGGCATCGTTGCCGTTGGAGGTGTCAAGCGATTGTCCGGCATTGTCGATTGCCTTCGACCAAGAGAACGAATTTAAGAAATAGAGACCACCGGCGAAGCGGCGTTCCAACTTCACCTGCAAGGAATTGTAGTTGGAAAAACCCGCGGGGTCGAACCAGGTAATGGCGCCGTAAGCTTGGTTGGGCCGGCGCGCCTGCAAGGACAATGGGACGACCGGAACAGGCGAAGGTTGAGGCGCTGCTTGGTTATAGTCGGCAATTATGGGAAGACCTACGGAACGGTTGCCGACATACCCAACATCCACCAAAGTGTTTTTCAGAATCTCACGCTGGACGGAGAAGAACCAACTCTGCACATAGGACGTGCGGAAATCCTTGGGTATGTAAGTAATGTTCGAAAGCAGCGGATTGAAGTTCGCTGGATTCGTCAACCCCGATGGATAGCCTTGTTGGGTGGTGCGGAAAGTTGGGTCCGTGGGGTTGCTTTGGTTGATGGTGGCGATCACCACCTGCGGTCCATTGATGCCCAACAAATCGGCCGAGCCAACACGGTTCTGATGAATGTAGCTGATGCCAAAGCCGCCGCGAACAACCGTCTTCGGAGTTGCGCTATAGGCGAAGCCCAGCCGTGGCGCGAAGTTATTCTTGTCGGGATTCACCAGCGCCCGGTCATAGATAGATCCATTCTTCGCCTTGATGATGGTGTTTGTCGTGGGATCGAAGTTCGATAAAACATTGTCCCGTTCCCAACGTGGCGTGGCGTATTCATAGCGCAATCCAAGGTTAAGCGTCAGCTTGTTGTTCACGCGGTAATCATCCTGCACATAGAAGAAGTGTTCGTGCTGGCGATAGTTGCCGATGACTGTGTTGGCCAGGGAGTATTGACCCCGAAGGCCAAACAGGAAATCGGCAATGGAATAACTGGAGGCATCGGCGGGGCTGGTGATTGAGGGTCTCGAAAATGCACCGGCATAAGCATCGCGCCCGTAAAGCGGATTGACATCAAGCACCTGCGTGCGGA
>JAYVXT010000358.1:0-6311 GCA_043785065.1 Bryobacterales bacterium | reverse complement strand
CAATCGCTTGATGCCGGGCGAGAATCAACGCATCCGCTTCCATTCGCTAAGTCTATACCTCGGCATCAAATAGTTCAAGTAATTCTTTTACGCTTCCTTAGTGCTACATGCGGGGCAGCTACAGGAGTGACTTGTTCGCTTCCGGCATACTCCGTGATCGATGTGTATGCTCCGTCCGATGGGTCCCGATGAACAATCAGCCGTTGGCGGTTCACGTTTACTACCCAGTATTCGATGATCCCGGCGCGGGCGTAGAGTTGGGCTTTCTTGCGCAGGTCAAAGGCCAACGAAGAGTCCGATACTTCGACCACTAACAGTAGATCGTCCGGGCCGGGATTACTTTTGTTGAATTCGGGTAAATGGGCGGCGCAGCACGTAGAGATCGGGCACAGGCTCGTTCGTCGCGTTGTCATCACAGGCGACATTGATCGAGGACTCATGTTGAACGTAGGCGATACCAAAGACTTGGATCAGCCAGGTGAGCACCTTCCAATCCGTGTTCGAATGTGGCCGGTTCTTACTCACTCTGGAAATCAGATCTCCATCGATCAATTCCCAACGCTCGAGGTCGAGGCCGGACTTTACCATCACTTCGCACTCGTCCCTGGTCCATCGCTTTCGCGGAGGATCTAAGGGGGCGGCGATGGGTGGATGTTCGGTGATCACCGTGGGCATAGTCTTCCCGCTTCATTGTAAGCAGATTTCAACCCGCTGTATGTCATTGCGCCGTTGACCTGGGGTCGCTCCTTGTCACCTGGACCCTTCGCCGTCCGGTATCCAGATTCGCCTTGGCCTTGGCCTTGGCGGCATCGCTAATTTGAATGTTGTTCACCACCGCGCGGGCTCCGGCCGATTTCGCCATTCGCGTCGCCGCGCCTTTGTGTTGGATAACATCCGTTTTACCCTCCCACGTCACGATGCCGCCGCTCACCTTATATTTGAAGCCGTTCTTGCCGATCTTTGATCGCGCCAAGCGTTCCTTGATGGAGGCGTTGATTGCCGTGTCCGTCATGACAGGCCCGGTCCCCACGCCTCGTTTATGGGTAGCTGTCGAGGCAGGTGGATTCGCCGCTTCCAGCAGCCCGCATGCCATCCACAGAATCAGAAAGAAAGTAGCCGTAATGGTCCTCATCTTCTATTAGTGGCGATTCAAGGGAAAAATTCGCAAGGAATGTTGCGATAGAATCGAGCAAAGCACCATGCCAACCCGTAGAACATTTGTTTTCGCCTCCACCGCCGCCGCAACGGTTACTCAGATTTCGTCAAGCCGTCCGCTTGCCAATGGCAAGGTACGCGTCGCCGTGCTTGGAGTGAATGGCCGGGGGCAGGATCATATTAAGGGCTTCATGGCCCTCGATAACGCCGAAGTGGTGATGCTGTGTGATCCGGACCAGAGCTTGCTAGACAAACGGGCGGCGCAAATTGAAGCGGCGCATGGCAAGAAAGTGAAAACCGTTCAGGACTTGCGGCGTGTTTTTCAGAGCAAGGAAGTGGATGCCGTTTCCATCGCGACTCCGAACCATTGGCATTCGCTAGCGGCGATTTGGGCCTGTCAGGCCGGCAAGGATGTTTACGTGGAAAAGCCCGGCAGCCATAGTATCTGGGAAGGCCGCAAAATGGTAGAGGCGGCGCACAAATACAATCGCATTGTGCAGCATGGCGTTCAACTGCGAAGTTCCGAAGCTTTGCAGGAGGCGGTGAAACATTTACGAGCCGGCGTGATTGGAAAAGTATATATGGCCCGGGGTCTGGTGTATCGCTGGAGGCCGTCGATAGGGAAATCGCCTGAAATCGCCGTTCCGCCTTATATCGACTACAACCTTTGGACGGGACCAGCCCAGATGCGGCCATTTTCTAAAAGGCTGGTGCATTACAACTGGCATTGGCATTGGGATTATGGCAATGGCGATGTGGGCAATCAGGGCATCCACGAAACGGACATGTGCATGTGGGGATTAGGCGTGGATTCCTTCCCGGAAAAGATTACTTCGATGGGAGGCAAATTCCTTTTCGATGACGACAAGGAAACGCCGGAACAATTGACCAGTTCCTACCTGTATCCGGGACAGAAAAAGATGATTCAGTTCGAGGTGCGTCCTCGGTGCACGAACAAGGAAGACGGAGCCGACGTGGGCAACATCTTCTATGGATCCGAAGGCTACATGGTGGTGAAGGGTTACGATTCCTACGAAACCTATTTGGGACAGAAACGGGAAAAGGGACCGGCGCGAAAGGCCGGCGGCGATCATTTCGCGAACTTCATCAAAGCTGTCGTATCGCGCAAGACTTCCGATCAAAATGGACCCGTGGAGACAGCCCATTTAGCAAGCGGCCTGGCTCACTTGGGCAATATTGCGTACCGTTTGGAACGGCACTTAACGTTTGATCCAAAAGCGGAGAAGTTCCTAGGCGATTCCGAGGCGAACGCCATGCTAAAGCGGCACTACCGGAAACCATTTGAGATTCCGGAAAAAGTTTAATTTTTCCATTAGAATCGTTAATGATTTGATTACGGATAGGTTAACTTGTTACCTTATATCGTTGGCCCCTTACCAAGCAGGGCCGAATTGTCCTTGGAGGAACTTTAACGAATGAATAACCACTTCCGCGTCGAAGCAGGGAAGACAGTACCCATGTTCTCCTTTTTCCGCCGCGCACTTTTGAACTTGATGCTGCCCGCGATGCTGACATTTTCAGGATTACCCGCCTCCGCCCAAGCCCATCGCGGCGGTGAAGCGAATTTGATCTTGCCTGATTTGAGCCAGGCCAAGTTCTTTGGCGGGGTGGATGGCCGGTCCTTATTGATGATTGGCCTGGTTGTGGCAGCCGCTGGTTTGCTATTCGGATTGATGATGTACAAACGGCTGGAAAACCTGCCCGTGCACAGTTCCATGCTGGAAATCTCCGAATTGATCTATGAAACCTGTAAGACTTATTTGCTTACACAAGGACGGTTTTTGCTGATTCTTGAATTACTGATTGGCTCCATTATTGTTTTCTATTTCCTGGTTCTGCAAGGCATGGATCTGATGAAGGTTTCGATCATCGTCATGTTCAGTTTGATTGGTATTGCCGGAAGTTTCGGCGTGGCATGGTTTGGCATCCGGGTGAACACGTTCGCCAATTCGCGTTGCGCCTTCGCCAGTTTGAGTGGCAAGCCGTTCCCTTGCTACGCAATTCCTTTGCAAGCCGGTATGAGCATCGGCATGTTGCTCATCTCGGTTGAATTGTTGTTGATGCTGTTCATTCTGCTATTCGTGCCCGGCGATTACGCGGGCGCTTGTTTTATCGGCTTCGCTATTGGCGAATCCTTGGGCGCGTCCGCATTGCGCGTGGCCGGCGGCATCTTTACCAAAATTGCGGACATTGGCGCAGACTTGATGAAAATCGTGTTCGGCATTAAGGAAGACGACGCCCGCAACCCTGGTGTGATTGCCGATTGCGTTGGTGACAACGCGGGCGATTCGGTTGGGCCTTCCGCCGACGGCTTTGAAACCTATGGCGTCACCGGGGTGGCGTTGATCAGCTTTATTCTGCTTGCCGTGAACAGTGATGCGGTGAAGATTCAGTTGCTGGTTTGGATTTTCATGATGCGCGTAATGATGGTTGTTGCCAGCGGCCTTTCCTACTTCGTCAATGAGGCGATGGCCAAGGCAAAATATCAGAACGTGGACAAAATGAATTTTGAGGCTCCCCTGACGACATTGGTTTGGCTTACTTCAATCGTCTCGGTAATTTTGACATACATCCTCTCCAGCCAGATGATTCCCGACCTGGGCGGCGATTCTACTTTATGGTGGAAGCTATCCACCGTAATAACCTGCGGAACCCTGGCGGGCGCTATCATTCCGGAACTGGTGAAAGTTTTCACGTCCACCGAATCCTCGCATGTGCGGGAAGTGGTTACCTCATCGCGGGAAGGCGGCGCATCGTTAAATATTTTGTCAGGTCTGGTGGCGGGCAACTTCAGCGCCTATTGGTTGGGCATGGCGATTCTGTCGTTGATGGGCGTCGCTTATTACATTTCGTCCATGGGTATGGGCGGATTGATGAAGGCTCCGGCGGTATTTGCTTTCGGATTGGTGGCATTTGGATTTCTTGGGATGGGACCTGTCACCATCGCCGTCGATTCCTACGGGCCGGTGACGGATAACGCCCAATCGGTGTACGAGCTTTCGATGATCGAATCGGTGAAGAATATCAAAGAGGAGATTAAAGCGAAGTTCGGCTTTGAACCCAAGTTTGAACTGGCGAAGCAGCATCTGGAAGAGAACGATGGCGCTGGGAATACGTTTAAGGCTACGGCGAAACCCGTGTTGATCGGGACTGCGGTGGTGGGAGCTACCACCATGATTTTCTCCATCGTAATGAATTTGACGAAGGGGTTGGATCCTACTTTGATCAACAACCTTTCCATTTTGTATCCTCCGTTCTTGCTAGGACTGATTGCCGGCGGCGCGGTGATTTACTGGTTTACCGGCGCGTCAATTCAAGCTGTAACGACGGGCGCATACCGTGCGGTGGAGTTCATCAAAGCCAATATCAAATTGGATAAAGGCGGAGAGGCTAAAGCAAGCATTGAAGACTCGAAGAAAGTGGTGGAAATCTGTACGCAGTACGCGCAAAAAGGGATGGTGAATATCTTCCTTACGGTGTTCTTCTCCACCTTAGGGTTCGCTTTCCTTGAGCCCTATTTCTTCATCGGCTACCTGATTTCCATCGCGCTGTTCGGCCTGTATCAAGCTATATTCATGGCCAATGCGGGCGGGGCGTGGGATAACGCGAAGAAGATTGTGGAGACCGAGTTAAAGGCAAAGGGCACGGACTTGCACGCGGCTACGGTGGTGGGCGACACGGTGGGCGACCCGTTCAAGGATACTTCCTCAGTGGCGCTGAATCCGATCATCAAGTTCACCACGCTGTTTGGTTTGCTGGCGGTGGAATTGGCGGTAAAGTTGACCGAGGATCAAGGGGCGTCGTTCAGCACGGGGCTTGCGGTGTTGTTCCTCGCTATTTCCATGTTCTTCGTGCACCGCTCTTTCTATGGGATGAGAATCGACTCGGGCAAGAAGTAGTTTCTCGTTCAATGGGAATGTTGGGGAAGGTGGCTCGCTAGCTGCCAGCCACTTTCCGGCGCGGCGTAATGCAGATAAGAAACACGCAACTCTGTTCGCCGAAGCGAGTCCGTTTTGCGCGTTGTTTCTTAGGAAGCTACTGATTACGACCTTCACAAAATAGCTGACTGGCTCGGCGTGAAGCCGAGCAGGCTGGCCAGGGGGCCTGCCGCGCACCAGGGGGTCCGCCCCACCGCACACTGGCTTGCGTAAGGTACGCTTGTTTTCACAGTTCCATGCCTTGCACCCGGACAGCTAAAATGGGGGGCGCCAGCGTAAGCCTGGGAAGCGGCCAAAATCGGAATTCGTGGTTACCCATTCACATCCCCATTCGATGGCCAGAGCCGCCAGCCAGGCATCGGCAATTTGATTGCCCTGCGCGCGGGATTTCAAACAAAGCTCCTGAAAGATCGACCAGTGACGGGGGCCGGGAGTGACGATTTGGCAACGCTCCGGAGCCATCAAGTCGTTGCAGAATTGCAGCGCCTCCTCTAGTTGAGCGGGGCGCGAATAAACCGACCTGCTGGTGGCGGTGCGGACCAGATTGCTGAGCACCACCGGCGAAATGCCGTAAGGTTGATCACCATTCAAAATGCCGTCGAGCCAGGCTCCATAACGAGCGTACCCCGGCGCGGCATCGTTGAAGGCGTAAAGCAGAACGGGCAGATCGGGCAAAATCATCGTTGCCGTTCCAGAGCATCGGCAAGGTTGGCGCTGTTGTTCATATTTACGCCGGATTGCGGCAGGGCGCTGTCGGTGTTTCGATGAAACGTGTAGCGAGGGCGTTCGGACAATGGTTTCTGCGTTTTAGCCAGAACTAATCGAAGCCCTTCTTCAATTAGTGCGGTAATTGTTTTCCCAGTTCGGGTCGCCTCGGATTTCACCAGGACCATTAACGACTCTGGAAGGCGGACGGTTGTTCTGTTCATGTCAACGTATTTTCTTGAAACAACATAGGGAGTATAACGCAACCATTCATCGGGAGTAAGCATAAAGCGGGCAGAAGCGGTAGAATTAAGTTGTGCCTGGTTTAACAGAAGGCAAGTGGTCTGGATGGCTTTCATAAAAATTCAGGTCTCAAATCCAATAACTCATTAATTTCAATATGCCCGGGTGGCGAAATCGGCAGACGCAACGGACTTAAAATCCGTTATCCGCAAGGGTGTGCGGGTTCAATTCCCGCCCCGGGCACCACTT
>JAYVXT010000357.1:0-18907 GCA_043785065.1 Bryobacterales bacterium | reverse complement strand
GTTGCTCGGTCGCTCCAATATATGGCTCGCTTTTCTGCTCATGATCGACTCGTTCTTACCCTCTAACTCCATCTTCGGAGCTCCCAACCATCGCTGTCACCGAAAACTTCCCATCGTTTTCCGCTCTGACTCTCTCTTCCAACTTGCCTTTATCTCAGCCCCTCGATTGAAAACACGGTAAGACACAAAACGGGGCATTCCCCACGCGTTTAGTTCACTGCACGTTCTCATCACCGGGCGGGCTCAGCCTTGCCTGCTCCCTCAACTTCTCACCCCCGCACCGCCGATGAGAATTTAAACAATGCACTTAAACAGTCACGAGTTTGAAAAGGTAAATGGCGCGTGACACCCTATTCATGGGTATGTATTCTTAACGATTTCCCAGCGTCTTCTTTAAATATTTTGCATTGGACCAAATTTGATCGCTAAGGTCCCCAAGAAGTTCTTCCACTGCCGGAACGTCCGCTTCCTCAATAGAGTGGCCCTTGGAAGGATGAAGAAAGAAATCGTTAAAGCCGCCCATTCCACCAAAGGCGGAAAGAAGGTGTTCAATTGCCTTTGTTTCAAATGCTGTCAATCCTATCCTATCCTCGGCGATCCAATCGGCCCATTGGTTTTCGCCATACTTGCGAAGTAGATTGACTAGCTCATCCAAATCGAGAAGAAGTTGCTCGTAGCGTGCGTCAAATTCGGGATGTTTCATAATTTTGAAGCTTCGAGCCACCCTCCGTATAAAAGGGCGGCCCGTCTCCCGAGGCGCGCCTTTCTTCTTCTGAGGAACACGCGCAAAACGGACTCGCTTCGGCTAATGGAATCAGCGAGTTCCTCCAACATTTGGGGCCGCGCCGAAGCGGCCTTTGCGCTTTTGATGAACACGCGCAAAACGGAGCTCCGGTGGCGGGAAACTTCGCGTGTTCCTTCAATATTTGGCGGCCCTGCCACCGGGCCCTTTGCGCTTCAAAAAAACTGCCGTTGTCTCACTACGTAAGGCTTGCGATACTCCCGCGTCAGCTTCTTGTTCGCCGCAGCGTTGCCCTTAAACTGTCCCTCTTCAATCGTCAGCTTCTCCCCCGCGCGATAGCTGATGTTCGCCAAGTGGCACAATGCCGCACTTTGGAACGCATTGGCGATTCCGTGGTGCAATTCCTTCTCGTTCCGCGAACGGCGCGCCGCTAAGAAATTCTCCATAGGCAGACTGGTCGCATCGCCGCCCATTCCGGGACAGGCGCGATCAGGATTCAGTTCCAGAATCAACTCCTGGCTGTCGCCTTTATACGCTTGGAAGCCCTGATCACTCATCGCCGCCCCAAGCCTTCCGTGCCATAGAACAGGTTGTCCACGGCCACATTGAGCGGAGCGCTCACCGGCTTCACTTCCGCCGGAGCAGCCGCCTGCGCCGCGCCGCCGGGTCCCCCTGGCCTACGCCGCGCCGATTGCGGATTGCCTTCGCCGCCCGTCAACACGCCACGCACTTCAAACTGCAATTGCGCCCGCTGGGCTTGATCAACCTTGAAACTACCCTTCAGCATCTAGGAGCCGGTTGCCTTGTTCGCCGGGTTGTAGTAAATAGCCGCCTCGGGATTGGTGGCGTGGAAGCCTTTTCCCATGGTGACGAACTTGATGTCGCCCGCAGCGCCCGGGTCGGAGGCCGATGTGCTTCGGTCGACGCGCATCTTCCAATCCTTCGGCGCCTGAGCGATGAGCGGCGTAAGGACGGCCAACGTAAGTGCTGCAACAATATGGCAGTTCTTCATTGGAATGTTCTCTCCTTGAGATATCGACAGTTCGGCGAATCGATCCCCAAATTATATACCCTTTAGCCTGATCTCTGATTGGCATAGCATAACAGCCGAGGTGTATAGTGGCCCAATGGAATGGCTCAACTATCATCACCTGCTGTACTTCTGGACCGTTGCCAAGGAAGGCAGCATCGCTCGCGCCTGCGAAAAGCTAAATCTCGCCCAACCCACGATTAGTGGCCAACTAAAGCAGCTCGAAGAAACTCTGGGTGAAAAACTATTTGCTAAAAAAGGCCGTGGCTTGGCGATGACAGAGGTGGGGCAAGTGGTCTATCGTTACGCTGAGGAGATCTTCGGTCTTGGACGAGAATTGCAGGATGTTTTAAAAGGTCAACCCCTAGGCCGGCCACTGCGGCTGCTTGTCGGCATTTCCGATCTTATGCCCAAGATGATTGCCTCACGCATTTTGCATCCTGCTTTGTCGATGGCGCAGCCCGTTCAAATCGTTTGTGATGAGGACACACCGGAACGGTTAATGGCCCAGTTGGCGGATCATCGCCTCGACGTCGTTCTTTCCGACGCCCCAATTCCGCCAATGTTGCGCGTTAAGTCCTTCAATCACCTTTTGGGATCATGCACCCTTACAGTACTGGGCTCGCCTCATTTAGCCAATCAATATCGCAAGAATTTTCCAGCATCACTCAATGGCGCCCCCTTCCTTTTGCCAATGGAAGGCGCAAGCTTGCGCCGCTCGCTTGAACAATGGTTTGATTCGGTGGGTGTGCGTCCCAGGCTGGTTGGCGAATTCAAAGATAGCGCCATGATGAATACCTTTGGGCAAGAAGGGGCTGGTCTGTTTGCCGTTCCCACTGTGATTGAAAAGGAAGCGCGCCGACACCACCATGTCTCAATGGTGGGGTCTATTGATTCCGTTGTTGAGCGTACTTACGCCATTTCCATTGATCGGAAATTGAAACACCCGGCTGTCGTAGCAATCCTTGAGGCAGCTCGTGAAAACTTGTTTTCGGTGAGTTGAAGTATCTTTTTATACGATGCAATAGTTCCAAAACATCTATTAGACAAATTTTTATCTTAGCCGTATCATCTGGGATAGAAGGAGTCCGACTTTACCCCAGGTTCACTCTCCCGACGGAGCGAGGCTGACCCCCAGCCCGGGTTCCTTCCCAGAAACATGGCCGCTCAAGGGACGCAATAGTGGGAGTGCCGCAAACCGGGTTTTGACCCGATTTGCTTGAGTCCCAGGAATTTCCGCTAAATGCGTCAGCGTGCGGCCATGTTCATTTTTTTAAGTCCCACCAGTTCTGGTAGAGACAATCTCAACCTTGGATGCATTGAATCGACCGGCGTAAAACCCTCTGATTTCCGCTCTCAACAAGTCATTGCTTTATCCGATGCCTTCAAACGAATAGATCAATTAGACAATCTATCCAACTCGTCTTATCGTGAAGAAGTGAGTGTTAGGCATTAACCATGAAGAAGAAGTTGAAGAACGCTTGCGGAATTGCCCTGGTTATTGCCGGCGCAATAGGCACAGTCGTCCCCATAATACCTGGAATTCCAATGATTGCCGCCGGCGTTGCCATGCTCGGTTCCGATCATAAGCTTGTCCGCTCCTGTCAAACATGGCTGCAGTCTAAACGGATACTTACCAAATGACTTACTTTCCACTTAGTGAATATTGGTGGTTTTATCTTGCCTTCACTGCATTCGTGTTATTGGTGCTGTCGCTCGATCTTGGCGTGTTTCACCACAAGGCGCATGCCGTATCGTTCCGCGAAGCCGCCGTTTGGAGCGCGGTATGGGTCTTGATGGCGCTTACGTTCAACTTCGGATTTTTTCAATATGCAGCTTGGAAATTTGCCCATGACCCCAGGTTGCTCGCCATTCCCGGCTTCGATCCGCAAGGCGCGGCGCAACAGGTGGGGCTGGAGTTTCTAACAGGATACGTAATTGAAAAGACCCTCTCTCTGGATAATCTATTCGTCTTTGTCGTTGTGTTCACTTTCTTCGGAATACCCGCCATTTACCAGCATCGCGTTCTGTTCTACGGCATCCTTGGAGCCCTTGTTTTCCGGTCTACCTTTATCGCCTTGGGGTCAGTGCTGCTGCAATATCATTGGGTGATTTTCGTCTTCGGTGGTTTTCTGATTCTTACCGGGGCCAAAATGCTATTTGCCCCAGATAAACCGGTTGAACCACATAAGAATCCTCTGGTCCGCTTACTGCGCCGGTTTATGCCGGTGTCGGCGGATCTTCACGGTCCTCGCTTCTTTGTGACAATCGACCGTGTTCTACATGCCACGCCTTTGTTACTCACCCTGCTGGTTGTAGAGATCAGCGACGTTGTCTTTGCAATCGATTCAGTTCCCGCGATCTTCGCAATTACAAAGGAACCGTTGATCGTTTTTACCTCAAACGTCTTTGCAATCCTGGGTCTGCGAAGCCTCTACTTTCTATTGGCGAACGCAGTGGAACAATTCTCCTTGCTAAAGTACGGTTTGGCGTTTGTGTTGGTGTTCGTGGGCTTAAAGATGGTTTGGCTTAACGATGCCTTTGGCGGTAAGTTTCCCATTGGCTGGTCGCTGGGAATCATTGGGGGGCTGATTGCTGTTTCCATCATCGCCTCATTCATACAAAATCGGCGCAAGATACCGTTCGGCTCTTAATTTAACAGCCCGTGGGAAAGTCCCGACGGCGGCGCTTCACCACGGGCTGCTTGGACCGGGCCACCTTACGAGGTCTGGCTTTGTTCAAACAATCTTGAAGTTATCCCACTACGTAAGGCTTGCGATACTCCCGGCTCAGCATCTTGTTCGCCGCAGCGTTGCCCTTAAACTTTCCCTCTTCAATCGTCAGCTTCTCCCCCGTGCGATAGCTGATGTTCGCCAAGTGGCACAATGCCGCACTTTGGAATGCATTGGCGATTCCGTCGTGCAATTCCTTCTCGTTCCGCGAACGGCACGCCGCTAGGAAATTCTCCATATGCAGACTGGTCGCATCGCCGCCCATTCCGGGACGGCCACGCTCAGGTTTCAACTCCAGAATCAACTCCTGGCTGTCGCCCTTATACGCTTGGAAGCCCTGATCACTCATCGCCGCCCAGCCTTCCGTGCCATAGAACAGGTTGCCCACGGCCACATTAAGCGGAGTGCTCACCGGCTTCTCTTCCGCCGGAGCAGCCGCCTGTGCCGCGCCGCCGGGTCCAGCCAGCCTGCGTCGCGCCGATTGCGGATTGCCTTCGCCGCCCGTCAACACGCCACGCACTTCAAACTGCAACTGACGGCCGCCGAAATCGAAACTTGCGAACTGGGTGTTCGGCGTTTCCTGATCGTCCACATAGGCATACTTGCCGCCTGTTGAAATAGCGGACAACGGCATGCCCGGGTCACCCATGCCCCAGCGCGCAATACCCATTTCATGTACGCCCTGATTGCCGATGTCACCATTGCCGGTGTCCCAGAACCAATGCCAGTTGTACTTGAAGCGCAGCTCATTAAATTTGCGCAACGGCGCGGGTCCAAGAAACATATCCCAATCGACGCCGGGAGGCGGCGCGTCCAGGTCAGGCTTGTGGCCGATAGATGCTCGCCGCTTGTAGCACAGGCCCTTGGCCATATATACATTGCCGATTAGTCCGCCGTGAATCGCATCCATCGCCTTCATTTTGAACGGTGTGCTGCGATGCTGCGACCCGATTTGGACCATTTTCTTGGTTTCGCGGGCCGTCTTAATCATTTGCTGGCCTTCAAAAATGTTGTGGCAAGCGGGCTTTTCACAATAGACATCTTTGCCGGCCTTTAACGCCCAGATGGTGGCGAGCGCGTGCCAATGGTTCGGAGTGGCAATCGAAACGGCTTCGATTTCCTTGTCGGCGAACACATCGCGCATATCCTTAAACTCTTTGGCTTTTTCGCTTGTATCCTTAACCAGGCGCGTCTGAGCCACTTCCCGGGCTGCTTGGTTCACATCACATAAGCCCGCGACGCGCGCACCCGGCAGATGGGAATAGACGTTGAGGTGGTTCGACCCGCGGCCACCCAATCCGACGATGGCAACGTTAATCTTGTCGTTGGCGCCCCAAACTCGGGTGGCGGCCGCCGCCGTGGCCGCGCCGAGAAAGAACCGGCGGGATGAAGAATTCGACACTGTTGTGCTCCTGTTGACGCTTGTTCAGCTTATGAACTTGGCGTTTCTATTAGATCATTTGCGTGACGCGGGAGGCAAATCAATATGCGTCTCGAAAAGGGGACGAACGCCTCGGCAAAAAGGTAACTCCACAACCGGTCAAGTTATCGGTCAGGAAACCACGGGAGGTGCGAGGGTAACCATAATTCCCAAAAATGGAGGTGTCCGTGCAACTGTATTGGAAGGCCTTAAGTAAAGCGGGATAAAGCTTTCGTATTGATCTGATGGGCTTGTGAGTGCGACATGGTTTGGTTGCTCAAATTCGTAGCAATGACGCGGAAGCTCATAGGCAAGGTGATTGTAGATATGACCAATCACGCGCAAGGGCTCGCGCGGCTGTCTCTCAATCAGGTCCGGAGTCCGGTGAAGGAAGGGTTTTCGACAAAAAACTGCTCCCTTTGACCTGTGTACAATTGTCGGCTTGGCGCAAAGTGGAGTCGGCCACGAGGTTGCCGTTTAGTGGCTGCACTTCCCATTATTCCGGGAGGAGTGCTGTAAAGTCATTTCTGAAAGCTGGATGGGTAGTTGACCGCCAGTGTGGTAGCCAGCGCTCCTTTCGATGGCCGTTTACACAATCTAATTTACACCCTCGCGCTACCTGTACCCCTTCTTCCGCAAATACTCCGCCAGTTCCGCAGGATGATCCGTCTGTATTCCAGCCGCGCCTCGATCCACCGCGTCCTGCCAGGCCTGCGCGTTATCCGCCGCCCCCAGCCGGTCGACGTAGATCGCCACCTTCGCAGCCTTGGCCACGGCAATTGTCTCATCGTTAAAATCGTGAGCGTCGAAAGCCACAACCTGTAGAGGCATCACCGCCAATAACCGACGCAACATGGCCGCATCTTTCGCCTCAGGCATCACACGCATCTTGGGCCGCATCGCCAACACTTCCAGCAAATAGGATTCGCGGCCATAAATCACCACGCGTTCAGCCATGCCGTTGCGCTCAATCGCATGCACCGCATCCGCCGCTGAAACACTCTTGCTATCCACGTACACTCCCATATCCTTACCCCGAGCCAATGCCAGCACTTCATCGAACGTCGCAATGCGGCTGGTCCCGCCCACCCGCAGCTTCAGCAAGTCCTCAAGCTTCATGGCCGAAATTTCGCCATGCCCGTCCGTCATGCGGTCCACAGTCGCATCGTGCATCAACACCAGCTTCCCGTCGGCGGTGGTGCGCACATCCACTTCGATATAGTCCGCACCCGCCTCAGCGGCCGCCGCGAACGCCTCCAGCGTGTTTTCCGGATGGCGCAAATGCTCGCCGCGATGGGCGATCACGGCCACGCGCGGTTGTGCCCAGAGAACGTTCGCCAATAACGCCATCAAAATCATTCGCCTCATAATCCATTGTTACCCACAATCTCGGTATAATTCATCAGACATGGCAAAACTTGGTTTTATCGGATTAGGAATCATGGGCCACCCTATGGCCCGTCACTTATTGGCTGCCGGGCACGACGTTGCCCTGTGGTCCCACACCATCTCAAAAGCAACGGAACTGGCTAGCCAATTTCCGGGCAAGGCCACCGTCGTGGGTTCGCCGAAAGAAGTTGCAGCCGCCAGCGAATGCGTCTTCTTCATAGTCGGCGACACGGCAATGTCCGATTCGGTCGTGTTCGGCGAAGACGGCCTGCTGGCAGGGGCCAAACCCGGTACAGTGATCGTGGACGCTTCCACCGTGGCCCCTTCATATAGCCTCAGTTCCTCAAAGCGTTGCGCCGAAAAAGGAGTTCATTATTTCGATGCCCCTTGCACCGGCTCAAAGCCCGGGGCCGAAAAAGGCGCGCTTACATTCATGATCGGTGGTGACAAAGCCGTGTTTGAAAAGGTGAAGCCCTTCTTTGAACCGATGGGCAAGAATCTGTATTTCTGCGGCGGTCCCAGCATGGGAATGAATGCCAAGCTCACCCAAAACCTGATTCTATCTAATATTCTGCAAGCCTTCAACGAAGGAATGGTGCTGGCTACTAAGGCGGGAATGGATCCTCAGTTGATGCTTGAGGTTCTGGAAAATTCGGCCGCCAAGAGCGGGCTGATTGCCTTCAAGGCACCCTACGTATTTAAACGAGATTTCTCTACAAACTTCTCGGTCAAGTGGATGCATAAGGATATTGGCCTTATGCTCGATTCCGGGCGGCAACAAAACGTCCCCCTCCCTTTAACATCGCTTACCCACCAAATGTTCCAGGCGGCAATCTCAAGCGGGTATGGGGAAGAGGACATTTGCGCCACGATCAAAGTGCTTGAGGGGCTGGCTGGGATCAAGGTTGAGAAAAATTAATTAACACTCCCAAAAATAAGACTTGCATTTCCAAATCCCATATCTTAATATTGGAATTAAGCCGGGGGGGCAACTCCCACCAAAGCGAGACTAACCTCATAAAGACCCCTGAAGCATCCCCCCCGGCGCCCGTAAGGGTTTGGGAAGCTTCAAACGACCAGGGCACTCACTTCCTCCTACATTCTTCGACCTACGTGATATGATTCGATAAGGCTGGCTTTCGTCACCCTCCATCGGCATGAAAAATCTCACAGTTCTCGGCTCCACAGGCTCAATCGGCACATCCACTTTGGACGTTATTCGCCGTAATTGCCAACACTACTCCATTTTTGCGCTGGCAGCCGGGCGTAACGTGGATTTGCTCGTCAATCAGGTCCGCGAATTCCATCCCAAAGTTGTTGTTGTGCCCGAAGATTCCGTTTTACGGATTTTGAAATCGAAGTTAGCTGCTGAAAATCTACCAATTCCAGAATTGCGAACGGGACCGCAGGCGCTAGTGGAGATAGCTACTGCCCCTGAAGTGGATTTCGTGATGTCCGCAATCGTGGGGGTAGCCGGACTTGAGGCAACCTATGAAGCCATCTGCCACAAAAAGACCATCGGCCTTGCCAACAAGGAAGTTCTGGTCGCTTCGGGCGAACTGGTGATGGCCGCTGCCAAAAAACATCAAGTTGAGCTACTACCAGTCGATAGTGAACACAACGGAGCCCATCAATGTCTTCGAGCAGGCCGTCGCGCCGAGGTTACTAAGCTGATTCTAACGGCTTCCGGTGGGCCATTCCGGTTAACTCTTAAAGAAAAGCTTGCGGATATGACGCCAGCCCAGGCTTTGAATCATCCAACCTGGAAGATGGGCAAGCGGATTACCATAGATTCGGCAACCTTAATCAATAAAGGGTTCGAGGTGATAGAAGCCTGTTGGCTCTTCGACTTTCAGCCGAAAGAGGTAGAAGTGACGGTTCATCCGCAATCAAAGGTCCACGCCATGGTGGAATATAACGATGGCAGCGTGATCGCCCAAATTTGCGCCACGGATATGCGAATGCCGATACAATATGCGCTAACCTATCCGGACCGGGCAGAGGCCCCGGTTCCCCGCATGAATTGGAACGAATCGCACAGTTGGCAGTTCGATCCACCGGATTTGGATAAGTTTCCTTTGTTGCGTTTGGCCTATGCGGCGCAGGAAACTGGTGGTACGGCAACGTGTACTTTGAATGCGGCGGATGAAATTGCAGTAGAAGCTTTTTTGCAGGAGCGCATTCCTTTCACTGGGATCGCTCAGGTAGTGGAGGAAACGCTGAATCGTGTACCGAATCGCCGCGCCTCCAGCGTCCAGGAGATACTGGAGATCGATAAGGTGTCACGGGGTGTGGCCTCGGAAGTGGCTAGGGAAATGTCGATAGCAATCGGGTCCGGCCGTTAGGTTAGGATAGAGGAAGTTTGTTTATGGAAATTTTGCAAAACATCGCGGCGGTAGTTCTCCTGCTTGGCGTTATGATTCTGTTCCACGAAATGGGCCACTTTTGGGCGGCGCTATTTTTCGATGTGCACGTGGAGGCTTTTAGTTTTGGTTTCGGCCCTCGCATCCTGGGTTTCCGCCGGGGAGAGACCGATTTCCGCGTCTCTCTGGTCCCGTTCGGCGGCTACGTTAAAATGCTGGGAGAACAGATGGGCGACGAGACGACGGTTGTCTCCGACCCCAGGTCGTTTCTGGCGAAACCCCGCTGGCAACGAATGATCATCGCCTTCGCCGGTCCATTCATGAACGTCGTTCTTTCCATCGGCCTACTGACTGGCCTGTTCATGTACAAATATCCAAAGGTGGAGGGAGCCGATGAGCCCTTCATCGTGGGTTGGAATCTTCCTAATTCAGTGGCCGCGCAGGCAGGCATTGAGGAGGGCGACAAGATCCTCAAGTTCGACGACGTGGCGAATCCAACTTTCAAACAGTTGCAGATGTTGGAGTTGAACGCTATCAACCGGCCGGTAGCCGTGGCGATTGAACGCCAAGGCAAGCCCATTTACTTGACGCTCACTCCAAGGATGGATGAGAAAAAGCCCGCGCCTCCCGTTGGCTGGCTGCCGAAGTATCAGCTTCTTGTGCAGGGTGTCCGTCCGGAAATGGATGCCGCGCGGGTGTTGAAGCCCAAGGACATTATGCTGGAAATTGACGGCAAACCTGTATATGCGGTGCAGCGGCTGCATTACATATTGAAGGAAGGGGCCGGGAAGCCTGTTGAGTTGACATACACGCGCGATGGGCAACTTCACAAAGCGATGATTACGCCGAAGATTTCCACGCTGGAAGACGGGACCAAGCAATATCTATTGGGCGTGAACTTGACTCCGCGGTTTGTATTCGTACAGTTGCCGTTCACCGAGGCGGTTCGCGAGTCGCTGCACGATAATTGGAACGATGCCGGCTTAATCTTCAACTCGCTCAAAGGCATTGTGGAGCGGCGGCTGTCAGCCAAATCATTATCCGGGCCAATCGGCATTGCCAAGCAAGCGGGCGAGGCTTCGCGCGAAGGGACGGCTTATTACATCGGCTTCATGTCGATGGTAAGCATGAACCTTGCAATCCTAAATCTGATGCCGATTCCAATCTTGGACGGCGGACTGATTCTAACTTTGCTGATTGAGATGCTGATGCGGCGCGACCTTAGCCTTCAGTTCAAGGAAAACGTCTTCAAACTGGGTTTCGTGTTTCTGATGACGCTAATGGCTTTTGTGATTTACAACGACATCTCGCGCTATGCGGGTTGAGCTGTGAATTCCACCCGATGATTCCGAATACGGCATCGACACAATCGTCTTCATTGGTTAACGCGGATTGCTTAGCCCCAACTATTCACTCTTCGTGCTTGTCACGCAGTTGGCGGATCTTGGCGAGTGCGTTCGGTTCGATCCTCTTCAACTGCCGGAAAGGCCATGCCTTCGTCCCAGCGGCAAATGGCTCCAAATACTCAAAGGCCATACGTAAGGAACGTCCGTCGGCAGTTTTGTATTGCCACAAATCCACCCCCAACGGTTTGGCCATCTTGGCGACCGTGGCTAGCGCTTCCAGATTGAATACACTGTAACTGAAACCATCTTGACGTTCTGTTTCAAGCGGCTGCCGGCCGCCGGGCTCAATCTGCCATCCAATTCGAGGTTTCAATTGCTCGGCTCTCTTTTTCGCCTTAGCCTTCTCCCCCCAAGTAGATTTCCAACGCCATCGCCTGGGCCGCATACCATGAGCCATGATTATCCTTGGCTTTCCATTCGTCCTGGCCAATCTTGCCGGCTTCCAGCCACTGCAAATACTCGCGGAGCCATGCGCGCAGTGCATTGTCATCGGCATTCGTCAGCAGCTTATGGCGTTTCAGATCCTTCAGGCAAAAAGTTAAAGGGATCAAGCCGCGCATGGTGACCAACCCGGCCCCTCGACCGTCGGTGCGCCCCATGATGGCCTGTCCGTATTCCAAATTCGGATTCATGCGCGTTGCCGGATTCAGGAACCAAGCTCGCACGCGCTCGACAGCGTTCTCTCCGTAGGCCGCCTCGCCGGTGGCAAGCATGGCCTGGGTCAGAACTTCGATGCCGTGTATCGTTTCCGAAAAATGGTTGGCGTCACCCTTGGCCCTAAGTTCCCTGTTGGTATGCCCGTCTTTACGGATATACGGGAGGCCATTGGGTTTGCCGGGATCGGGCCACCAGTAGGGCGCGTAGCTGACGTAATCGTGCTTGTCGCCCGATGGGCCCGCCTTATCTTTGTCCATCACCGAGTAGATCGGCGACTTAAGCAGTTTTTCCGCCTCATGGGTAGAGAAAGTTTGCGCGTAAACCGCGCCCGCAATCAGGAGGCAGGCCAAACGCATCTTACGTTTCCATGTAAGGCATTAAAAAAACTTTGCCTACCAATTGGGTGTAAACCGTAAGGGCGCCGCGATGATGCGCTGTGTGATCTCGAATGGCTCTAAAGATATGGAATCGCGGTTGGCCACCGAGGATTGATCCTTCCGCCAGCAGTGCGTCCCATTCGGCTTACGAATGAGCGTCAATAGTCTTCACGGCATTCTTACAGGCTTTGTCCATCCACTCGCGGGCGGCTTTGATGGATGATACCGCGCGCACTTCATTATCCTGCCGCTAGTGGTCCATGTCGAAACCGCCTGGAGCAAACGCGCCATCGCAGAACCACTCCACCGTTTGCGCCGCATGGGCAATTTGTCCGGCGGCGGTAAACATTCCAGGGGCGGTTGTGAATCCGGAATCGGCCTCATCTAGAGCCCGTGTGGACCGGTCGAAGAACTCGTTAATCTCGTCCAGTTGATCGTGCAGTTTTTGTCGATCCGTTTGCTTTACCTCACCACTGCGATACTGGCCACCGTGCGTGGCCCAAATCGAAATTCGTTCACCAGGTTATTGGCCTTATCCACTTCCACCAAACGGCGGCCAGTGTAATCGTTGATCAACCAGTTGCCATTCGCAAGCACGTCAATCCCACTGGTCCAGCCGAATGCAAAGCCGTTCGCCGGGCCTACCGATCGCAGTACCTTGCCGGACTTATCCACTTCAACCGCCTCGCCAGGATCGCTGAGGCTGATCATCGTATTGCCATTCGGTAAGCGATGACCAACATATAACCGCCGTTTGTTATCGGCCGTTTGGTAAGTCCAGATGATTTTGCCGTCCTTGTCGACTTCGATCAACTTGCCAACGGCTTCCACTGCGATCAGCGTTGTCCCCTCAGGAGTGCGATTGGAGTTACGGCTGCGCATGTTGGCCAGGTCGTCCGATTTGTATTCCCATACAATTTTCTTATCGGGCGTGACCTCAATCACGCGGCCAGCCTTGGCGTCACCAATTAGTGTGTTGCCGTTAGGGAGGCGTTGCGCGGCCAGCGGGTGATCAAGGCCGTCGCAGCAGGTCCAAACTTCCCTTTGATTTTTGTCGATTTCAACAACCTTATGCAGCGAAGCATAGCTGAACAATGCGCCGCCGTTGGGAAGCGGCTGTACGTCGTGGCTGCCCCCGTTGGGCACGGTCCACAGTTGACGGCCGGAGGGCCACATCATCGCCACTATTTCCTTCTTAGGGCCGTGATCTGAAATCAGAATCAGCTGTTCCATCGCCTTCAATTGTTTGTCGAAATAGGCCATCAAACGGGCTTCAGCCTTTTCCGCATCAGCGCCCTTGAAGCCATGGCCCGCGCCGGGAATGATTTCGAGCTCGACCGGAACTCCAGCGGCGCGCAGTTTGTCAGTCAACCAGACGGATTGCTCAACAGCAACGTAAGCGTCCTTATCGCCATGAATTGCCAGAATGGGTGAGGCCATTGGCGTAACGTAATAAAGAGGGCTGGCTTTCAGATGACCTTCGCGATTGTGCTGCAGATCGTTTCCAAGGAACATGGGCAGCACCTCAGCGGCGTCGACGCTTTTGCCATAGGACTGTGTGAAATCGGTGGGGCCGAAATATTCAGCAACGCACTGCACTTGGCTGGATTGTTCCGGATTGCCGCCCGTGCCTTCAAACAACTTCGAGGCGCCGGTGAGGCCCAGCATCAGAGCGAGGTGACCGCCCGCCGAGCCACCAGTGGCTCCGATGCGATCCGGGTCCACGTTATACTTTGCGGCATTGGCGCGCAGAAATCGAACAGCGGCTTTAACGTCTTCGACCGGCGCTGGAAATTGGTGGCGCGGCGCGAACCGGTAACTTACCGTGGCGCAGGTGTAGCCTTTGCGCGCCATTTTGATGCAGAGCGGAATATAGGAATTGCGCGAACCAGCGCGGAAACCTCCGCCGTGAATGGCGACGATAGTTGGGTTTGGGCCGGCAGTCTTGAGTCGCAGCACGTCCATGGCAACGGGTTCGCCGACGCGTGAATAAACCACGTTCAAGTCGGCTTGAATATCATCTGGGATTTGAGGCGGCGCCGGTTGCGGCCGTTGCTGGCCAAAAGCCGCGAGCGTAGCGGCAAGTGTGATCGTAATTAAGCGTATGCGCATTGGGTTCATTTTATACCTTTATTGTCCAAGAGTCTTTCGCAACCATTCCACGAGTGGCTTCTTATACATATGAAACTTCAAATTCTTTTCCCAATTCACTACTCCGTGAATGCCGTCGGGCACGGTGATGCGTTCCACTTTGACGCCTTTGGCTTGCAGCAGCTTCATATCGTAGTCAGAAAGTGAATAGGGTACGGCTTCGTCCTTTGTTCCGTGAATTAAAAGAAATGGAGGAGTCTTGCGGCTGAGGTATGCTGAGCCGGAGGCTTCCTTAAGTTTCCGCCAAGCGGCGGGGTTCAACTCATCAACCTGGAAAAACTGCTTCATGTTTTCGGTCATCGGTTTATCGCCGAATCGTTGGCGGGTGAACTCCGGAATATCCAGCGGTCCGTAAAAGCTGACTACCGCCGCCAGACCCTGACGATTGCGCGCGCCTACCAATTCGACCAGGTGGCCACCCGCCGATTCGCCCATAATCGCGATGCGCTTCGGGTTAACCTTATACTTTTTCGCGTTCTTCTTGACGAAGGTGATGGCTGCTTCGACGTCGTCGGTCGCGGCGGGAAATGGGTGTTTGGGAACAAGCCGGTAATCGATGGTGAACCAGGAGTAGCCGGTGGAATCGAGTAACGGGAACAACGGTTTTATAAAGTTGGCCTGCTTAGTACCCGCGCTCCAGCCGCCGCCGTGAACTAAGATAATAGTTGGGAAGGGTCCCTTGCCTTCCGGGATATGAGCATCCAGTTTCAGGGAGACGCCGCCTGGGCTGGAGAATTCGACGTCCTCGAACACTTTGTAGCCGGTTTGAGCGTGGAGACTTAGTGAAATGACTGTGGCAGCGAGGAAGATTTTGATCATGGAAGGTTTCATTCTATCGAAACCAAATAATCCTGGCTGGTTCGAATCCAATGCCGGCGGGGGGTTCGTAGTACGATAATAGAAATCGTATGCCGATTATTATCCTATTAATTTTGCTCACCGCCAGCATGCTTGATGCCCAACCCGTTGTAACTGGCCGCGTTTTGGACCCGCAGGGCCGATCTGTGACCGGGGCTCAAATCCGAGTGGAGACGATTGAGTCGGTGAGCAATGCCGAGGGCGCGTTCCGATTGGAGATGCTGCCGGTTGGCCAGTTCGTCCTGACGGCGACACATCCTTCCTTCCTCCCGGTGACGGCGGTGGTGAGCATTGCCCCAAATCAGCTACAGATTCTAAATTTGCGTTTCGTTCAATTGGCGGCGCAAAGCCAGAGCGTGGTGATCACCGCCAGCACCAACGAGCCAACGATTGACATGCGCAACGAAGAGGTTTTCAATCGAACTCTGTTCACGCGTGACGACCAAGTGCTCCAGCAGCTGAACGCGGGCATCAACGCGGGGCAACATGAGGGCGGCGGCAAGTCGCTGGAAATCCGGCGGTTTGGTTTCAACCTGGATCATGGCGGGGTGAACGGCGGGTTGAAGGTGATGGTGGACAACGTTCAACAAAATCAGGGAACGCAAGGGCATGGGCAAGGTTACCTTGGCGCTTTGAAAGCTCTGAGTCCGGAATTGATTCAGCAAGTGACGCTGATCAACGGGCCGTTTAGTGCTCAATATGGCGACTTCAGCGGCTTGGGCGTGGTGCATATTCAACAGCGGGAATCGTTGGCCGACCAAGTAACATTGCGGCTGCAAGGCGGTAACTTCAACAGCGGGCGGGCGTTCTTCGCGGTAAGTCCGAATGTGCGTAAGGCCGATGCTTATTTGGCTTACGAAGGCACTTATACAGATGGGCCGTTTGAGAACCCTGGCCGATACCGGCGGGATAACATCAACGGGAATTACACCTTTCAATTGCGTGACGATCAGAAGCTGGGATTCCGGGTTTTGTATGGCCGGAACAATTTCTATTCATCCGGACAATTGCCTCTGGATTTGGTTGATGGCGGAAGCTTGAGCAGGTTCGGGTATATTGATCCCAGCGAAGGTGGGCGGGTTAAACTTGGGACGTTTTCCAGTTACTACAGCAAGAGCTGGACCAACGGCGCTACCTTTAAGGCCGACGGGTTCGTAAGCCGGTCCCTGTTTGATCTTTACTCTAACTTCACCTACTACTTGAATGACCCGGAGCAAGGCGATGCGTTTCAGCAGCACGATTCCCGTTTGCAGGAAGGCGCCAACGTTCAATATTCGATGCCGCATAGAATCGGCGGCGTAACCGCGATCTTCACGGCGGGTTCCAACTTCCATGACAACCAGATCAATGTGGGACTTTATCCCAGGCTGGGGCGAACGCCGTTGGACGTGACGACTCGCGCGAATGCGCATGTTACTAATGAAGCGGGGTACGGGCAGGAGATGGTTACGTTGCTGAATGGCCGATTGATATTAACTGCCGGGCTGCGGTTCGACCAATTCCGGTTCAACGTGCTGGACCGGGTGGACCCATTGCTGGGCGGGACGCAATCAGCGGGTAAGTGGCAAGGAAAGGGCGGAGTGGCATTTACCCCGGCTAAGTCGCTGCCAGTTACACTGCATGCTGATTATGGGCGCGGTATTAACAGCATTGACGCGCGCGGCGTGGTGCAGCATCCTGATTTACCGCGGCTGGCCACGACCGACTTTTTTCAAGTAGGGGCATCGGCGCACTTTCACCGGTTGTCTGTGAGCAGCGACGGTTTTCTCATCGATCATTCCAATGAACAGGTGTATATTCCCGACGATGGCAGCTTTCAGTTTAAGGGTCCCTCAAGAACGTACGGCTATGAAGCAAAGGCATCGTTTGAGTTAACCCATCATGTTTCCTTGAACGGAGGACTTACTAAGGTGAGTAACTCGTTTTATAAGGGCGGCGATCATCGGGTGTATGTGGATTCGGCTCCTCATTTTGTAGCGAATGCGGCGTTGACGGTGGCAAGGTGGCATGGCTGGAGCGGGTCAGTGCGGATGCGGGCTATTAACGGTTACCGGTTGGACGGGGAAGACCCATCCATTCGCGCTACCGGGCACACTGTGTTTGACGGAGGCGTGGCGAAGCAGGTGCGGCGAGGAGTGGAGCTCAACTTTAGTATGGATAACTTCACCGATCGTTCCTATTACGAAACGCAGAATTTCTTTGAATCGCGCGTATCACCGCTGGCGCCGGTGGTGGCCCGGATTCATGGGACGCCGGGGTATCCGTTGACCGTGACGGCTGGGGTTACGTTTCGTTTTGCCGGGAAGTGAGTATAGACGATCTACGGCCTCGCACAAGTCTTGCGGCGAAAAGTAAAACCATCTAGGTTACCCGGATCGCTTCATTGAAACAGTTACGATGAAAGAGGTGGAGTACTCCAAGGACTGCCCTTGATTGGTCACAATGCCTTGCTGTCGAAAGCGTTCCGGACAGGCTCAGCGGCACGTGGGTGTTGAAGAATACGCGTATGCCCGCCGCCGCTATCTTCAGAAACCTCGAAGCAGGGTCAGACATCGCGGAGATTGTCGAGCAGTTAAAGGTGAGCAGGGAGCAAATTCATGAGGTTCTAGAATTTGAGGCCCGCAGTCTGGATTTGCCCCCGCACGCTTCCCCCCGTCGGGGTGACAGGTCCAGTCAATGCGCGTTCTCTTTGACCACAACATCCCGAAGGGCATTGCCTTTTCATTCAAGGAGCCCGATGTGACCCTAGCGGTCGCGCTTTGCTGGGAGAGTATATCGAAACGGATAACTTCTTTCCCAAGCCGAAGCATCCGGGTTTGAATGGATGCTCACAACCGACAAGAACATCCGCTACCAGCAGAACCTAAAAAATCGGCGAATTGCAATCGTCTTGCTGACTAAGCCAACGTGGCGTGACGTCGTGCCGTATGTTGATCATAAAGGCTGTGGACGAGGCAACATCCGGAACCTACCAACGCGTCCAGTGCGGGACATTCAGGCGCGAGCGCAAACCACGCCGCACTTAATTCTTTTTCTGGAACGGGTCTTGAGCTGCATCCACAGACGGTCGTTTGTGCAACTATTTGAAATAGCAAGTTTGGTAAAAAGAAGTAGCCGGTACTAATTTGCGGATGACCACACCGTTAGCAGGGATTTGGCTGCCTAAGCGGTAGTTCGCGCCGCTTTCATCTTCGCCAGAATCTCCTCGATAACTTCGGTCTTGGCGTCAGCGTAGTTTTGCGTGTACTTCCATTCCCGCTGTGCCAAAGTCAGCTTCGTACGCGCATAGAGTTCGAGGTCGCCTCGATTGGTGCGAAGCCAATCGCGAAAGCAAACCATTTGATCGATTTCCTCGCAGCCATGAGGGAAGACGTGAAGATTTACTGCGTCCTCTGGACCTTTCAGCATCCTGTGCTCGTACCACTCCGGTTCGCGGATATGGAGCTTGTAACCGCGGCTTTCTAAATGTGGAACATAGTTGGCTTCATTCGCGGAATCGACAACGACAAGCAAGATATCGAGAATCGGCTTCGATGGAAGACCAGGAACCGAAGTCGACCCCACATGATCAACCCGCAATGCGCGGTTGCTAAGGGCCGACCTTATTTCGCTGGCAAAGGATTCGAAACGCAGCGGCCACTCTGAGTCATACTCCACAACTCTTACAGGAGACTGTAGGGGCCGCAGTTCACCGATTGTTAGTCCGCGGAGATTGTCTTCCGTCAGCGGCGCTCGGCTTTCGCGGGGCTTCTCTTTTCCATCTTTCTTCATTCGGATTCCAA
>JAYVXT010000356.1:0-6393 GCA_043785065.1 Bryobacterales bacterium | reverse complement strand
CGCGCCGGCGTAAAGCACTTGCGCGGATTTGCCGCCAATGGTCACCACTACGTTTTGCGCAATCTGCGCGGGACCAGGAGCCGGCGCTCCATCAATAGCTCCGGATCCGGCGGAGCTTGCGCCGGTTACATAAAACGTGACGTACGTTCCTGGCGCCGCCGGATTGGTGGCGGAATTCAACGCGCCATCGGAATTTGTCATGGCGGCTTGCCCTTTTCCTGTTGCAGCGATGCTGAATATTCCAGGCGATGAAATATCCACCTGTTTCGGAAATGCAGCTGAAGCCACTCCGTTGCTCACCACTTGTATCTGTGTTGCGCCCCCCGCCAATTGGAGTGGGGCGATGGCGGAGATCTGCGTCGCGGATACATAAAGCAATGGCATCGGCGCACCATCAAACAACACCTGCACACCCGATAACGAAGCAGGAATGTTGCCCTGCGAATCCACAATGAAAGGAATAAGCAGCGACGGACCCATATCCGATCCAAACAAAGTGATTATCTCTCCAGCAGCGATGGAACCGTTTGCATAGCTGGCCGCGTTTACAACTGCCGCGATGGCGGGACGTCGGGATTGACCCAACAGAGGTACAGAAAAAGTAATTAGGAAGAGGAGACGAAGAACTAACACTACTTTTAGGGTATCAATCTTCAGGGAATTAACAGGATGGGCGCTTGCCAAAATGCGGCCTTGCTCGCCTTGGCGTCGAGCACCGTCACTTGACACAAGTATTCACCGGGCTCTAGCTTTTCCAGAGGGAAGCTGAATTTCATCGGTAACGTCTTCAAGCGGTTGGTGGATGCTTCGGAAACGGAGATGGGCACGGACTCAAAAACCTTCGCCCCACCTTGGAAAAACGTGACAAAAGCCATCATCGGTTGAGCCGTCTCCACGCCTTGCTGGTATGCCTGCAGATATACGAACATATCCTTGCCCTTCTTAAAAACGCGCGTCACGGAAGGGATCAATTTCAGTCCGTCCTGCACTAAAGGGTTGGTTGTTTGCGCGCGTAAATTCTTGTCCTTCGCGGCATTAAACAAGGCCTCACTCATGGCCGCGCGCTGGCTGCTGAGCACCACGGAACTGATGGCGACGCGCTGAACTTCCTTATTGAGATTCGGCACGACGAACGACATTTCAAACGTTCCCATGCGTCCCGTTTCGGCGTCACGCGCCAGGAACTTAATCTTGTACCTGCCGGGCAGCAAGGTGAAACCCGTATCGTATTCGATTGGGCGGGAAGCTAGTTCGACCGCTGTGGATCCTGTCAGTTTAATATCCACCTTGTCGCGCACGTTCGATACAGTTGTGCCGTATTCGTCCTTGATCTCGCCAATAAAATCGATCAAGGTATGCTCTGCTCCGCCGCGCCGCGCCAGCGCGAGTTCGCTTCCGGGAATCTTCACTGCTATTGGAATAAAATACTCCGCCCGATTCAGTTGAAAATAATTGATTTCCATGGCGATGGTCAGTTCGGTCACAGGGTCGCCCAGCATCAGCGCATCTTCCAACTGGCGTTCTTTATCGGCCGTCGTAAACTTGTTGAACTTCTTGCCGGCGAAGTAGCCCTGCCGGTAATCAAGGTTCACGGCCAGTTGATTATTCAGCGTGATTTTTACCTTACGGAATTTTCCATCCAGGTTCGCGTTGGTTGTGTAATAGCCCAGAATGTAGTAACTGCTGACCGATTTCTGCGCCTGCACAATGCCCTGGGCCAAGTCGTTGTTATCGAGCAAAGCCTTCCCGCCCGTGTCGGCGGCCAGCGTCCATAGCGTATCTTGAGACCGTTGTCGATTGGCGGTAACAGCATTTGCCGCGGCTCCCGTGTAAGCAACAAGCCCCCCGGGGGAGCCCTGTGAGGCGTCGCCCATAGGCGCTTGCGCCACCAAACCACGCGCATCCACGGGCCAGAAGGAAACGCCCGAGCGAATGGCCGCGTTGATGGTGGCATTCAACTGCGCCATATTGTTCGTGCCGTTCAAACGCAATCCGCTGGCAAAATAGATCAGCGATTTCTTTTCATTCAAGCGGCCCAGCATGGTTGCCGCGGTTTGCAATGCGGACAGCTGGCGGTCTGTAAAGAAGATGTTGAATTCCGAATCATTTTGTCCGAAAGCGGCGCCGGTGTCTGCCTTACTGGCGTCACCTGCGTCGGCGGGGGCACTTTCATCTTCGCCAATGATTAGCGTTTCAATCAGGCTTAGCAGCTTTGTACGATCAGCCGTGAAATCCTGAAGCACTTGCACCGATCCGCTGGTAAAAGCCATTACCGCCATCAAATCGGCGGTGGTCATTTGCGTCCGCACAAATTTCCCGGCGGCATTGAACGCCCGGAGTTGGTCAGGCGGCGGCATGGCGGTCATGTCGAAATAAAGGGCAAGCAAGCGGCGGTCGCGATACCGGACGTCACCGGTGGCCTCGGGTGAAATTTGGGTATGGGTAAGCCGCGCGAGAGCTGGAGGCCGGAGCTCTGCGGCTTCAACGGGCACTATCGCGCCGGCCTCATCGAACTTTTGAAACTCGAAAAATTTGATCTCTTGAGGAACGCCATCTTCGGTAAGCGTGAAGTCCTTGGCGGTGAGACCGGTGACCGGCTTACCGCTTTTGTCCTTTACTGAAACTGTTTCAACGACAAGTTGCGTGGTGGTTTGAAACGTCGCAGGCTGCGCGCCGTTGACGTTCTGCTCAACCTGCGCTTCCAGCAAACCAACGGCAAGACTAAAACAAAGCATGCGCATTCGCTAAAACCTCATCCGAATCACGGCCTGTAAGCTGCGCATGGGATTGGCGGGATTGGGCAGGCCAAATTGTGCATTGTCAACAATAGTATTCCAACTGGAAAAGCGCACGTTATTCAAGGCGTTAGTGGCATCAATGCGAAAGTCCAAGCTAGTCCGGTCGCTAGAACGGAAAGTGCGACTCATTGATGAATTCAATGTAAACTGCCCAGGTCCGTTGATCGAATTCCGTCCGGCATTTCCCCATTTTCCCTGGGCGGGCGCTGTAAACGCCCCTGGATTCAAATTAAGGCCAGGCGGCGCATTGTACAGATCCGCGCCGGTGCCGTCGGGGCGCAAAGTCCCCGTGACGCCAGTACCCAACACTGCTCTGCTATAAATCGGCGTAAGCGGCAGTCCGCTGCCAATATTGATTTGCGTCCCTAGCGTCCACTCCTTCCATAGCAAGCCCCGCCAGCCACTCACAAGGGACCCACCTTTCAAGCCCATGCCTGTGGTGTATTGCACCGAAGTGGCCAGCAAGTGCCGCTGATCGAAATTCGAGCGGGCATATTCCGAACGTAAATCCAACCAATTCTGCGCAATGAAAAATCCCCTTCCGCCAGGGGCCGCGTTGTCTTCAGCCTTGGCCAGTGTGTATGTGGCGTTGGCGGTGAAACCATTCCGCAGCCGCCGGCGCACTTGGGCTTGCAACGAATTCCGATTGGCCACCCCGTTGGAGGTCAAATAAGTATACCCGGAAGACGCCGATGCGCCATCGGGAAAAGTATTGGGAAGTGTCTGCTGCTGCGCATGCGAGCCCTTGGACCCGGCATAAGTAGCTGTCGCCTGCATACCCTCGGGAAGGTCGCTTTGCACCGCAAGCTGCCAAGTTTGCGCCATGCCTACTTGAAAACCCGGATCAATCGCAAAGGTGGTGGATTTTGTGGCTGAAGCCGGTGCGGTGAAACCATTGGATAGCGTTAGCGGCGTGTTGGGGCTGTTTGAGACGCGCAAACTTTTCGACAAAGGCGACTGCTGCGCCATGCGCATCGCGACGGATTGGTAAACCGAAGTATCGTAATAAATGCCATAGCCGCCGCGGACCACCATTGAGGAAGCGGAAAACGGCCGCCATGAAAAAGCCAAACGAGGAGCCAAGTTATTGCGGTCGGGCCGCGGGAACAAATCGCTTTGCGCAGTCCGCGCTACTACCGGAGACGCCGAAGCAAAGTCTGGCGCGACGTTCAGATTCACTAGTCGCCCGTACTTTTCCGTGACCGGCGACCAATACTCCCAACGCAATCCGGCGTTGATCGTGAAACCAGGCTGGACGCGCCAATCATCATTGACAAACGCTTCATTGACTCGTGCGCGCAAGTATTTGTCGGCGTTTCCGAAAGCGATGGAACTAGTGTCTGGCTGACCCAACAGGAAACCGCCGAAATCGTTCTGTGTGGCTGCCCCGGTGAAAGCAAACGAGCCACGAGCGTCCTGTTGCGAAAGTACGTTGAACTGTTGCCAACGCTGCGTGGCTCCAAAGGTAATGTTATGCGAGGAGCGATTCAAGAAAGCATCGGCCGAAAGATTGTGTGTCTGGTTGCGATCCAGGGAATTCTGCGAGGAGCTAAGCGCCGTGATCCCGCTTGAGAAATTCAGCGATGGCGGTCCCCAATTAGCGGGGTCTTGATTGTTCCCGGTGATGCCTTCTTCAGCGGAAACATTACGCCTGCCCGCGAAGTATGGCGTGGAGCGGTTGGTGAATCTGCTGAAGGAATAGTTAGTGTTTAGAAAAGACCGGCCACTGAAGCTAAACCGGTAGTTCGCGCCGGTGTTGATGCCGGTGACGCGTCCTGTATCAAGCAAACCGAATAGGTCCGGCCCGTCCGTGCGAGTGTTGCGCCACGCATAATTACCGGAAAAGAAATGCTTGCGCTGTTGCTTGTTGACGCGCGTTTGCAGATCATCCTGATGCAGCCCGCTGACAATAGGTAACTGGAAATTATAGCGTGAATTGCCGCCGAAGTTGGGTAACGGATAAAGCGCCAGCAAGGCGATTGCTTGTTGGCTGATGCGGTTCGCCGGAATAACATTGCCAGGGAAGGGAAGTCCGGAAACCGGGTCGATCACAGTGCGCGCCAACGTCCCAGTTCTTTCCGTCGCGGTGGGCATCAGGCCAGTTTGCGTAGTGGCATTGCTGTTGCGCGTCCACTGATAATTGACCGTGAAGTTCGGTCCATTGCGCCGGATCAGGCGCGGAATCCGGATCGGTCCACCGAAGGAAAACAGGCCTTGGATGCGGCTATAAGCGGGTTTCGGCGTCTCCTGTCCCGTGAGGGAAAACGCCCGGGCATCGAAGGCGGCATTGTTCAAAATTAGGCCGAGGTTTCCGTTGTAAAGCGAGCGTTGCCCACGCCGCTGATTTCCAAAGGACGGCAGTTGGGCGAAGGGAGAAGACGCACCGTTATTCATGCTGCCATTTACAAGGAAGCTTTCGGCCGCGCGTTGGGCTAGTTCGGTGGTCGCCGCCGGATCAACTGCCGGCTTCGACGCAGCCGGTCTTGCCGCACCTACTTGAGGGGCCGCCGTCACTTCCGTTCGCTGATAAGTTGCCTGAACCGCTGTGGCCAGCTTCGCCAATTGATCCGCGGGAAGCGGCGCCAGTTCCCATTCCAACGGGGCGGAAGGAACCGCAATGTCGCGGCTCTGCGGTTGAAACAACTGCATGTCCACTTGAACCGTCCACGGTCCATCGGCAACATCGGTGAACGCGTAGGCGCCCTGCGGGTTCGTGACCGCGGATAATTTCTTAACACCTTGCGACAAGGTGATGCTGGCGCCGGGCACAGGCAGTCCGCCAAACTTCACTTGGCCCTTGTGTTCCGCCGCGCGCAAAACTGTAATGAAAAGTAGGACCGGCGCCATTCTCCTCATTCATCAATTCTCGCTAGGCTTTTCAATGTTTTCAATCATGAACACTTGTACCGGGCATTTCTTTGATTCTAGACGTAGCCCCAGTTGTTCGGTTAGGGCGGTAAAAAGTGACGGGCCTTGGACAGGCGGGTGGCAAAATATTCCGGTTAGTTTTCTGTGGGCTTTGAAACGCTATCCACGACCAAGATTTCAACTGGGCCTTTCGCTGATTCCAGCCGTAGCCCAAGCTGTTCTTGCACAGCGGGGAAGAGGTATGGTCCGCTGGCGCCAGCGGAAATGTTCGCATCCGGCGGCGGTGGAGAGCCACCGCCTTGGGGACCACCGCCTTGGCCCGGTTCCGGTGTCCATTTCAGATCGATGTCAAACGAACCCTTCAAGCCAGTTTTGTCGATTACTTTGCGGCCCAACTGCTGCGATAGTTGATTCACCAAAATGTCAGGAGGCATTCCCTCGCCCTTTAATTGACCCCGGCCCATGCTAACCCGCGGCCCTTGCGCCTCGCTGGCTTTCAACCTGGACCCGTTCTTCCCAATCACCAGCGCATAGACAGGCATCTCTTTCGTTTCTATGTGAGACTTCAATTGAAACCGTTCCTCGACAAGCGACTTCAGGTACGGACGAAGCTTGTCCTGTGGCAGGCGATCTGGCATTCCTTCCCCCTTGGCCTCAATATCGTAGCGGTCCGCACCGGCCCAGCCAGGTAACCCGGTAATTTGGAAATCTCTCATGCCGAAGGCCT
>JAYVXT010000355.1:0-6410 GCA_043785065.1 Bryobacterales bacterium | reverse complement strand
GCCGCAGCGCCAAAGCCTGCGATCTGATGCGCTCATCGGGTTTTAAGACGGTGCGCAACATGACCGGCGGTATCGGATTGTGGAGTGATCAAGTAGACCCCTCAGTTCCGAAATACTAGAAACTAGAAATACTAGAAATAAAAGTGGGGCAGACCCCCTGGCCAGCCCGCCGGGCGCCAGTCCGGCGTGTACCCGTGACGTTATACTCTTTATTGAAATGCGTCACGGCCTGTCCGTTTTTCTCCTAACGTTCATTGTCCTCGCCGTCCCAGCATGGTTCTATCCGCTTACCGGCGTAAAAACGAACCCCATCCTGGACATCCGGGCTCAAGACGAGGCCTTCTATTCCAGCATCGCCCTCCGGATGGCCTCTACCGGCGAATGGCTCACTCCGAAATTCCTGGGCCGTTACGCCTTCAACAAGCCGCCCTTAGGCGTCTGGCTTCCCGCACTTTCCGTAAAGATTTTCGGGCCTAACAAGATGGCGCTCCGCCTCCCTTCCCTGCTTGCCGCCGCCACCTCTGCATTATTCCTGTTCCTCTGGCTGACTCACTTTCACCGGCCCGCAGTAGGTTGGGCCGCCGTGTTTTTCTTGATTAGTAGCTACTGGTTCCTGGCGTTGGGCAAAGTCGCAATGACCGATAGCCTGCTACTAGCCTTCATGCTGGGCAGCTACTATTTATTGGCCATTGACCCTGGCCTTGAAAAGCGCAATCACGCCGTATGGTTCGGTGTGCTCACTGGCCTGGCGATCATGACCAAAAGCATCGCGGCGCTGCCGGCTTTCATAGTGCTGCTCGCCGTCGCTCCGCGCTCCCGGAAACTGCCCGCGCTAATGCTCACGGCCGGCATCGCTTTTCTAATCGCCGCCCCCTGGCACGTCTATCAAATGTGGGCCGCGCCGAAATGGTTTTGGGCCGAGTACGTTTTAGATGAGCATTTGCAATGGGGCATGGAACCACCCGTGCCACAACAGATGTCCAACCTGTTTTTCTATGGATATCACTTGTTCAGCATTTCACCGTGGATTCCAATCTGCGCCGCAATCGGGCTTGCCACGCTTTGGAAATTTCCGCAAGAACGAAAAGTGCCTCTAGCCGCAGCCAGCTTAACAGCGCTCACCATGCTCGCGTTCCAGTATCAAAATGCAACTTACCTCCTGGAATTTTCAGCTTTACTTTGCGTAGTCGCAGCCCGCGTTTCGAAAGCATATCCCGCCGCTATAGGGCTCCCATGCGCCATCTTCGCCGTTTATCAAACCGTTGTTGTTGGATGGCCTCTACAAAGCGACCCCGCCATTGAGGCTTTAGAGAATTACTGCGCCTCCAGCACTTCAAACGAGTTAGTACTAACGCATCCCGATGACGAATTTTATAGTGCCGCACTTCCTTTACCACGTGTGCGATACTGCTTCCGAATGGATCCACACACCATGCGTCAATCACCCCTCGATCTCTGGGAACTGGGAATCATCATCAGTGCTTCCGATTTCGAAACCCTCGAAGAAAGAACACCGGCCTTCAGGAAAAAGCTACACGATATGGGGCTCGACTCCCCGGAACCTATCGGAACCGTGATTGTTGTTTCCAGCGAGGCGGAGATCGACAACATGATACAATCGCATCCGGATGTTGATTATTTAGTGCCGAGCAAATTCTTGAAACCTGATCACAAAAGAAATCATCTTGTAAGCATAGTTTCAGCCAAGCATTCCTTGTTGGCTGCAAGAAATCCCAATCCCCCCCCGAAGCGTAAGTGTGGGTTATTACGCTAGGTAGGGTTTTCATAACTGCCAATCCTTAATATTTCTTAGCCAATTCGATACAATTATGTTCCATCGAATCTTTTTTAACTTCTTAACCTTCAGTTTCGTTTTATGATGGAGTTGTCTTGAAGCTTGAATCTTTTGGATTAACAGATACCGGTTGCAAACGAACCAATAATGAAGATTGCTTCCTTATTGCGGAAGATGCCAAGTTATACCTGGTTGCAGATGGAATGGGCGGAGCCCAAGCCGGTGAGCATGCATCGCAGTTGGCTGCGGTAACGGTCGGCAACGTCATTTCCAGTATTGAGGAACCAAGTGACGCGGTTCTTGCCCAAGCATTTGAGCAGGCCAATCTGGAAGTATTGCTGGCCTCCCGCCGCGATTTCCGTCTGGAAGGTATGGGAACCACGCTGGTTGCGATCCTCGGCAACGGCCAAAAAGCATACGTGGCGAACGTCGGCGATTCGCGGGCTTACCTCTATCATAAAGGCCAGTTACGAATCTTAAGTGAAGACCAAACCTGGGTAAATGAGATTGGCCGCAAGCTTGGATTACCCGAAGAGCAACTCAAAAAGCACCCCTTGCGTAACGTTCTGACAATGGCCATTGGCGTGGCCGATCAGGTGCGAATCCATTCCTCAAGTGTGGAACTGGAAGCCGGTATGGTGTTCCTGCTTTGTAGCGACGGACTGCATGGTGTGATCCCCGATAGTGAAATTGGAAATATTTTGCAATCAGGTGGAGAATTAGAGCACCAAGCAGCGACTCTTATAGAGAAGGCAAAACAAGCGGGCGGACCGGACAACATTACCACCGTACTGCTGCGCGTAGCCTAACGAATTTCTTAAATATATGACAGCCGCTCTCTACGTGAGGGCCTCGGTCGCCGTGTTATCGTGCGGTCTACAGGTATTTCCGGCGTCTGCCGGATCGAATCCCTCCATCCTCCAAATTCGGGTGCTCGAAGGTGAGTCGGCTGTGCATACAGCCGGAGCCCGCGCCATTCGGCCTCTCACCATTCAAATAGCTGACGAAACCGGCAAGCCTGTGGAAGGCGCTACCGTCAGCTTCCGGCTTCCTGAACAAGGCGCGACCGGCCATTTCGGCAACGGCCTGCGCTCGGAGTTAGTAACTTCATCAGACGAGGGCCGGGCCATTGCCTGGGGCATTCAGTGGGATAAAGCAGCAGGGCCAGTGGAGATTCGCATCACTGCGGCCAAAGGCGAGGCTAGAGCTGGAACCATCGCGTCCCTGTATCTGCGCGAGCCATCGGCTGCCGGTCAATTGCCGCAAAAAGCTCTGACTGAAAACAGCCGCGAGGAGCGCATCGGCGGCAAGCCAAACTGGAAGTGGATTGCGCTGACGGCTCTTGTAGCAGGCGCTGCGGCCGGGGGAGTTGCGGCGCTGACGGGAGCAAGCAAAGCCCCTACGATTCAGCAACCGTTCCCCTCCGCATCACCCGCCACCCAGCAGCCTACGTTTTCTCTAGGAGCCCCCGTGCTTTCGGTTGGGAAACCCTAAAATGAAGATCCTCGGATTGCTTGCGTTTATTACATCGGCTTGGGGCCAGAATTCCGTGGGGCTTCCCTGTCTCGGTAAAATCGTGGATCGCGGCGGATATATTCGCGAACTTTGCGGGGTAAGCGGCAGCTTCCTGTTGGGAGAAGCGAGCCCGCAAAAGGCGATCAGCGCCGGATTTTCCCGCACAGGCGCTTGGGTGAAAACCGAAAACTCTCTGCTTATTGTGGATGGCGATTCGCGGCTTGAAACGAGTGCCCCTGAGGGGCAAGCGCTGTTTACGTTTCGAGGGAATGGCTCGCCGGAGTTTGTCTATTTCAAGACAACCAAGGAGTTGTTTGAGTGGGATGGCTCAAAGCTGATGAAGCGTGAATTTGCGGCGGCGCTTCAAGAAACCGGCGGCATTGCGATGCTGCTACCCGACCAACGCATGGTGACCTATTCCGATGGTGCAATCCATATCGGCGACCACGCTTTTCCGCTCGACAATGCTCCTGAAGTAATGGAGTGGATCAACCCCGAATGGATTCATTTCCGGGGGGCGGCCCTACGCATCACCGAAGGCCGCGAGGCTTTGTATATTCTGCCGGATGCAAACTGAGATGCGCTTCCTTCTCCTTCCAGTGCTGCTGGCCCCATTCCTTGAAGCGCAACTGCAAGTCACCTACAATGACGCGCCTCTGCCGGCCACGATCAACCTTGGCACCCTCGCATCAACCGAGCCGAGGACTGTATCTTTCAATGTGAGAAATGCCGGCTCAACGTCCTTAACAGTGGCTCCGTCTTTAGCGGGAAGTGGTTTTAATTTTAATTTCGGCGCTGGGTCGCCATTCAAACTTGCGCCCAATCAATCGCAAATCGTAACCGTAAAATTTCAAGCATCGGGATCCGGCGGATACAGTGCTGTCTTGGCGATCAACGATTGGTCGACGCTGCTGCGCGTCACCGTTGTGGAGGATCTTATTTTATTCGACACCACAAGGCAAGTCATTGGCGGAAGTCTCGGAATCTTGTTCGGAACCGGCCCGGCTGGAGCACCAATCCCCCGGACTCTGAGCCTGGAAAATCCCGGAACCCACACGCTTCCGGTCCCTTCGCTCGGGATGAGCGGAACCGGCTTCCGTTTCCTTGAAGCGCCTTCGCCAACTGTATTGGAATTGAAGCCCGGTGAAGTACTAAAGATTCGTTTGGAAGCTTTTTCGGAAAACACCGGTCCAGTTTCGGGAGTGTTAAAGCTAGGCACGCGTAACATCGCGATGGAAGCCAGATTCTTCGAACCACCATTGCCGCAGGCCCGGCTTGTGGTTGAACCAGCCGCGATTCGCAGCGGAATGCAAGCCAAGGTATACGTGGTATTCCCGTCTGATCCTCCGGCGGACGCTTCCGGGACTTTGAGTTTGAGCTCGGATACGGCCGATCAAGGAATTGTGTTTCTTCCCTCCGGAAAATTGTCGATACCGATTGAAGTCAAAAAAGGCATCCGGACAGCATTGTTGAACGGAGCGAGTACAGCCACTCTGCAAACAGGAACATCGGCGGGCTTCATCTTTCTAAATTGCGAGGTTAAAGATCAGTTCGTTCACTCATTGCTTTCCATCCCTCCAACCGCCATTCAAATCGACGCTACCCGGGCATCGCGAAGCGCGTCTACACTGGAAGTAGTGATCACCGGATTCGATAACACACGCACAGTGGGTGGCGGCGTTTATTTCACATTTTATGGCCGCGATGGCTCCCCGTTTCCTGATGGCGCTTACAGCAAAGGCGACTTGGCGACGGCGTTTAAAACGTTATTTGCGCAGAGTACCACTGGCGGCATTTTCGAAGTAAAGGCTACTTTTCCCTTCACTGGCGATCCGGCGGCCATTTCCGGCGTTGAAGTTCAAATCGCCAACGCCATAGCTTCCACCAAAACTGAACGGATCAAAATTCAATGATGCCCGTGGCGCTAACCATCGCCGGGTCGGACCCGAGCGGAGGGGCGGGCATTCAGGCCGACCTTAAAACCTTTCACCAATTTGGCGTTTATGGCGAGGCTGTGATAACTCTGCTGACAGTGCAGAATACGAGGCGCGTTAGCCGTGTGGAATGCCTTGATCCGGAGTTGATCCGGCAGCAGGCGGTGGCGGTTTTTGAAGACATCCCTCCCGCAGCTGCGAAGACTGGCGCATTGGGGAATGCGACGATCATCGAAGCTGTGGCAAAGCTGTGGCGCGGCGAGTCCATCCCGTTGGTTGTCGATCCGGTGATGATCTCAAAGCATGGGGCGCCTTTAATCGCGGCGGAAGCGAGGGCTGCGCTAGTAGAACTCCTAATTCCTCGCGCCGCGCTCGTGACTCCGAACCTGCATGAGGCAGAAGCGTTGGCAGGGTTCCCCGTGGATTCAATCGATAGCATGAAGCGTGCAGCCCAACGAATACTGGGGTTCGGGTGTGGCGCGGTTCTGGTGAAGGGCGGCCATCTGGCGGGAAGCGCAACCGACGTGCTGCTGAGTGCAGGACGGTTTATGGTGCTTGAGGCAGAGCGGATCGCTACGATTCACACCCACGGCACGGGGTGTACGTATTCGGCCGCGATTACGGCGCTGCTGGCTTTAGGCGTTCCACTTGAGGACGCAGTGGCGAGGGCGAAGAAGTTCATCGGCGCCGCGATTCGCACCAATCCGGGGTTAGGCGGCGGGTCGGGCCCTGTGAATCATTTCGCGGATCTAGGAGAAAATTGATTCAACAGTCAGAGCAGACTGTGGGGCGGCAAGCGGCGTGACTTGTTCGCTTCCGGCATATTCTGTGATCGATTTGTAGGCGCCGCCCGACGGGTCCCGATGGACGATCAGCCGTTGGCGGTTCACGTCCACAACCCAGTATTCGTTGATCTCCGCGCGAGCGTATAGTTGGGCTTTCTTGCGGAGGTCGAAATCGAGGGAGGAATCGGAAATCTCAATTACCAGATTTAGATCGGCAGCTCCGGGGTTCGCAGTGCGGAATTCGCGGTAGGGCTTCCGGATTACGCACAGATCGGGCTCCGGTTCATTCGTGGGATTGTCGAATGGCGCGACGTCGATTGGGACTTCCTGCTGAACGTAATCAAACCCGAAAGTTTGAATCAACCAGTTCAATAGAGTCCA
>JAYVXT010000354.1:0-6411 GCA_043785065.1 Bryobacterales bacterium | reverse complement strand
ATTGACTAAGTTCCCCTGTGCATCCCGTCCACGCAGGTTGTTAAAGAAGTTATTGGCATTCAACTCACGATTGCGAGTCTGTTCAAACAGCGCCCCGTGCAGACTGTTACTCCCGCTTTTGGACACCATCTGTATCTGACCCGATCCACGCCCAAATTCGGCATCGGCAGGCGAAGTAACTATGCGTATCTCGGCAATCGCATCGGTTGAGTTTTGAAATACGGAACTAACACCGGAATTGTACCGGTTGTCCTGCACGTTAATGCCATCAAGGGTAACATTCACCGCGCCCGCGCGGCTACCTCCCAAGTTACTCCCTACAATCCCGGCCTGCGTATAAATCAGTTCCAGCGCATCGCGATCCACCAACGGCAAGGAGGTGATGCGTTCGCCGGAGAGCACTCCGCCAACCGAGGTTGTAGCCACGTTCAAGCTGATCGATTCGGCCTTCACCTCCATCGTTTCGGTGACGCTACCAATCTCCATGGCAATGTCCCGCGTAGCCCGTCCGCCCACTTCCAGAAGAAGATCGTTGACTTGGGCTTTAGTGAAGCCCGTACTTTCCGCGGTTAGGGTATACGGCCCCGGCGGAAGCGAACCGAAAATGTAAACGCCAGAATTATTCGTTTCCGTTTTGTTCTGCACCCCCGTCCTGATGTTGCGCACCGTCACCTTGGCCCCAGGCACGACGGCGCTTGAGGAGTCGGTAATGGTGCCGCTTAGCACGGAGTTGGTTGATTGGGAATAGGCAAGGGGGAATGAGAGAAAAACCAGGAAAGCGTAGCGCATAGTGTTATCCAACCCACAAGAAACAGGTAGTTTCGAGTGTATCAGTTTGGGCGAGCGGGAGCCGTCGCCGAGCCCGGATTTACAGTATAGCGGCATTAAGGATTGACTTAGCTAAATAAACAAACTAACCTAAAGTATGACCCAGGTTAACGTCCACGAAGCGAAGTCCCAGCTCTCGCGGCTGCTTGAGTTGGTGGAGAGTGGCGAAACCGTCGTCATAGCGCGGCAAGGCCATCCTGTCGCCGAATTGATTCCAGCCCGAATCAAATCAGGATTCCCCCTTGGAATTGCCGAAAACGACCCCCTTGCTTCCGAAGGTGACGATTGGTGGCAGCCCATGAGTGATGAAGAGGCCGAAGCTTGGTTCGATGGAAAATGATTGCCGGAAAAACGATTGACGGCAAAGACGCCAAGTGAAAGTACTTACTGACACTCACAGCTTGGTTTGGGGGCTAGGAGATCCTTCAAAACTGAGCGTTAAAGCCGTAAAGACGCTTTCCAACGAACAAGTCATTGCCAGTGTTGTCAACCTTTGGGAATTAATCCTGAAGAAGGACAAAGCAAGCGCGCTGCTTAAAGAACCAGTGCCGTGGTGGGAAAAGTATGTTGTTCGAACGGGCGTTCCGGTACTGGGAATCAGGCCGGCGCATCTGATGATGCTCGACAAACTTCCTGGTTTCCACAAAGATCCGTTTGACCGTATGCTGGTTGCGCAAGCATTCGTGGAAAAGGCGTCTCTGCTCAGTAAGGATGGAGCTCTAGCGGCTTACAAAATCGACCTCATTTGGTGAGCCCCAAATCAATCCCCGGTTGGATATCATAACCTAGAGAATTCCCATGCCAAAACCTAAGAGTTCCATGTCCGAGCAATTTGGCGAATTGATGGGCCTTGCGGCCTTGATGCCTATTTGCGTGGTAATTGGCTACGTCGTTGGGCAGTTCCTTGATGGCAAGTTTGGCACCACCTACTTGACCGTGATTTTTCTATTGTTGGGCGCCGCCGCCGGCATCATTTCTCTGATCCGGGAAATCCAAAAGATGACTAAAAAGGAAAGCTGAGCATGCCGCGTCATCAATGGAATGAGCTGGCATCCACGGTTTGATTGAGACCTTGGTCATGGGCGTAACCAGTTAAGATCCGTTCGACGCGTTTCTTCAACTGACGGGCTTCCGTTTTGTGCTTATGCGCGGCATAAAAATCACTTCCATTGAGCATGACTCTCGCAGTACTGGGATGGTTCGGACCAAGCATTGACCTCAGCTTTTTGAATCGCCTCTTGATGAAGCTCTTCCGTCCCGGTATAGTCGCCGACCGCGGCATTGGCAATAGCCAGGTCCAACCAGTACGGCACTTTCAGCGTCTCCGATTTTCAAGTACGAAAGCCCCAGGCTGTTACGGGTGATGGCGGCTTCAACCGAGTTCGTCTGGCCAATGGCCGTCCAACCATCGATTGCGCGGCGAATCCATTCGATCGACTGCGATGAATTGTCCTTAACGTATGCAAGCGCGCCCAGATTGCACCAATAGCGAAGTAGCTCCGTATGATTAGCACCAAGAGTTTCCGGTGTTGAATTGGAGGCCTTGCGAAGAACTCTTTCCGCCTGACCGGTTCGACCGAATTCAAGATAGAGTGAAGCCAATGCATTCCAAACCACCAGGGAGCATTCCAGCCCCAATTGGCCAGTCTTGCAAAGGCTCTCAGCCACGTGAAACTCATGCTCGGCAACGCGGAAATCGGCCAGCTCGTCCGATAGGGAGCCGATGTGGAAGTTGCGGGCCATTTGATGCAAAACGGGACGGTTGGGGAAATCCGGATTCCGTACATCAGCAAGAAGAATTTCGCGAGCTTGTTGAAAATTCCCTTTCTTCGCCACGGAAAGGGCGCTTTCGAGGACTGTGGATTGTTGGCTAAATGTAATGCTAAAAAGGAATGGAGCGAGCAACAGACGCATGAGGGGTTCCTCCAAATTTGGATTGGAACGCCTCCGGGGAATTCGGTCCGCGCTGGTTGAATTTGATCTTCTGCCGCGTGAGTTCAGCTAGCACAGGAAGACCGTTTTGGATGATTAGACGATCAATTTCGTCATGTTGCAGGTGGCGGCAATAACGAATGAACTCAAGCCACGACGGATGAATCGGCTCCGAGGCCGCCTTCTCCACTTTTTGAATCGGTGGTTCAGTCACGTTCAAGGGTATAGACGTAAGCTCCTTCCAAATGGTTCATGCAGGCATGCTAATTTGATGAATAAAATAATTTGCATTCGTTTCATTGCCGCCGCTATGTCATACCCTGGAATTACGTTCTTGGAAATGAAAAGTTTCACAAAGAGTTACAGAAAGTAATGGTCGAACGCAAAAAACCGCCGCTGGACCCCGCGCCCTATCAGGCGGCCATGCGGCGATTGATGATTCTGGTTCCGGCATGCGGCGCGGCGGGTGTGGTTGCGGCTTTCATTGGTTACGATTGGCGATATGCGGTGGGCATGGCCATTGGAGCCGTCGCGGGTTGGGGAAATTTCATGTTGCTGGTGCGCATAGTCAACTCGCTTGGCACGGGCGCCAAACGCCCCGCCCGGCGTACGGGGTTCCTGCTGCTGGCCGCGTTGCTGGTGCTCGGCGGGCTCGGATTTGGTATCATTAAGGTATTCGGGATTCATTCCGAGCCGCTTTTCGCTGGCCTGGCAACGCCACTGGCGGCGGTGATCGTCAGTATTCTATACGAACTCATCTTATATGCAAGAACATGAAACCTGGCTGACAGCCCTGTTCAACGACCATCTGGCCGGATTGGGGAACGCCATTTTGGGCGCGGTTTATTCAATTTTGGGCGTGGCCTATAAAACACAGGAGAAGCCCTGGGAAAACTTCATCGTGATGCAGTTGCTGGTGGCGGTTATCCTGATTGTTGTTTTCGCCATTTTGCGTCCGAAGCTGTCCATGGATAAGCCCGGCAAGATGCAGCACATTTTTGAGACCGCCTATAAGTTTTTGCACGATCAGGCACAGGACAACATCGGACACGGCAGTGCGCGCTTTGTACCGTTCGTGGGCAGCCTTTTCTTCTTCATCTTGTTTTGCAACCTACTGGGAATTATCCCCACTCTTGAATCGCCGACCATGTTTTACTATGTGACGGCAGGTTTGGCGGTTGCATCGTTTTTTTATTACAACTTTATGGGTGTTAAGCTCCAAGGCCCGGTTAAGTATGGGGCGCATTTCCTTGGTCCGGTGTGGTGGCTTGCGCCGCTGATGCTGCCTATAGAAATCATCAGCCACTTGGCGCGGCCTCTTTCGCTCACCATCCGTTTGTTCGCAAACATGTTCGCCGGTGAGCAGGTGACCATGGTGTTTATTGGGCTGACATTTATCGGATTTCCGGTCATTTTCATGGGCCTGCACGTATTCGTATCCTTTCTGCAGGCATATATATTCGCGTTAATGACGATGATCTATTTGGGCGGGGCCGTGGCGCACGATCATCCGGCTGAACTAGAGCATTAACGCATTTCGGCATTATCCGCTTTCAGTGTGAGCCCGGCTGTACGAGTTTGCCGGGAACCACCTCCTGCCGGCGATTTTACTTAGGAGAAATACAAGATGTTTAACGTTCGTATGTTTGGAATTTTGCTGGCAATTTTTCTTGCCAGCCCCATGATGGCTCAGGACGCCGCGCACGCCGCGGGTACTGTTAGCTACACCGGCCCGGCGGCTCTGATCGCCATGGCCATTGCATCCGGCCTTTGCGGTTTGGCGCAGGGCAAGGCTGTTGCCGGCGCAACCGAAGCATTGGCCCGTAACCCAGGCGCTTCCGACGGCATCCGGTTCATTGCATTGCTTGGCCTGGTGCTTATCGAATCGATGGCGCTTTACACGTTCGTGCTGACCTTCATGATTAAATAGTTTTGCAACAAGTGGGGGTAGGATTCCGGTCCTGCCCCTATTTCTTTTTAAAGGGTTCAAATGAAACTTCAAGGTATTTATCCACCCATCGCCACACCCTTCAACCATGAAGGGGAGCTGTTCAAGGCCAAGCTCTTCCACAACGTCAACAAGCTAAACCGCACGGCGCTTTCCGGGTACTGCGTGTGCGGTTCGACTGGCGAGAGCGTTCATTTGACGCCCGAAGAAAAGTACACCTTGTGGGGCTGGGTTGCTGAGGCTGCGGCTCCGGACCGCCTGCTGATTGCCGGCACTGGTGCTGAATCGGTGCGGGAGACGGTGGCACAAACCAACAAGGCTGCCGAGATCGGCTATAAGTTGGCGATGGTCCGCACGCCGCACTATTACAAGAATCTGATCAACAATACCGAGGCGCAAGTGCGCTATTTCGGTGCGGTGGCCGACCAGGCGAAGCTGCCAGTGATGATTTATAACTGGCCGCAGACTACCGGCGTGGATATTTCCGTCGAAGCAGTGGTGCGGTTAAGCGAGCATCCGAACGTGATTGCAATTAAGGAAAGCTCCATTGATTTGGAAAAGTTGAAGGCTCTAATCGCACAAGTGAAGCCGGGGTTTCAAGTGTTGACGGGCAGCGCGCCTGGTTTGTGGAAAGGGCTTGAAGCAGGGGCGGTGGGCGCTGTGTTGGCGTTTGCGAATGCGGCTCCGTATGCGTGCATCACTATTTGGGAGGCGTTCCGGACAAGGCAGCCTGAAGCGGCCGAGGATTGGCAGCAACGGATTACTCCGGCGGCGCTGGCGGTGACGGTGAAGTTTGGCATTCCAGGGTTGAAGTACGCGATGGATCTGAATGGGTATTATGGCGGTCCTCCGCGGATGCCTTTGATTCCGGTGGGGGAAGAGGCAAAGCGGGAGATTGAAGAGGCGTTTCACGAGATTCGCGGGTAGGGGGCGGCCCACAAATCCGATGATGACTCTAGCTTTACCAAATGCGGCAGATGGAAACCAGCTTTGGCGTTTCGAGCGAACTGATTTGTCCGCGTCCATCTACGTATTACTTCATGCCAAGCTGAACCAAAATCGCAACCTTAACTGATCGCATGTCGGTGACCGAGAGTATCCCTTCCCGATTTTTGACTCGTTGCTTACTTAGTGTCGCAATCTGATCGGCCATCGCTTTCCTCGCCCCACGGTTGATGCTGTGCTGGGATCAAACTCTTTCAGACCCCGATTAGATGCGTCAATGCCAAACCTAAGCGCGAAGCATCAACGGTTCTCCACAAACGAATCTGGCGTTAAGCATCAGCCCATTCCAATGCCTCAAGCTCCCGATGCTCATCTGAAGCCATCACTTGGTATGCGGCCTCCAGATCTATCGGCAAAACGTATGGCCTCGCAACTTTCTCAATAAATTCGCTTATTCCCTCGTTCCCGCCAATAGCTTCGATACCTTGATAGAGATCATCGCTGAGAGTGATCGTTTGCCTTCAGGCCATGTCTTCAGCATATACCCAAACCATGGAGGCTTTCAGCTGTGCTTTCCGGACAGGGTGTGCGACATGGAAATGCGAAAGTGCACGAATCCCAATGAAAAGGGTAGACTCCTAACGTACCCTTACGTAAAGCCTGTTTGCGGTAGGGCGGTCCCCCTGGTCCGGATAGCGCCGGGACAATCCGGCATGGAGTAGCGAATGAAAGAGTCGTACAGGCCCCGAGTCATGTAG
>JAYVXT010000353.1:0-6427 GCA_043785065.1 Bryobacterales bacterium | reverse complement strand
ACCTCGCCACAGCAAAAACTGTGGCGGAGTTCCGGGGCAGCCGGGCGTTTGATCTAGGCGGCGGCGTGCTCGCGGCGGAAATCGAGGTTGTCGGATGCCAGGTATGAACCTTCACAAGATTCGTGTCTTGGTCGTGGACGATTCCGCCCTCGTACGGAGAATCCTGTCTGAGGCAATTGCCAAAGAGCCCGACATGGAGGTCGTCGGCATGGCGCCCGATCCTTTTGTAGCTCGCGATCAAATTCTAAAGCTGAAGCCGGATGTTCTCACGCTTGACATTGAAATGCCGCGCATGGATGGCCTCACGTTTCTAACCAAGATCATGCACTACCAGCCGATCCCGGTTGTCATCGTGAGCTCGGTCGGGCAGGCGTCGAGCGAAGCGGCGATAGAGGCTTTGCGCCGCGGGGCGGTGGAAGTAGTGGCCAAGCCGTCGGGTCCCTATTCGGTGGGCGAAGTCGGACAGATTCTGGCGAACAAAATTCGCGCGGCTTATGGGGCGAAGTTACGCAAGCCGGGCGAGACGCCGAAGCTGCCGGTGGCAGCGCCAGTGGCACGAGTTTTTCCGGCCTCCAGTCTGGTCGCGATTGGGGCTTCCACGGGAGGAACCCAGGCCATCGAAGATTTGCTCCTGCAAATGCCGGAACAATGCCCTCCGATCGTGATCGCGCAACATATCCCACCCATCTTTTCCGCGTCGTTCGCCAGCCGCCTGAATACGCTTTGCAAGTTCGAGGTCAAAGAGGCCAAGGACGGAGATTTGGTCGCGCCAGGGCGGGTTTTGGTCGCGCCCGGAAATTTTCACATGCTCCTGCGAAAGGTAGACGGTGTCTATAAGGTCGCCGTGCGCGATGGTCCGCGGGTACACTACCAGCGCCCAGCCGTTGATATCCTGTTTCAGTCCGTGGCTGAAGCGGGGCTACGAAATGTCGTCGGCGTTCTGCTCACAGGGATGGGAGCGGACGGCGCGGCAGGGCTACTGCGCATGCGGCAAAGAGGGGCCATTACGATAGCACAGGACGAAGCGACCTGCGTGGTTTTCGGGATGCCCAAGGTCGCTATCGAGATGGGCGCGGCGCAACAGGTATTGCCGTTGTCGCGCATCGGGGCAGGAATTTTCGCCGCCCTGGGACCGCGTCAAAAAGATTGCTCGCCTGTGCTCCTGTCCAATAGCCGTTAAAAACTCATCGCGTCCACGGAGAGACCGCGCAGGTTGAGCTATCAGGCAAGGCGGAAAGAAAGGCAGCTTATGCTGGCACGACCGCTGGAACAGATGGCTTATAGAGCGTACAAGTTCATACCGGGACATGCGCCCGCCCACCACGATTATTATTCGCCTGACCGAGGAACGAGAACGCTCGAACAGTGGACCCGTCGGGGCACGAGCGAGCACCGGTTGGTGGAGCGGGCGAGGAGCGCTCCGCTGGCCCATCAGGGGCACACTAACCAGCGTTATTGGACAGTTCGACTTCGGGGTAATCGAAGCAGCGGCGCAAACGAGGCCCCGCCGCGGAATGCGCCAGACTTGATCCGTAGTCACATCCGACAGAGCTTGGGCTAGGGCGAGGGCCATTCCACTGTGAGTAGCCTTTCGCCGGGGGAGCGGCCAGGAGTGCGAGCACCCGCTTCTCCGTGTTGGCATCATAGATCGCCGATGGAAGCCAAACGCACAGCATGGTCACAACCGCATGGAAACAAAAACGCCAGCCGGATGCTGGCATTCCACCACTGAATTACTCCCTCTCTTACTACTACAACCCCGCATTACACCTTTCTCCCCCGCCAAGCAACCCCACCACTTTCCCCACCACTTTCCCCACCAACTTCCGCGATATAAACTAGAATCATGAGTTCCAATCCCGTAACTCCAAAGCTCATCCGCGAGGCCGACCAATGGGTAACACATCCACCAAAGTAGTCCAGTTGTCCGAATATTCGTTCCGCATTCAAGCCGTCCGGCTAACCGCCTTGCTCGGCGGACTCCTCTGTGGGATCTGCGCCGGCGCCACCAGCCAGGGCCTGCCCAATTTCGCCTTCCTCGCATCACCCGGCGGCAAAGCCGGTTGCCTCATCATCGGGGCAATGCTGCTATTTGCCAGCCTCCGTCTTACGCAGCCAAGGTGGAGCGAACAAGCAACTGTCCTTAAGCTCGATGAATAGCTTCAAATTCCAACGCAGCCCGCCGATAAGCCCTCTTGTAGGGGACTGGCTTGTCCAAAAGCTTTCACGATTCCAACAAAACCGGCAACGATAAGGCAATGGCATCGCTCAGCCAAACTTTGCTCGGCTCCATCGCGCGCGAGGCTATTTGCGCCGATGCGGCGGAACATATCCGCTTTCAGGAATCTATGCTGGAATTAGACGGTAAACTGCGAAATACGCAGGAAAGTGCGGAGATTTACGCCATCTCAGCGGCCGCCGACAAGGCTCTGCAAAACTACAATACTCAAACTACCAAGTACTTTCGCAATCAAACAGCCGAACTGCAATCGATGGCCAGCGCCGCCATCGGTACGGTAGCGGACATCCATTCCAACAGCGCCGGTTCTCTTATAAATCTTCGGGCGATGGAACAGCAAGTTCTGCGCGCCTCCAGCGCCTCCTCTCTGACTGAGTGCCGCCTTCAACTCATTGAATGTTTGGCCTCGCTGCGCGAGGAATCGAAGAGGCAGCATCAGCAAAGTACGCAAATAGTTTCCAGGCTTCATTCGGAACTCAATCACGGCAACAATCCATCAACCCGCACCATCCAGGCCGGTAACGACCCAGTGTCGGGTTTGCCCTCAAGACCCGATGCCGAGGCCATGCTGGCAGCGCAATATAAAGGAGCACATACAAGCACGTTCGCGGTTTTGTTCTCCATTCATCGGATTAACATCATCAACACGAAATACGGTTACGCCGCCGGCGATCAAGTCATGCGCGCGTTTCTCAACCATCTGCGAAGCTACCTCACCATTGTGGACGATTTGTTCCGCTGGTCCGGTCCGGCATTTCTGGCCATCGCCCACAGGCCCGCCGGCATGAATCAATTCCGCACGGAAATCGCCAAAATATTGGGAAAACGCTTCGAACAGGAATTGGCGCTTCCCAATCGCACCGCGCTGCTTCCCGTATCCGCCTCGGCGCTAGTCATCGAGCTTGCGAAAGAATCCGGCGCGGCAGCGGTAATAAAGAAGCTCGACGACTTTGGTCTTTCCAACCTCTAACCAAGCTACGGTTCCCGCACGGGACGGAATCCGATCATGCGCCACGCCTGTAACGACGGCCAACCGCCTGACCTTGCGTAACTCCGCAAGTCTTGTCCTTCAAAGAAAAATGAACCGCCGCGCAACACGCGATAGGCGCCCTTTGCTGGGCCCTTGGGATTCTTCTTCGGCGAAACGGAATAGTAAGTGCGGCTATACCAATCCGCACACCATTCCATTACATTCCCGGCCATCTCCATCGCCCCATAAGGCGAAGCGCCATTCTTCGTCTGCTCGTCGCCGTGCTTACTGCCGTCGTAATAACCCACTAACTGCCCGGTATCGAATTTCTGCGATCCCGCGAAGTTCGCATAACTGTGATCGATCATGTTACCCCATGGGAACCTTCGCTGATCGACCCCGCGCGCCGCTTTCTCCCATTCGGCCTCCGTGGGAAGGCGGTACTTCTTACCAGTTTTGACGCTAAGCCACCTACAATAGGCCGCCGCTCCATGCCAGTTCACGCCAAGCACGGGGTAATTGCCGCTATCGGGCGTGCCGCCGCCGTGGTTCTGCTTTTGATTCCAGTACGGGCTTTGATCTTTCGGCACTGGGCGGCCATCAGGCCAAATCTTGGGGTCGTCATAAATAGCATCGTCTTGAAACTTCTTCCAATCGGCATTTGTGACTTCATACTTGCCGATATAAAAGGCGTCCAACTCCACCGTGTGCACTGGCTTTTCACGCGCTTCGCCATCGCCGAAGTTATCTCCCATCTTGAAAGCGCCCGCCGGGACATGGACAAAGTCACCGTAACCGTCATTTACTGACTTAGAAGTTTCGGCCGCCTGTAAGTAACAGGCGGTAAGTAATATAAGCGCGTACCGCATCTTTACTTAGTCCTCGCGAAGAAGTTATTCAGGTCAAGGAAGTGCTTCAAGGCATCCATCCAAGGGCTGAATTCAGGACTCGTCGATGCTGCCCCAAAACCATGGCGTCCGCGTTGGAAAATGTGGATTTCCGCCACTCCGCCTGCCTTGTTCATGTCCAGGAACAATTGAGCAGAACCATTGGCTGCACCCTGATCTGCCGCGGCCGACAGCAGGAAGGTTGGGGGAAATTCCTTCAAGTCCTCTTTCGGATTGGGACGGCCAGGGCCATAAACCATTACCAGGGAATGGGCCTTTGAATCCATCCGGTCGATAGGATCGGCGGCATTGGGGTCGCCCGGTCCGGCAGCACTAGCAACGCCTCTGGCCATCGTTGAGCCGGCGGAGAAGCCGGCGAAAGTGATGCGGTTCGGGTCGATGCCCCATTCCTTGGCGCGCGTTTTGACCAGCCGCATGGCGCGATTGCCGTCGAGCACGCGGGCTGCTTCGTTGTACCTCGGCGAGAGGCGGTAGGTTAGCACGAACGCAACCGTACCCCAGTCGTTCATCCGTTCAGCCACTTCTATTCCTTCAAGACCGTACATCAACATGATGTTAGAGCCACCAGGAGCAATGATGACTGCCGAGCCGTTCCGCTTAGTAGCAGGTGGCGCGAAGACGGTGAGGAACGGGTTGTCCAGCGGCCCATCGCCGACCGACAGCGGCACTTTGCCGGGCTCCCAAAGGTGGACGTTGTAATTTTCTTCCTGAGCGAACAGCGGGAGGAGCGTGGCTGACAGGGTGAGGAAGCCTATGGCGGTTTTGAACATGGCTTTTGTATTGTTTCGCCGAGGAGTGCGGCGTGTCAACTCATTTTGAAGTGAAACGCCCTACGGCTGCCATTGAAGTTGCCTTCTAAACGTATTGCACTGTCACCGTAGTAGTCGCCGACGCTCCGGTGGAATCAGTCACCTTCAACGTGAACTGATATGTCCCGCGAAAAGTAAACTGGATGATCGGCGTCGCGGTATTCCCCGAGAGAATGGCGGCTGAAGAATAACCTGGCGACAGTGTCCAGGAGTAAGTGAGCGGCCCTGGATTGAGGGTGCTCGACTGCGCAGCGGACAGGCCAATCGACGACTCGGCCGTTTGGAAAGTATTCGTGGAGGAACCGGCCCCCGGCCCGGTGATCACTATCGCAAGTTGGGGCGTAGCCAAGTACGCGTGAGTTTCCCCTGCGCTATTCAGCGCAAAGCCCACGATCTCGCCACGGGAGTTGATAGCCTCGGCAAGCTGCAGCTTTAGCTTCGCCGGGTTGGCGGCAACCAAGGTGTTCAGGTCTGTCATCACACCGTTCTGCCAGACGAACGCGCGCAAATTGAAATCCGAGTCGATCGATATGCCGACAACCGTGCCTCTGTCGTTGATGGCGAGAGGTGCACTGATGAAGTCCCCAAGCAAAGTGCCTAAGTCGGTCATCACGCCCTTCTGCCAAAGGAAGGCATGATTGGTTTTGTCGCCCGGCAAGTCGGAGTTGCCAACCACTTGACCCTGGTTATTGATTGCAACCGCAGCGTTGCCTCCGAATTGCCCCGTTCCGCCTAGGTTCCCGAGATTAACTGTCGCGCCGTTCTGCCACAGCAATGCATGTTTAGACAAAAGACTGGTCTGAGTATTCAAGTTGAAATCCGTGCAGGAACCCGACGCACCCACAACCTGTCCATTGTCGTTGATTCCAAAAGCAATGCCACTCGGATCGCCGGGAAACGTTTGCAGTTCTTGAATTTTCCCGTTCGACCAGAGTACAGGCTTGAACTGAAACTTTTGCGGCGCCGGGCACGCCGGGTCGCGAGTGTAGTTCTCCGCCATTCCAACCGCATCCCCTAAATTGTTGCCCCGGTTGGCAGCAGCGTTTCGGCCCCCAAGCGTCGGAAGAGGAGTCATCACGCCGTTTTGCCATACGAAAGCCGAGCACGTTTGACCCGTAGAAGGAAGCCCAAGCGCCTTGAAACCGCAAAAGTCTTCCCCATCAGGATCAATAATGGAAGTCTCCGCCTCCCCGACTGCTCGGCCAACTTCGTTCACATCCCATGCAATACTGTTACGGCCTCCAAGCCCAAATTTGCCGACATCCGTTATCGATCCCTTTTGCCAAAGTGCGGCGCGCCAAGCCCCGTCGGCGGAGCTTGCATGCCCACTTACTATGCCGCTATTGGTAATTTGAGTTGCGTAACTATCCTTGCCCCCCAACGTGCCAAGGTCCGTTATGTTGTATCGAGTTGGCTGGCCATGCGCCGCGATAGCGAGGAATAAGCTAGCCGAAATTGTGAAAAGTGAAGTATTGAGTTTCATGTTCTTTCCTTTATTAAC
>JAYVXT010000352.1:0-6428 GCA_043785065.1 Bryobacterales bacterium | reverse complement strand
AGGGCATAATGCGATCATGAACCCCTTTATTTACCAAATCATCAAGCCGATCTATGCGCTTGCCAATGTCGTCCAATTGTGACAAGAAGGCTTTTCCTTCAGTATCTCCTAACTTTTCCTCAGCGTAGGCCCAAAGCCTGTTTCTATATTGCTTGGGGCCCACTTCTTTACCATTCACCAGCTCCTTCCGAGGCGGATAAAGACCATTGGCCAATCTCTCCAAGAAGCGCCGACAAGAGAGGGCGACCTGCGCGACATTTGCGGATGTTTCAATGCTCTCGAAGGTCTGGAATGCAGCATGCAACTCATCTTTCAGTTCCGGTTGCACAATGGAAATCCTCAACAATATCTCATCAGCCACCCGAGTAAGATGCTCCAAGATATATCGTTGTAACTCCGAAAGTCTCTTAGCATGCTCAAAAGATTGGTAGGAATCTAAGACACTGCGTCGGGCTCCAATGTCTTCCCAAGAAACCTGAAAACCAAGTCTTTCCAACTCTTTGGCCGTCCCAGTATCCTTTACATCCGCTCCCTGCTCCTCTTCAAACTTTCGGTAAAACAATCGCAAGTTACCGTCCACCCAGCGAGAGAGAGGCACCAAGGATTTCTGGTAGAGCGTCCAATGAGTTTTGATTGCTGGGTCGACTTCGATTGCACCAAGATTGACTACCAAATTGTCCGTGTCTGCTAAAATATTCGCATGCTCGTCGCTTTCCACTTCCGCGTCGATCCCGAAGCAAGTGTCTATGCATGGGCTATCGAACGGATATTCTTTGAACACCTTCTTCTGTTGCAGCGAGAAGATCTCCATTGCGAGATTTTCCATGGAGACATCCTAAGCTCAAAATTTTCGAGCGATGAAAACGCTAAGGAAACATTGCTCCTAGATTTGGTGGGGTACAACCCTCGGAAATGGAAGACAGTGGACCAAGAGGATTTCGCAAGTGCGATCTTTTCAGAATCGATTTTCGTGCTCGCAATTGACGGACTGCCATGCCCGATTCAGGATCAAATCGACCATCTGTTCACGAAAAAGATTCCGTCCTAAGATCTGGCCGCTTAATAATTTCTTCGGCGTCGCCCAGCATTTTCGACATTGCAGGAAGATTCGTTTGGCTCAACCTGCGCACGCCGCCTTCCTTATTCAAAGCGATGAAACGGTTCGTGATCGTCTCCGGGTGAGCATCCCACCATGGGCTTCTTCCTCTTGAGATTCAAATGCTGGGATTGGTTCAAGACTCATAGAAGCATTTCAACTTTTTTGATTATCCCACTTGCTTTCCGCTTTGTTGACGATCCGTATACCGCGTGCGCTCCAGTAAGTTCGGCGCGGGCTATTCCACAACTATCAACCATGTCCTGCGAGGGGTCGTGGCGCAGCAACGAAAAGATTGGGACGCAGCCCCCTTCTGTGTGAAGTTTAGAAATGGGATACTCGATGTGTGCCGACGATTTTGCGGTCAGGTCCCTAGCGTTTTTATTTTTACAGCCATGAACCAAACGAGCCCGCTCACGTGCACGTAGATCGTGATGATCAATCGGCGAAATTTTGGTTGAGTACGGTGAATTTAGCGGTGAATCTTATGTTTAGTCCCGTGGAGCTTCGCCGCGTCCAAGAGATTGTGAAGCAAAACTACTCACTGCTTCTGGAGGAATGGAATGCAAGGTTTGGAGATTAAGGCGGGAGAGCGAGTGAAGTCGGTCCACTTCACTGACGACACGTTGGCCGTCGACCTCATTGACGGACGGACTATTGTTGCTCCCCTCGTGTGGTATCCGAGGTTGCTTGATGCCACCGCTGAGCAACGCGGAAATTGGGTGATCAGCGGCGGCGGCTTTGGGATTCATTGGCCGGATCTCGACGAAGATCTCAGCACTGCCGGACTCTTGCGCGGGGCACCGGCGGCAACCAGAACGGTTCCAAGCCGCGTCTAGATCAGCATTTGGGTCCGAGGTCGTTCAATTGCTGGCCCTAGCAACCATTTCCGACGAACCGGAAGATTCGTTCCTCTTCCGAAGCGAAATTTGGGATTGGTTCAAAGCTCATGGGTGGATCATGTTCGGAACCAGCTAAAGGCCTATTTCCGCACGAAACGCTACCCACGAAAGAGCACGGATCGGGCGAAAGTGTTTCACGTTGCCCGTACACTACGGGTAACCAGAATCGATGGCGGTCGCGGCGATAAGAGCATCGGCAACTTGAATGCCGTTTGCCAGAGCATGCTGTTCGATCAGGGCGGCGGCAGTAGCCCCAATAGCTTCGGAAAGCGGCAGGATGTGGAACTCAAGACTGCGGAGCGACTGCTGGATTTGGCGAGCCTCCATCTTTGAGCGAGCTCCTTGCAGGAGTTCCATAAGCGAAACAATAGACAACGCCCGTTCGCCTGCGGCGTCAATCACGCCTGCGGCATTCATGTTGCCCCAAATCAGAACGTCCGTGTCAAACATCATTTAGCTTTTCTGGGGCTCCGTTGCTTCTGACTCGGGCCAACCAAAACCGTGCGTGGCTTGCGCAGGCCGCGAATGTAGGAAGCCGGATCGGCAAAATCCTCCCGATCCTTCCATAATCCAAAAAGCGGTTGGTCCTGGGTCTTAGGTGCGCTCTTGTCGGAGATTTCTCTTGAAGGGGGGATCGGCGTTAGTTTCGCCTTTTCCTTTCCGCGATAGAGAACGGTGACAGTCTCACCACGGTCGATGGCGCCGAGCACATCCTTCATGCGATAGCGAAGATCGACAACATTTGCGTCCATGGAGTGTCCAGATACAAGTATACATTTACTCAATGCATCTTGATTAATGAACAGAACTCGGGCCACATGGCACAAACGTAACTGCATGGATTGCGCGCTGCAGCAAATCGAACGTGCAATCAGGGCACTCACGCCCAGCAAAGAGTTCATTATGGTTCTTGATGGGTGGGTGGGAGAGGCTGGCCAGAGCGCCTGTCGGCTCAGTGTAATTCCTGCACGAACAGAGAAGAAGTTGGAAAAACTTGCAGACCTACACAAGTGTTGGGCGGATTACACCTGATGGAAGAACTTATCCGGTCCACTTCATGAGTCGGACGCATGCGTCCAGAACATTCCTTCCAATTTTTTACAACGACAATTGTTAATTGTCGAAGTCCAATCATGCATTTGATGGTCAGAATCAAACACTGGCAATGCGCGTGCACCTCTGTTTGGGATCGTCGCAAGATCCCCGATTCGCATCGGGGGCCTAGTCGGGCAAATGGAAGCGATTTCCAAAAAGGAGTAAGCATGAACAATATTCAAAAAAGTATGCTGGCGGCGAGCGTGGTAGCATCGCTCGCGTTGGTTACGACATTATTTGCGCAAAACCCGCAAGCACCGTCCACAAAGAGTAACGACCAAATCACGAGGGAGAACGTTGACCGGATGATTGAGGAAGGCCGTCAGACCTTCCGCTTCGACACCTTCGGGGACGAAGTCTTTTGGGGAGGTGCGCTGAAACTGCATCAGGCTGTTATTGGAAGCGCTTTAGGTGGCGTCGGTCCTGGAATTCCGCCTAGAATGGCCTTGTCGGTAGGGCTGAAGGTTGACGTGGATGCGCTACCAGCGTCGGTGCGCGAAGGCATCGCGAACGGCAAAGTAAATCTAGCCGACCCCGCCACAACAGTGGCCTTATTGCAATTGAATGCCGTCGTCGGCGTTACGGGGTTTTTCGACGCCACTGGCAAGGTAACATCCATGGGAATCCAATGCTCGCTATGCCACTCCACCGTGGACGATTCTTTCGCGCCGGGTATCGGCCGCCGCCGCGATGGATGGGCGAACCGCGATCTGAACGTTGGCGCGATTATTGCTCTTGCCCCGGATCTTAGTCTACCGGCCGCGATGTTGGGTGTTGACCAGGCAACCGTCCGCACGGTGCTGAACAGTTGGGGGCCAGGCAAGTTTGACGCTGAGTTGTTACTCGACGGGAAAGGATTTCGTCCGGATGGCAAGTCGGCTGCCGTGCTGATCCCACCCGCCTTCGGTCTTGCCGGGGTGAACATGGGTACGTGGACGGGCTTTGGTTCCGCAACCTATTGGAATGCCTTCGTTGCGAATCTTGAAATGCATGGATCCGGAGTGTTTTACGATCCCCGGTTGGACGATGCAACTCAATTCCCCGTGGCAAAAAAAGCCCGTTCTTTCAACGTACGTTCGGACGCGGACCGAATCACTCCGAAACTAGCCGCTCTCCAGTTTTATCAACTTGCTATTCCGGCGCCGCAGTCCGTCGAGAAGACTAATGGATTTAATTTCACAGCCATTCGCGGTCTGACACTTTTCAATGGAAAAGCGCAATGCTCACGGTGCCATGTGCCACCGCTGTTTACTGAACCGGGCTTCAATATGCATTCGGCGGAGGAGATGGGCGTGGATAGTTTTCAATCCGACCGGTCCCCAACGAAAATGTATCGGACCTCTCCGTTGGGCGGATTAATTACCCACGAGAAAGGCGGCTTCTTCCATGATGGGCGGTTTGCCACGCTGTCAGCCGTGGTCGATCATTACGACAACCTGCTGGGTACAGGGCTCACTGGGCAGGAGAAGGCGGATCTGATAGCTTACCTAAGAACCCTCTAAGAATTGGATGACGGCGACCGCTTACCTTGACAAGATAGCGACCGCACGGCACTGTGCACTGCGTCGTCCATTATATTATTGCTCGCCGTAAATGGCAATCTTAGTGGATTCAGTCGAATTGAGGGAGGTTGAGGCGCTGGTTGCGTTGGCCCCGGTCATGCTCGCCCCCCAAATTGATATGTCGCCCCATATGGCCATGTAGCCTTGCGTTGTTTTGTCACCCCAAATACCGTTATCGCCCCGGACGGCCCCATTGCTTGAGACTACGATGTCACCCCAGATCCCGCTATCTCCCCATATCCCGCTGATCGCGTTGACGAGATATGTTTTTCCGCTGGCCGAATCATAACGGGCGATTGGAGAAAGCGCCGCGCTGTTCATTACACCCGTGTTGTTCAATGCGGCCCATACATCTAAATATCCAGCGCCGATGGTAAAGATGTCGTATTGGCTGGTGTACTTGGCCCCGGTAATCGGATCGGTCGCCGTGCTGAAAGTTGGGAACGATTTTGTGGCTGTTTTCATCAGCCGGGCCTTTATCGTATCTGGCGTCAATGCCGGATCTTTTTGCAGCATCAATGCCGCGGCTCCACTAACCATCGGGGCGGCCATGCTGGTTCCGCTTAGCCACACATAGGTATAGGCGGGAATGCTCGATCCATTGGTCCGATAGTACGAATACGGGACGACATTCTGAGGATAAAGTGAGGAGATCCAGTTGCTGGTATTCATCATTAAGGAGACGATTTGATTCCCCGGCGCTACCAGATCAGGCTTCACAATATGATCGAGATAGGTAGGTCCCTTGGAACTATAACTTGCAATCGCGTCGTCGGAACGCGAAGGAGTCTTATTGGTTTTCATCGCTCCCACCGTAATGACGTAGGGATCGTTAGCCGGCGAACTCACGGTTCCGTAGCCGGAACGCCCACCGCTATTGTCGCGTCCATCGTTTCCCGCCGCGACCACGACGACGATGCCGGCTTTCCACGCGGCTTCCACTGCCTGATTGAGCGGGTCCGTCTTATAGCTTTCGTAAACGGGCCGCCCAAGCGACAGATTAATGACCCGGATGTTGTACTGGCTCTTCAGTTCGATGGCCCGTTGAATCGCCGCGATGACATAACTATCTTTGCCTCCGCCGTGAATGTCGAGGACGCGCAAATTCACCAATTGGGCCTGGTCGGCCATTCCCCGGAACGTACGCGTAAAGCCTTTTCCATCGGAACAAACGGCATTACCGGCGATAACGCCGGCGACATGCGTTCCGTGTCCATACTCATCCTTGGTGGTCTTGGCGCCGTTCGAGTTCGCGGGCACAAAGCTCTCTTCATAGACTATCCTCGACTTGCCCGCCTTGGAACTGTTCACATTGTCATCTCCAGTGCGAAGGTCCCAATGGTCGGTGATGCCGCTGTCGATCACCGCCACTCCGGCCCCCGCGCCATCAAAACCGTTTTTTAGGGCGATATCGGCGCCGACGGTTGGACCTGCGTAATCCAGTGAACCTTTAAGGCTACGATTCGGGGAAATGTAAGTCACTTCTGCCTCGCCGGCCAAGTCGGCCAACTTGCCGGCTGCTATTGAATAATGACCCGCTTTGACTACGCTCAGTGCGGTCTTGAGCACAGCCACCACGGTCGGTGATCATCTTATGATGTATTGCCGTGGGCGCCTGTTTGAACTGCACGATCACGTCTATATTTGCTGAAGGATCGGCATTTTCAAAATCCTTGGCTATCTTTGGCGAGGCGCAGAAAGTCAATCCTGCGGTAGCAATTACTGCGAACAGAATGGCGTTTGTATTTTTCATATTAGCGTCTATTCCTGGTG
>JAYVXT010000351.1:0-6465 GCA_043785065.1 Bryobacterales bacterium | reverse complement strand
CACCTTACGCGCAACCAGTATCCAACTGATAGAGCCCCTTGAAGATATTAAATCCGCTCCATCTTCATTTGCCTGGGAGGAATTAACAAATTGTTCCGATTATCAAGTGATAGTATCGGAAGTAGATCGGATGCAGATTTGGAGCAGCCGGACGACCAAACCGGGATTGGTGATTCCCGAACAACTCAAAAAGCAAGTACTACCCGGGAAAACACTTTTGTGGAAAGTGATCGCCTATGATGCGGCGGGTAAGCAATTGGCTGAATCTGAAACAAGGAAGTTTCGGGTTACCGTGAAATAAACTAGACCAAACCTCGGAGAAACAAAATAATGAACATAAATAAACTCGTCCTTTCCTCCCTATTGACCGGTTCGCTTGCGCTAGCTTCCGGCGGGGCCCCCGGAGGTGGTGGAGGAGGAGTTGTTACACCGGGAGTTCTGTCGCTGCGTCTTAGCAGTGAGACGGTTCCCGCCGATGGCATCATCCAAGTGAAGCTTCTGTTGACGGAACCTTCACCTGTAGCCACTGGGAAGATGAATTTCTCCTATGACAGTGCCGTTTTTGACAACATTGTTGGGATCAATCTAATCGCTCCCGGTGGTGATGTTAGCGGAACCGCTATTGTTTCCGCTGGGCGTCTCAGCCTACACTTCACTTCCCCTAACGGAACTTTCGGCACAATTGCCGGTTACCCCATAATGACAATGGCGATGAAGCTTCGCCCTGGCATTCTTCCCGGGACGAAAACCACGGTGACCATGGACACCAACACCTCGGCGTTTTCCGGCTTGCTTGGCGTTCCCCTGGCTTATGCGATCAAGCCCGGAGTTATCACAATCTCTAACACCGTCGCGGCAATCTACAATGTTTTGCCTGGCGGCGGAATGATCAAGGCTGGCCAGTCATTTAAGATAGTGGGAGCGAATTTCAACTCCGGATCCCAGCTTTTTGTTGACTCTCTTGCCAAGGTCCGGATCCAGTCCTGGGATGCAAACAGCATGACGGTTGCTCCCGATGCGGACATGCTGTTGGACGGTACACGAATTAGAATTACGAATCCTGATAAGAGTTTAATTGAGTACTACTCTTATCTTCGCGCTTCGTCTTCAGGTAAGAGCTTTAACGTAACCATGGCGAAGGTTGTGCCGCTATTTTCCATCAATAGCTATACCGACTCTAGTTTCAATACTCCGGATCCCCAACTGAATCCAAATATCACTGCCGGAATCGCTATCGAAAACGCGACTAGCGCAGATGCAACAGTTACGTTAAGCCTCACAAATTTATTCGGCCTGAACGTGGGCTCTGTTCAAGTGATCGTTCCCGCATACATGAAATTCACGCGGACGGTGCTGGACGTATTTGGGATTGATCCGACTGTGGTTAGCACAGTGCGCACCCAATCTACCTCGCCCATCCGCATCATGGGTGTTGCTCTGGATAGCGTGGCAGGTGATGCCTTCCCTCTTGGCGTTTCCGGCGTAATAGTACCGTAAGCAGCCCAGGAAGAATCACAAAGCCCGACGAGGCTGCCAAAACCTGAGGCAAAGTAACAACCCTTCCCATGGGGCTGAACCCTTCTCCGGTTAGCACAAAGCCCGCCCAATATTGAGGCTTGGCCCATTCGCTACCTGAACGCAGAAAGCGCAATTTCGCTTCGCGTAGCGCATGGGCCTTGGTTTCGCCCTTGCTCAGAAAATAGTAGAAATAGCGCATGAACTGGGCAGTGGCCGCATCGTCAACGCGCCACAATGTGGTCAAGGTTGTTCGCGCCCCGGCGGTAAGAAAGGCGCGGCCCAGGCTTTGAACGCCTTCCCCCTTCACAAAGCGGCCGCGTTCGGTTTCGCAAGCGGATAACGTGGCTAACTCCACGCCGTCCAATTTCAATGCGTAGATTTCATTCAAGAATAAGTACTGGCCGCGCGCGAACAGGAGGCGGGAGCGGTCCGGCTCTTCTTCGTTCGCCGCTCCATGAGTGGCAATGTGCAGGATCCTTGCGTTGCCGGCTTGCGTCAAATAGGCTTTATCGGCGTCCGCTCCCGTGTGGATGTCCACTTTGCCCTTTAATAACGAACGCAGGTCCTCGGTCTCATTGCTGGCGTAGTTCAGATTTGAGTTAGGCTGCAACCAACTCTCATCGCCGGGAAGCAATCCAGCCCCTTCCGCCGCGGGATTCGAAAACGCCAATGCCTGCTGCTTCCACGGCCAAAGCCACTTTGCCGGAGCTGGCGCACCCGTCAACAGGGAAACGGATGGGGCATGGGAAATCTCAAACCTCTCAATCAACATTTGCCCCGGTTTCCACGGCAAAGTATCCATCGATTTCGACGCCATTGGCCCATCGTTCAGCACCCACAACCTTTCAATACCTTGATCGGGGAAAGGCGTAACCAGGCCATGGCTTAATCCCGCTTGATTTCGCGTCATCCAGATAATTACGGGTTTCGGATCGCGCCACCAATAGGCCCACAATGCCGTCTTCGCGTCGAGCGATTTCTGAATTTCCGCGATTTTTACCGATGGCATGGAAACCGCGCGGCGCAACTGATCTTGAAACATTCGCGCCCGCGACCGTTCCATCAACTCCAAAATGCGCTCCAGTGGAGGTTGGGGCAAAACGATCAGCCGCGAAATCAGCACATCGTAGACATCACGTTTATCGGCAAGGAATTCGGGACGTAACACGCGCGATTCCAGACCAGACCGCATCCCTTCAATAATGGCCAGCGCCCGCGTCTCATATTCAATCGCCTTATCTGGTTCGGCTGCGCGCGCCAAGCCATGCAGCGCCTTCCATTCGTCATCGGGCGCATGGATTTCCGCGGCAAGCGCTCGCGCCTGCTCCCAATCGGCACTCGCGCCGCTTTCGTTCTTCATCCGAAACTTCACTTCCGCCCGGTACAAATAGGCCTGCATCAATTCCCGTTTGCTTTTGGTGGACGATGCCAGCGACACAAGCTCGTCGAAGCCCTTTAGCGCCGCCGGATAATTCTTCAAGTCAAGCGCCTGGGCGATAGCGGAATTTTTTTCAACAACCATTTGGCCGTCCTGGTGGGCTTGTTGGCGGTACAGATCCCGCGCTTTGGCATAAGTGGCCAGGGCCTTATAGGGGTCGCCCAACCGGCGGTAAAGCGTGCCTTCATTCACCAGAATGCGGGCCTCTTCACTTACCTGCAAATACCCATGCTGCAAACGCCGCTCCTGATAAAGACCTAGTGCGGCCTGAAAGCGGCCAAGCCGCTGGTAAAGCACGGCGAGGTTCGCGCTGGTGAGAGGCTGCTTTTCCACAAGGTCGGCGGCCTGGTAGGCGGCGAAAGCATCTTGATAGCGGCCTTCATAATATCGCGCGGTGGCAATATTATTCAGGCGGCGAACTTGGTACACTTTTTGCCCGGTAGCCTTATCAAGAGCCAGCGCGTGTTCAAAGTTGGCCACGGAAACTTCGTACTCGCTTGAATAAAGATGCGCAAGGCCAATGGCATTCCACGCGGTAGCCTCATTTTTCTTGTCTTGTGCCGCGCGGCATAGTTCCACCGCTTTCGCCCCGATTTCCTTGGCCTTTGCGTACTGCCCAGCGGCCACTTGCTTGTCCGCATCCTCGGCCAATTGGGCGCAATTTTGCGCCGTAAGCGGTAACGACAGAACCACGATAAGGACAAGGCGCACATTTCATTTTATGCGTTGGTGGACAAGAGTTGAGCGGCGCTATTCAATCCAAACATCCAGACCATCCGAGGTTACTTCTCCCACGCTCAGAGTTAAGCGCTGTTTGCCGCCAGCCAGAAATCCGGCCGGAACGCGGAAAAAGATTGTAGTAATCCCGTTGCTTGTTTCCGGATCCGCCGAAAGAGGCAATTCGCGCTCTCCCAGCGAAATCAAAAAACTTCCTGATTTGCCAATTCCCGTGGCGAAAGTTTTAGTCAAGCCGGCGCGCATCGCCGGATGATCCGCATCGTTGGTTTGCCCATCGCTGTTGAACACCACATTGAATAACGCCGGAGCGGATGACGCCACTTCCGCTTGCCGTTTCTTTACCTGACCATCATCGCGAAGCTCCACCGTGACCGCCGCCTTTGGAGCCAATTGTTCAGGAACAATCGCATTGATCTGATTCGCTGACTGGTACGTGATCGTTGCCGGCAACCCGTCGAACCACAATGATGGAGCTTTGAGAGCTTCAACCGAATAGACCGTGATCAATTCCCCGGGTGCTAGCGTGCCTTCGCGATTCAATGCCGCTTTCAAAATTATGAACGGAGCGGCCGCAACATCGGAAACCTGGCTGTTCGTAACGGCAAGTTTCCTAATGCGATGATTCGCCGTATCCGCCACCAGCAAACCTCCATCGGATGTTGGCCACAGCGCCGTAGGCGTGTTCAGTTGGGCTAGTTGCGCAGGCCCGCCATCCCCGGCAAGCCCCCCGGAACCGTTGCCGGCAATCACGCTGAACCCGTCCACCGCAATGCGCACGATACGATGCCTGCCCGGTTCGGTGACGGTGATTGACCCATCCTTATTCGAAACCAGCCCGCGCGGATTCTCCGCCGCCGCCGCCACGCTTAAGCGGCCGTTCAAATCCAATTTCATGACGCGATCCCCGGCGGATTCGGCGATCAACAAAATCCCATTGGAATCAAAAGCGATTGCCTGGGGCGAAGCCAACCCTAGGGCCACAGTGGAAATTTGTCCCAATGCGTTGATTTTGCGAATTGCTCCGTTACCAGAATCGGCAATGAACAGTTCGCCCTTAGCATTTAGCGCCAACGCAGACGGTTCATGCAAGCGCGAGCTCACAGCGGCGCTTCCATCGCCCCGATACCCAGCATTGCCGTCCCCGGCTATGGTGCTGATGAATCCCGAGGGACTTATCTTTCTGATCGTATGATTGCCCGCTTCGGCGACAAACACGTACCCAAACCTATCGGTTAGCACCGCGCGAGGCCTGTTGAGCCTCGCCTCCGTAGCCAAGCCTCCATCGCCGGAATAACCGGCCAGTCCAAATCCAGCAAAAGTTGTAATCAATCCTAGCTGCGAAATGCGCCGCACTCTATGGTTCCGCTCATCGGCGATGTAGATGTTACCCGCGGCATCCTCGGCAACGCCAGAAGGTTCATTCAACCGGGCATCCACCGCCGGCCCGTCATCGCCACTAAATCCATAGCCGCCATTTCCCGCGAAGAAACCGGCCGTGCGATTGTTCTTAGCGTCGGCGGCGGTAACCATACGCACAAGTCCGCCGGAGCCAACGTACAGATTGTTCTTTGCATCGGCGGCCAGGCAACGCCCACCAGCTGCGATAGAAACAATGTCTCCATTGAGGGAACGCACGAGCGTGCTTAGGCGGTCGTCGGCGATATAGAAATTGCCCAGACGGTCGAAGGCAATATCGGTGGGGGAGTAGAGTGGCGTTGGCCGGTTCGGGGAATGTATGTAGATGCTTACGGTATTGGCGTAGAGGCGGCGGATAAGATTGTTCCCACTATCGGCCACTAGGATTCCGCCTCGTGGATCAAATGCTAATCCAGCCGGGGAATGAAGCGGGGCTGAGGCGATCGTCCGTATGATCCCTTGGGCGTCGACGTAGTAGATTGCATTCGCTTCGAAATCGGAGAAGTAGAATCCGCCAAGGTTATCCGCCAAAACATTTCGTGGAGCAAGCAGATTAACCAGCTTTGCCGGGCCACCGTCACCAGCGAAGCCAGCGGGAATAGACCCCCCGCCGGCAACCGTGGTAATTGTTGCGTCCACGGCAATGCGTCGAATTCTTTTATTCCCGATGTCGGCTACATAAAGGTTGCCAGCGGCATCGAAGGACAGACCGTAGGGGGCGTTGAACTGCGCTTTTGTTGCGGGGCCACCGTCGCCCGAAAAGCCAGGCGACCCCATTCCCGCATACGTTTGTATGGTTCCATCCGGCAGAACGAAGCGAATGCGGTGGTCGCCCGCATCGGCAATGTATATTTTTCCGCCGGGCCCTACCGCCAACCCTTCTGCCTGAGCCAAACTAGCGGATCGGGCAGGGCCGGAATCTCCAACCAGGTTCGATCCGGCAACAGTTTGAATGGAATAGGCTTGCTCCGCCAGTACTGCACCAACCGCAAAGACCAAATAAGCAACCGTCCATTTGGGGAATTCAAAAATAATAAGTTTCACCACTATAACTAAGTGGATTTCCAGGCGGAAAGGTCTCAGTTGTTTGGCGATAAGAACAGGGAATGAAAAAGTTTAAGGTTCGTCACACTATGGCCCTGGGTTTTGCCCGTATGAGCCTATATTGCGTGATCTTTAGCGTGATAGCTTGGGGGCAAGCTGCTTTACATTTGAAAAGCCGAACGTTTACGGCGCAGCGCGACCAACAGGCGTTCCGTGGCTTATCGGCAAAATCGAGAAGCGGGCAAGGAGGACATTATATTGTTCAATTTGACCGGCCTCCGCAGCCGGATCAATTAGAATCGCTCAAGCAG
>JAYVXT010000350.1:0-6494 GCA_043785065.1 Bryobacterales bacterium | reverse complement strand
ACACCGCCCCGCATACCTGCAACGCTGCCCCCCATGCCACCCTTGCTCTGGAGAGAATATCACTTTGATGGCGACCCGCTCACCACCAAGGATATTGAACGTATCGCAACAAAATAGCCGGTGTCCCGCCTACCCCACCCGCAACGCCTCCAGCGCCTCACCCGTAGCCTGCTCCACCACCTCATGCAAACTGTTCCCATGCGCGTCCATCGTCACGATCGCCACAAAGTCCGTTGCATGCAAATGCCACATCGCCTCCGGCACCCCGAACTCCATCCAATGCACGCCATACACCTTATCCAACGTACGCGCATAAAACTGCGCCGCCCCGCCAATGCCATTCAAATACACAGCCCCGCATTCCTGCAACGCAGCCAGCGTCTTCGCTCCCATGCCACCCTTGCCGATCACCGCCCTCACGCCATACCTGCGCAACACATCGGCTTGATACGGCTCCTCGCGAATACTGGTCGTCGGCCCCGCCGCCTTCACTTCCCACGAGCCATCGGCCTTCTTCAACATCACCGGTCCGCAGTGATACAAAATCTGCCCATGCAAATCCACCGGCGGAGGGTTCTTCATCAAGTGCGCATGCACCGCGTCGCGGCCCGTATACATGTCACCCGTGATCCGCACAATATCCCCAACCTTCAACGACCGCATCTTCTCTTCGGTCAGCGGGGGATTCAACACAATTTCACGGCCCGTCAAAGGGAACCCTTCCGTCTTCGCCATCTTTACCACGGGTTCGGACGGATCGCGATACAACCAATCAGTGATCTTACCCGTCACGGCATTCAGCCGCACTCCTAACCGCCGGAACGCCCAGCAATCGTAGGCCACACTGACGAAGAAGCTCGCAGGCAACCGGTTTGCCGCCATCACCTTGCAGCCAATTAACGAAGCCTTTCCGCCAAATCCCATCGCCCCCACGCCAAGCTTGTTCGCCTCTTCCATCACCTCCGCTTCCAACTTTGCCAACAGCGGATTCGGATTCACATCATCCAACGTCCGGAACAGTTGCCCCTTGGCAAGCACATAGCCATGCCCGCGGTCAGACCCGATACAAACGCCCAACGCCCCTGGCGCGCAGCCCTGCCCCTGCGCCTGCCACACCGCATGCAGTAGGCACTTTTTCACCCCTTCAAGATTCCGCCCCGCCTTGCCTTGATGCTCCACGTCGCAAGGCAGCGAATATTGAATGTTCTTGTTCTCGCACCCGCCGCCTTTCAGGATCAGCTTCACTTCAATCTCATCGTGCTCCCATTGTTCAAAGTGGATCACTGGCGTTTCCACACCCAAATTATTCCCACTGTTTTCGCCGGTAATCGAATCCACCGAATTCGGCCGCAGCTTGCCTAACTTGGTAGCCTCGGCCACCGCTTCTTGAATCGCTTTCTTAAACACAATCTGATTCACGCCGACCGGCGTATGCACCTCGAACGTCGGCATGCCCGTATCCTGGCATATGGGGCCGGAATCGTCCCGCGCCATGTCCACATTCGACGCAATGATGCTCAGCGCCTGGGCGCTTTGCGTACCCGGCGTTTCCATTTCAATCGCCACACCCATGGCTTTACGCACGTCAGGCGGCAAGTTGACCGAAGTTTGCGTAATCAGTTCAAGGAGGCTTGCTTTAAGGGATTCCATCAAGACTATGGTAACTTGATGCGAACCTGCGCCGTCAGCCCCGGCTTAATCGCCGCCGTTGGGCTTTGAAATACCACCGTTACCTGGTTTTCTTCGATCGCCGAGATCTCCCCCGGCAACGCTTCCCCGCCAGACTCCGCCATGAACACCTGCGCCGCCATCCCCTTCTTCAGCTTCGCCAGTTGCAGCGGCGACGGCTCCACGGTAACCTGCATCCGCGATAGATCCACCGCTATCTGGAACAGATCCTCCATGGCGCGCGACACTTCATCGCCCGCATTCACGCTCGAACTCAGGAAAATGCCATCAACCGGGGAAGTAATGTCGGCGGCTTTCAAATCGATTTCGGCTTCTTCAAACGCGGCGCTTTTCTCCTCCAAATTTCGCTTCGAGGAATCGATTTCCTTGACCAGTCTGGCCACCTGCTGCTCGGCCACATCCGCCTTGCCCGCGGTCGCCCCGGAATTCGCCTTGGCCTCTTCGTACTCCCTCTTGGCCTGCTCAAACTTGTTGCGCGCCGTCGCCCCTTGATTGTTCAACAGTACTTGCCGGTCGTAAATCTTTTGCAGCCGTCCAAGCTCGTCATTTAAGCGCGAAGCCTCCGCTCGTGATCGCGATGCCTCCAGCCGAGCCGTCAACAAGCTGCTTTCCGCATTGTTCACGCGCGTCTGAATCGCTTCCAAATCTTCCCTTGCGCGGTCCCGTTCCGATTCCAGCTTGCGGTTGCGAACCTTGCCGATCAACTGTCCTTCGTATACTTCCTGTCCTGGTTCAAAATAGAGCTCGTTCAAAACGCCGTTGACTTTCGCGCCAACACTAACCACCTGCTGCGCCTCCACTTTGCCTTGCAAGCTAATCTCGGAACCCGGTGGGAATTGGTCCACAACAATTGGCGGTGGCGCCTTCAAGTCCGCCGGCAAAGGCTTCTTCGGCGCATACAGCGAACTAAGCGCGCCAATGCTGATTCCACCCAGTATGATTGCCGCCCCGATCAAAACCCACTTGCCTCGTATCTCCACGCTACGATGATAGTAGACCTAACAGGATGGCCGCCATCAGTCTTACCGAACTCACGAAGATTTTCCTCCGCGCCGGCAATCTTACATTCGGCGGCGGCGACCCCACCATGGCTTTGCTTCATCAGGAGTTGGTAAAGAAGCGAGGCGCGATAACACCCCAACAATATGGCGCGTCCTTCGCATTGGCGCGCATCACTCCAGGAACGAACGTATTGGCCTTCAGCGCGGCTGTAGGTTATTTGATGCGCGGCTGGCCGGGCGCACTGATAGCCGTCACGTCCTCCAGCATTCCCAGTTCGTTCATAGTCCTTGCCGCCACACGCATCGCCGGTGGCGAGGATCAGCATCCCTTGTTGCAGGCGGTTATCCACGCGCTGGTTGCCGTGGCCATAGCTTTGATCGCCGCCGCCGTTTGGAATCTGGTGCTGCCCGCATGGAAACCCGGCCGCCGTTTCGGAGTGCTTCTGCTGGTGGCCCTTAGCGCCGCGGCCACCTACTTCGGCCTACTGCCGCCTATCGCAATCCTGGCGCTGGCCGCCCTCTGCGGAGCCTTTATCCCTTTATGAGCGCATTTGTTATTTACCTGCTGCTGCTGAAAGCCACGCTAACATCCTTCAGCGGACTCACCTCATTGCCAGTGGTTCGTCACGACTTTGTTGTGCAACGCCACGTGCTCACCGACCGTCAGTTGAACACCGCCGTCGCCGCCGGCCGTATCAGCCCCGGCGCAAATGGCCTTTATCTGGTCAGCGTCGGATACATGGCCGGCGGCATTGGTGGAGCTTGCGCCGGCTGGTGCGCCATCGTCACGCCGGCATTTCTAATTATCGGTCTGTTGCAATTAATAGGGGCTGCCGCCGCTCATCCTAAGACGGAGCGGATCGTAAGAGCCGTTACCTTGGCCGCCGCTGGGCTGATTCTGGCAACCTCCATTTCCCTTGCACGCGATGCCCTCAATTCCTTGTTCACGATAGGGATTGCGGTGGTTAGTCTTTTCCTCTTGATTCGTTTCAAGTTAGATCCGCTACTTATTATGCTGGGGGCGGCGCTCCTCGGTGTGACGCATGCTTACCTCTAATGCGCCACACATTTGTTATACTCTCCCTTTATGCGCGAGTATCGCTTAGGGGACACGTTAGATGACTACTGCATTAAGTGCAAACGCATAACCAACCACAATATTGTATCGGTGGTGGAAGAGCAGCCTGCAAAAGTGCGTTGTTGTTCCTGTTATAACGATCACGACTACCGTCACGAAATCGCCCCGCCTACTAAGAAGGAACTGAAAAAAGCTGCGATGCTGGAAGAACTGCTACTGGGCAAGGGTGGCGGTGAGGCCGACGTGGATGGGGATGACGACGATGCCGCGGAAGCCGAACTGGACGATGACGCCATTGTGGATGAACTCACTTTAGCCATGCCTGATGAAGGCGTAGCGGAAGAGGCCAAACCGGCTCGCAAGCCCAAGGCCTAAGATTAAGTTTAAATCTCCACCATCGACGCGGGCGTAACCCACGGCGCGAACCCCGAGCCGCGGAAGCCTGTTCCTTGTATTTTGGAAGAGAGCCGCCCATGGTCAATACGCGCTATCCACACATTCCCACCATCTTTCAAACAAATCACCATCACCATCCGCCTAATCTCAAGCCAGTAATGGTAGCTTGAAAGGGTAACCATGCTTGTAGAACTCGTAGTCGAGAACTACGCTGTCGTGGAGCGCATTCGTCTTCGGCTCCATAAAGGCTTTCACACTCTCACCGGCGAAACCGGTAGCGGCAAATCCATCGTAGTGGACGCGGTCAGTCTGCTGCTGGGCGGTCGCGCCTCGGCGGAAATGGTCCGCACCGGAGCAACACGCGCGCGCATCTCCGGCATCTTTGAGCTTCCCAATCACCCCGGCCTTCGCAAGCTGATGGAAGACTCCGGCGTTGACGCCGAAGAAGGCGAACTGCTGATTGAACGCGAAATTCTGGCTAACGGAAAATCTCGCGCCTTCGCCGCCAGCCGGCCCGTTACCGCCGCGTTTCTGCGCGAAGCCGCACCCTTTCTCGGCGACATCCACGGCCAGAACGACCAGCAACGTCTCTACGATCCCGACGAACAACGTGAATTGCTCGACGAAGCGGCGCAGAACTTAACGGCTAAGCAAGAAGTGGCCCGCGCTTGGCGGGAGCTACGAACCTGTGATGCCGAATTTCAAGAACTCGCCCGCCGCGAACAAGAACAGCTTCGCTTGGCCGATTTGTGGAATTTCCAGCGCAAGGAAATCGAAACCGTCGGATTGAAGCTTAACGAAGACGCAACGCTTGAAGCCGACCGCCGTATCCTTCAAAACGTTACGAAACTCAGCGAGCATGCCGAAGCAGCCTATACGGCACTCTATGACGCTCCGGCCTCCGCCGTGTCGCAACTCCGGGTCGCCGTCAAACGTTTGCAGGAACTAGAGAAGATCGACGAATCGGTAAAAGAGATACTGGATGTGCTCAATCCGGCGGTGATCGGCGCCGAGGAGGCCTCCCGTTCCCTGCGTGACTATGTGGGAAAACTGGAGGCCGATCCCGCGCGTCTAGAACATGTGGAAACGCGTCTAGCCAGTATCGACAAATTGAAGCGCAAATACGGCGCCTCTATTGAAGAAATTCTAACCTTCCTGAAAGATATTCAACAGAAGATGTCGATTGTGGAAACAGCCACGGAGAAACGCGAAGAACTGGCCCGCCGCAAGACGAAGCTTGCGGCGGAATACGAAGCCGCCGCCGCCAAGCTAACCGAACGCCGCCGCGATGCCGCGCGCAAGTTGGAAAAAAGGATCGAAAAGGAATTGAGCTCACTGGCCATGCCCAGTGCCAAGTTTAAGATTGAAGTAACCGGGGCGCAGCCTGCCGAACATGGCGCGAACGTAGTGCACTTCGTGCTGTCGGCCAATGCCGGCGAAGAATTGCGCGGGCTTGAGAAGGTGGCATCCGGTGGAGAAGTTTCCCGCATTGCTTTGGCTATTCAGACCTGCCTCGGAACGCCGTCGCATGGCACGCCGCACTTGCTGATTTTCGACGAAGTGGATGCCGGCATCGGCGGCGAGGCGGCGGAAGCTGTTGGCCGCCGCTTGAAAGCGCTGTCCGCCGCCAATCAAGTAATTGTAGTCACACACCAAGCGCAAGTGGCGGGCTTCGCCGATCATCACTATCGCGTGGAAAAACAGGAAGTGAAAGGCCGCACGCTGGCGGCGGTGGAAGAGTTGACCGGCGTGGAGCGCACACGTGAAGTAGGCCGCATGTTGAGCGGCCAGCGTCTCACTCCGGAGGCTTTGAAACATGCCGAACAGCTGATTCGCTTAAGCGCGGCCGGATCGGCGAAGTAAGCTAGTTGTAGGTGAGTAATCAATGAGAGTCTTTATCTTCTTATTAGTAACTCCGGCAATCCTGTTGGCCCAACTCGGCGTCACCGTACAAAGGAAGACCGGCGCGGATTCTATAATATCCGTTAGTAACTACGCCACTGCCCCGCTTGAAGCTTTTGTTTTGAGCTGGCAAAGTCCGCCAGAACCCAACAAAGACCGCGTTTCCGTGGCAATTCAAGATGCGCTGTTGCTGGAATCGTTCAAAGCTGTTGCGCCATCGAAACAAACCACCGTGGCCATTCGATCCACAATCGCCGGTGAGCCGGCAATCCTCGCCGCCCTATTTCAGGATGGCGTGGAGTATGGGGACCGCGATTGGTTGGGGGTGCTTCGTCTGCGCAGGACTTTCTATATGCGCGCCGTCGATGCGTTCCTGGCTGCGTTGAGTTTATCCGCGAAGCAAAATCCTACCCGTGCTGTATTATTGG
>JAYVXT010000349.1:0-19364 GCA_043785065.1 Bryobacterales bacterium | reverse complement strand
CTTCGACCATTTCTTCTGATACGCCGCGTGCTCGAAATGGGGCAGGGCTATGATGGGGCTCCAGCGCCCATCCGTTGCGCGGAATTGCCGCATGCCGTAAGCGCAAGCCGTGGCCACGTCCAGCAGCAATTGGTTGTTGTTGATGCGCCAAAGTGCAAGTAGGCCGCGAATAATGATGCCGCAATCGAAAAAATAGGAGTCCGGCAGCGGGTATCCTAGCTCGAAGGGGAACAAGCCATATTCCGGATGCCAGGCTTTTTCAAGTAAGAACTTGGCGCTTTGTTCGGCGGCGGCCAAGTATTGGGGCTCACCGGTCATCCGGAATAACCAACTCATGGAGCTGATTGCATAGCCAGTGATTTCAGTCGAAACCGGTAAGTTACCGGAATCAAAGCGATGGTAGCGGGCAACTCCTCCTTGTGCGTCCTGAATGCCGGAACGGAGGAACCATTGGCCCGCCGAGGCGAGCACGGGAGAGCAGAGAAGAGAAGGAACGGGAGTTGTCACGCGGAAGCACAATTGTAGCATTCGGAGGAATACAATAAGGCATGAGAAAGCTTTTCGGACTTCTTCTCAACTTCATTTGTTGGCTGTTATTTAGTTTTCCAGGTTTGGGGCAAGACGACATTCCTATCGGGTTGATCCGCGGTGTTTTGCTCGAAATCAAAGGTACGGAACACGCTGGAGAAATCAAAGTGAAATCGGTGGAGGAAGTTGCGTTCAAGCAAGTTACGTTCACCTGCCTCTACGATGAGAAAACTTATATGGAAAATACGGGAATGAGGATTTTTGCGTTGTCGTTACATAAAGAGGATGCCGTGGAAGTGGTAGGTGATCGGACCAAACTTCGCGGAAGTTGTTACGCTCGCACAATTCGCGTGGTTGACCACCCGTCCCAATCCCAGTCCAGGATTCGGCCTTATCGAATGGTGACCGAACATATCGCGCCGAGGGGAGATCTTACTTTTTCCGGGGTAGTAATCAGGCTCCAAAACGGGCTACTTATTTTGCGCACCCGGGAAGGGGACGCCTCTATGTTGATCCGTGAGGACACGCGGTTTATTTATGGGGGAAGCTCCACGGACCGCTCGCACCTTAAAGCAAACACAAGGGTTTTTGTTCGGGCGGGCAAGAATTTGGAGAAAGAAACCGAGGCGTATCAAATCTCATGGGGAGAGATATTCAAGCCCTAATCGTAAAGTTCACATTCGCAACAGAAACCAGAAACAAGGCGGCAACGTCAATGGCACTTGCATCCCAATCAAGATTTGACATACCGTTTTGTTCCAGCTTGCTATACTAATTATTTCCATAACCCTATGATGATGAAGGTAATTCTAAGTTTTCTCGCTGTCGGCTGTGTGGCCTCGGCTCAAGATTTGTTTTTTAAGGGGCAAGCGGCAAGGCTGGTGATTGGGCAACCCACTTTCACCGCTCAAAAACCCGGTCCGGACGACACGGTTCCAGGCCAAACCGGCCAAAAGATTTTAGGCGCGGCGACTGGGTTGGCTTATGCCAATGGCATGTTATTTGTGGCGGATTCCAACCGTTTTGGAGCTGCTCCTCTTAATCACCGCGTCCTAATTTACAGAAATCTAAGCACCCAGATTCCTCCGGCAACCGCTGAATTTCCAGTTGACGATTTGAAAAGATGCCAAGCCTGCGTGGGCGAAGCCTCCACGGTCTTAGGTCAGGACGATTTCACGAAAAACGATTTGGTGCTGCTTCCGAAACAGAATACGCTGCGGCTGCCTACGGCGGTTGCCAGTGATGGTCAGAGGCTAATTGTCGCCGATACCGACAACAATCGAATTCTGATCTGGAACTCTATTCCGGCATCAAATAAGGCTCCGGCCGACGTAGTGCTTGGCCAAGCGGATTTCACTAAAAATGCGGCGCTTCGACCGCCAAACAACAAGAGTTTGCTGGGTCCGCAAGGCGTTTGGATACAAGGCGGGAAGCTGTATGCGGCCGATACGCAGAATCATCGCATCCTGATTTGGAACAACATTCCGACATCGAATTACGCGGCTGCTGATTTAGTGCTGGGGCAGAAAGACTTTAACACCGCCGTGGAGCTTGACTTGGTCAAATCCACCGTCGATCCGCAGCAAAATAACTTACTGAACCCAGTTTCGGTGACTAGTGATGGCATCCACCTTTTCGTATCAGATCTCGGCTTCAACCGGGTTTTGATCTGGAACAAGATTCCAACCCAAAACACTACCCCGGCTGACGTTGTCGTTGGCCAGCCTGACTTCACTTCCGCTATAGCCAACAATGTTGAAAAGCTGTGTGATTCCAATGGAAAAGACGCTACCACCGGCACTCTAACCTACCCTGCAATCTGCAGCAGGACAATCGAGTACCCGCGCTTCGCTCTTTCCGACGGCAAGAGGTTGTATATTGCCGATGGGGGAAATGACCGGGTGCTGGTTTTCAACACAATTCCCACCACCAACGCACCCAAGCCAGATATCATTCTCGGCCAGTTGGACGACGGTATTAATCGTGTTTCAGAAACATCGTTTCCACTGTTGACGGCTTCGAGTGACCAGCTGCGAACGCCTAGCTCGCTTGCTTGGGACGGCGCTAATTTGTATGTCAGTGATCCGTTCAACCGCCGAATCCTGGTTTACTCTCTCGCCAATAGGGGCCTAGATTACAATGCAGTGCGGAATTCAGCCAGCATTGATGTATTCGCGCAGGCAACCATTATTTTTGGCGGGACTGTGCGCGAAAAAGACGTGGTAACCGCGACTATTAACGCAACCGACTACAAGTACACCATCAAGAAAGACGACAAGATTGAAAACATAGTTGTCGGACTGACTAATGTGATCAATGCCGGAAACGGCAATCCCAACGTTTTGGCTCGTCCATTTCCCAATGCCGGAATTATTCGCATGAGCGCTCTAAAAGGAGGCATTGATGGCAACGCGATTACGTTGACTACAAGTACATCGCCGGCGGACGCAACTATTACGTTGACTGCATCGGGCGCCAACCTCAATGGCGGTCAAGACGCTGCTAAAGTTGCTCCCGGGACGCTGATCACGATCAAAGGCGACGGATTGTCGGATTCGACTGCTTCCGCCTCCGATGTTTCGCAAGAGCTCCCACGGGAACTTGCTGGAGTTCAAGTTTACTTTGACGGCTTCCGCGCCCCTCTGATTTTCGTTTCGCCCACGCAGATCAACGCTCAACTTCCCTTTGAAGTGAGTGATTCAACCAGTGTCAGTGCCTGGGTGAGAACCAAACGGGCTAACGGCGCCGTTGAAGTTACCAGTGCTGTTGCGGTGCCGATTGTGGCGCAGAACCCAGGAATATTCGCCGATGGTGGGCCCGACCCACGCCCCGGTGTTGTGCTGCATTACAGCTCTAAAGCGACGGGAACGGTTTCAGTAGACGGATCGGTGAAGGCAGGCGATACCGCGAAGATTCAGATTGGCCCCGACACCGATAGTCAGACCTATACATACACGGTCAAAGATGGCGATACTCTTGCTAAAATTCGGGATAACCTCATCAATGTGATCAACGCCGATCCGGATGCGAAAGTGGTTGCCAGTGGGGCTGGTGTGTTTACCCGCATTCGTCTCACCGCGAAGGCGGATGGACCCAATGGAAATGGGTTGCTTTATAAAGTCCTTCCCGACACTGCTGCTCAAGTTATTCTAACCGCCACCACGGCCGCCTTGTGCTGCGCCAATGTTGCAGGATCGCGCGTTACCGTGGATAACCCGGCTCTGCCTGGTGAAACTATCGTCCTTTACGGAACTGGTTTGGGACTGATCTATTCGTTGGGGGCCACGGTCGAGGCCGACAGAATTCCGGCTCCGACAGGGAAGCCGTTCACGGGCGAACCTTACAACCAACCGCAACCTGCCACGTCCTTCGTTTCTTCGCTTGCAGGTGGAAAAACCGCGCAAGTGCTGTACGCGGGGCTAAAAGTAGGGTCTATCGGAATCTATGAGATTCAGTTGGAGTTAAACTCCGACCTGCCCACCGATGCCTCAACGGAACTAACGATAGCCCAAGACGTTTATGTTTCCAATGTCATCACGTTCCCTGTCAAGAATCCGAACAATTAGTAGTGGTCTATTGAAGAAGGTAATTGTTCACGACCGCCGGACTAGTCCCGGCGGTCGTTTCCGCGCAGACCCAACCTCACAATTGATGGGGCTTCCAGCCATTTCCCGTTAGAACTTTTTGAGCCTGCTCCAATTGCTCGGGCAGAACGTAGAAGAATGCCCCGACTCGTTCAGAACGGAATACAACTCCGCCTTGATATTTATCGGGTTCGACGGCATATTCCAAGCCAGCGGCGTTCAGCACACCTTCAAGCGTTGTGGCATCGCTAAGTTTCTTGGCGATGTACAAGAGGTCCATCTCCTGGTCATTGAAAAAGTCCGCTTCGCGCCGCATTTGTTAACTTGACCTACTTCTTCACCATACTGTTGATCCGATTTTCAAACGCGTCGTATGCTTTCGCATCCTTGCGATTCATGTATTCAATGAATTCATGGGACACCTTTTCCAGGTTCCCGAATGCGTTGGGGTTCTGAAACGTCTGACGCATAGCCGGAAGCACTTGTTTCAATCTTGTATAGGTCAGCAGCATTTCCTGCCCGCTTTGAAAGAACAGTTCCTGGTTAAGGACACCTTGCGTAATAAAGCCCGCTACCATCTCCCAATAGGAAACCACCTGCCGGAAGTAAGCATTCTGTTCGGATCCGGGAGGGGCCACCTTCATGAACTCTTCCATGTTGGCGGGAAGAAAATTCGCGGCAAACCAGGAGCGGGCCGCGCGCATTTTCTCTTCACGGCGCATTTCGTATAGCTTTAAGACTAAATTTACGTCTTCGTAGGTTGCTTGATTGCTCATCTCTATAGCGTAACGGGAAAGGCGGTTTTATGCCAGTGGAAGAGGAATATTGTGTTACCGTGAGGGCAGGAACGTTTTTATGCGCTTTTGTTTTTTAAGTCTTTTATTGTCCGTAAGTCTGCAAGCAGCCAACACGGCTATTGTGCTCAACTCCGCCGATGAAACCGTCTCCGTCATCGATACGAAAACTTACAACGTTACGAAGACCTTTCGAATCGGTAAGGAGCCACATCACCTTATGGTTACCCCGGACGACTCCTTTCTAATCGTAGCCAACGCGGCATCGAACGAGCTTGTTTTTCTGGATCGGGCCACGGGCGAGGAAAAAAGGCGATTGAAGAATATTTCAGATCCCTATCAAATCGGATTCAGTCCGGGAAATAAGTACATGGTTTCGGCCTCGCTACGCCTGCATCGATGCGACATCTATTCCGGCTCCGACTTTAAGCTGTTGAAACGGATCCCGACACCCAAAGGACCCAGCCATGTCATTTTCGACAAAGCCGGTTCCATGGCGTTTGTGACCCTCCAGGATTCCAATGAGTTGACCGCCATTGATTTGGAAAAACAGCAAGTAGCCTGGACCATTCCGCTGGGCAAGCAGCCTGCCGGTATCTGGATGACGCCCGACGACAAGCACCTTTTAATCGGAATTCTTGGTCAGGATTATGTGCAGGTAGTGGATTGGCGCACCCGCAAAACCGTGAAGAAAATACACACGGGAGCCGGTGCCCATAACTTCATTCCGGTTGGTGATGGACGGCACGTGTTCGTGTCGAATCGAGCCTCGAACAAGATATCGAAGATCGACCAACAGACGCTCGAAGTGGTGGACGAACTGCCCGGCCCCGGCGGTCCTGATTGCATGGACGTATCCGCCGATGGCAAGCAACTATGGATGACTTCGCGATGGATCCGCAAGGTGACAGTGGTGGATATCGCATCGAAACAAATTGTGAAGCAGATTTCGGTGGGTCGTTCCCCTCATGGAATTTACCTTTATGCGCATGCGGCGCGCAAGTAATGCCACGTTGGCCGCGCTTCTGGTGTTGTCAGTATCGGTCACTGAGGCTCAAGAGTGCGCGGGCAAGCTTTACCTAACAATAGACACGGGAACCATGAAGCCGGCCAAGGAAATACAGGCCATTTTGCGCAAGCATCAAGTGCGGGCCACTTTCTTCATAGCCAACGAACGCACTTGGCGCGGGGATACGGCGCTTGATGCAGCTTGGGCCCCGTATTGGAAATCGCTGGCCGAAGATGGCCATGCCTTTGGAACGCACACCTGGCGCCATTGGTATTTTTCCGCCGATGCGCCGGACAAAGTGCTCTACGTGAGCCGGGGAAAAACCCGGGAGTGGTTAAACAAGGAACAGTTTTGCCAGGAACTGGGACGGGTTGGCGAAGTGTTCCAGCAAATGACGGGAACAAAGATGCAGCCCATTTGGCGGGCTCCGGGTGGGCAACTTACGCCGCGCACGCGGCAATTCGCTAAGTCTTGCGGCTATGATCACATTGGCTGGTCCCCGGCGGGTTTCTTAGGCGATGAACTTCCCAGCAGTACGCATCCGAATCGTGTTTTGTTGCGGAAAGCTTTAACCAACATTAAAGGCGGAGACATTTTGATGATGCACCTAGGTATCCGTTCGCGTACCGATCCATTTTGGCCGATGCTGGATCCGCTGCTCGCCGGTTTGAAGAAAAAAGGGTTTTGTTTTGCCACCATCGGCGATGGAGCGCGACAATAGAAGAAGACCGTTATGTGGGAAGCTATTTCCAATCAATTCGCGCTTCTGCAATCCTGGATTTTTCAGTATCTGGTGCAACCGGCTTTGTACGCGCTGGGGCTGATGAACTGGGATGAGTTGGCCTTCGATGGCACCGAACTTTTTCTGATCGGCGTGATTGAACTGGCTCTTTTATATGCTATTTTCCGCCCGCTGGAGATTCTTGCGCCTGTTGAAGCGTGGCCGGATCGCCGTGACGCGAATGTTGATTTCCTCTATTCCCTGATTACGAAACTTGGATTGTTACCGCTGTTCTTCTTTCTTGTTTTGATGCCGGCGTTCGATTACGTAAATGGATCTTTGCGTCTGGCCGGCATCATTCCTCCGAACCTGGAAGACTTCCTTCCAGTGCTCAAGGATTCGCCGGTGCTTAGCGCGGTAACGTACTTAGCGCTTTTCGATTTCAGTGACTATTGGCGGCACCGTCTGCAGCATAGATTCGGCATTTGGTGGGCACTGCACAGCCTGCATCACAGCCAGCGGCAAATGAGCTTTTGGACGGATGACCGGGAACATTTGCTGGACCACATGATTTCCGCCGCATGGCGCGCATCATTAGGTTTGTTGGTCGGCGTGCCTCCGGCACAGTTTCTTGTCGTGACCTTAATATCGGGGGCGATTGAATCGTTTTCTCACGCCAATGTCAGGTTGAGCTTTGGGGCAATCGGCGAGCGCTTGGTGGTTAGCCCGCGTTTCCACCGGTTGCATCACGCCATGTCGGTGGGTCACGATGGACCGCATCGCGGCTGTAATTTCGCGCAAGTGTTTTCCCTTTGGGATGTGTTGTTCGGCACCGCCAATTTCGACGCGGCATACCATCCCACCGGAATTTCCGATCAGAACGAAGGCGTGGATTATGGGCGAGGATTTTGGGCGCAGCAGCGGTTAGGATTACGGCGGTTGTGGCAAGCCTGGAGTTGAAAGGCGAATAGCCCCATTGCCCCAACTGGTATGCCGTCCGATACCGATCCATTCGGCGACCCGCAGCATGGGCAGAAACTGATCCAGGCCGCCTTTATAGGAAGCTTGGCCGATGAAGCCACCTAGCCCATGGGTTTGACCGGTTCTGGAGGAACGCCTGCCGGCATCGACTTCGCGCACGTCGCACTGTGTCATTCGTATCGATTCGGCGCACGCGGCTATTTGATTGAAATCCCAGTTGAGCGGACCACTTCCATAAAACGTTGCTATGGAAGCGATGCGGTCTCTTAAACGGCTTACCAGAGCTGGAAAATCCGGGCGCCGGATGACGCCATTTTTCCATTTGATTTCCATTGGCGTCAGGAAATTGATTTGGAGTGAACTGCAAGGTGACGGAGTCAACGGGATATCCAGCGCAGCGGTGTTTACACCCAAGAGTTCCAACTGTTCGATGGTTGCGAACGATGCTTCGATCAGACCCGCGGCCTCCATAGCTCCGAAAAGATGAAGACGCAAGGAAAAATGATCACCTGGATGAAAGGTGCGTTCATTCAATACTTCCGCGCGCAGCACAAAGGGGCGGGGCAGATTGGTGAAGCCGCTTGGACCGCAAATTGCAGGCTGCGGCTCAAACAGACGGGCATAGGGACAGGAGGCGGCATCGGGGCAACTTGCGGGGCCAGGGCAGCTTTGTGGACAACTGATGCGGCGCGCGGCGAAGCCCAACTTTCCGCGAAAAAAGTTTCCGGCCTTCCAGGGAGCGAACCACAAGGTTTGCTTCACCCGGAAGTTCATATCGAGGACCAGGACCGGAAAAGATGGAGCGTTCATTCGCTGGGAGCGTCACTGCGCTTTTCGATGGTAACATCAGGTTGTGCGGTTTGAATTGATTAAGGAATTATCATGAATGAAGATGCGGCTCCACGATCTTGAAAAAGTTGCGAAGATATTGCCAGTCTGGCTAGGGGGCCAACCGCGGAACATTGGTTCCGCCACAACGCAAACTGGCTTGCGTAAGGGTACGCAAGGATTTTAAGCAGGGAACCCGCATGCTTATTCTTGCTTCGCAATCTCCGCGTAGGAAAGAGATCCTTGAATCCGCCGGCATCGCATTTCAAGTGCGAGTTGCAAACGTCGACGAATCAGTGAGGAGCGGAGAAGCTCCCATGTCTTACGTGCGGCGGCTGGCCGCTTCTAAAGCAATGGCGGTGCAGCGGGATGCCGGCGATATTATCCTTGCAGCCGATACGACGGTTGTGGCTGATGGAGAGATTCTGGGGAAACCCGAGGACGACAATGACGCTAAGCGGATGCTGCGAAAATTGTCGGGGAAATCGCATGAGGTTCTTACCGGAATTTGCCTATTCTCCGGTACCCAGATGAAGATCGACGGAGAGTCGACGACAGTTCATTTCGCTTCGCTTTCAGAAGAAGAAATTGAAGAATATGTGGCCAGTGGGGAACAGAAGGACAAAGCCGGCGCATACGGAATTCAAGGGCTGGCCTCGAAGTTTATTATAAGCGTGGAAGGCTGCTACTTCAACGTTGTGGGATTGCCGATTTCATTGGTATATCGCCATCTGAAGGCAGCTGGTTACCAGGGCCTAAGCCAGTAGCATTTGCGCAATCCTGTCCAGCTCCGAACGCCTTTGGCGAATCATCGTTTCAGCCGTCAAACGTAACCGGCGCAGATTGCCGGGAGCGGTGTTGTCCATTGCCAAAGAACCGGGATGCAGCACGGGTTGAAAACGAAAGTATTGTCCGGATTTTGATATTTGTTGTAGTTGGTAATCAACGGTGGCGCTGCCGCCGTCGAGGACTAAATCGAAGACTGGTTTGGCCCATCCCGCCAGGCCCCATGATTTGGCTTTTGATAAGGGAAGGGAGGAAAGCCGTCCGCCCGTGCCGAGGGAAATCACAAGGAATTCGCCACTGTTTGGGTAGCGCTTCATTGCTTCCACCAAAGCACAAGCTGCGGGATTGTTGGCGAAAACACCGCCGTCTATGAGGGCGTAATAATCGCCCGGCGTGGAGGCGGATATGCGGTGAGGTTCAAAATAAGTTGGAGCGGCTGATGTGGCCAGGGCCACGTCCTTGATGGCAAAATCGTAGCCAGGATTCACACGCGCATTATCGCTCTTAAAAAAGAACGGAAAGTAGCGCTCAATCTCAAAGGACGGTACTAAGACGCTGGTTAAGCTGTCTTTCAATCGGGCTGCGCCGAAGTATTGGTCCAACACGCCCTCAATGCCTTTCGATGCGTATTTGTGTTCCGTCAATAGACGGAGCCGGTGGAAGAAAGAAGGAGAAAAAATTTTGGCGGACTCCCGTTCGTAGAGTGCAGCCATCTGGCCGGCGCTATGGGCCGGCCGGCCATGAGGATCCGGCATAGTTAAGCCGAGGGCCAACATGCCCCCGGTTGAAGTACCGGCAATTAAATCGAAGAGCTTGCATATGGGGAGGCCTGTCAGCTTTTCGAGCTTGGAAAGGACAAGTGCCGGGATTAGGCCCCGCACGCCTCCGCCATCAATGGAGAGGATTCGAATTGGTTTCGCCATGCTGCGACGATAGCTGACGCCATTTTCAATCGGCGGTTCCGCGGAAGATCAACGGGTTGCCAACATGCTGTTAATCAAAGAGATAGGAAGACAATTCTAAAGTGCTACATTGTTAGGGAACGCCTGGTTGGAGATGTCTGCTCTCGCGTCGGACTTGGAGTTAAGCGTTTGCTCAACTAAACAACTAAAGTGAAAGTGATCAGCAAGCCGAATTTGTTCGAAGCTGCACGCAAAGCAAGAAATGCACAGCGCATTGAGAAGTCGCCCGATGGTATGAACTGGCGACGAAAAACGACTTCGGCAACTTGGTCGGATTGCAACACGTGTTTCCCTCCGCCGACTGGGCCGGGGAAAGAGTGGTTTTCAATCTGGGCTCTTACCGGCTGATTTGCTGGGTATCATTTTTGCGGAAAACGTTCTACGTCAAAGCGCTGCTTAGCGACGGAACTGACCGCCCTGCTTGAAACCCTCGCCGCCAACGAGACGAAACAATCTCCCGCCATGGAGCGTTTCATCGAAACCCTCACCGCACTGAATGCAATACGAAGACGAAATCGCGCCCGATCCCGAACGCTCCCCCGCCAGCGTCCTGAAATACATGATGGAAGAGCGCGGTCTCCGCCAAGTCGACCTCGTCCCCGTCCTCGGCAGCAAGTCGTACATCAGCCAAATCCTGTCCGGCCATCGCCCCATTAGTAAGAATGCCGTCCACAAATTAGCGGCGTTTTTCCAGGTCAGCGCCTACAGCTTTCTATAACGGTTAAAATAGAAAGATGGGGGCAAATATTCCGTTTCCTGAAACATTCAATGTCGGTCCGATTAAGATCGCGCCGGCCACGGTCCTTGCGCCCATGGCTGGCGTTACGGACACCGTCTTCCGCCGCCTCATCCGCGCCCAAGGCGGTTGCGGGCTCATGATGACCGAATTCACCAGCTCTCACGGCGTGGTCGGTACCGACGGAGGCCGCCGCGATTCGCGCAAGGCCCAGCGATTTAACTACTTGAGCTTTGAGCCTGAAGAGCATCCCATCTCCGCCCAGCTATTTGGCGCCGAACCGGAAGTCCTGTCCGAGGCCGCTCGTATCTGCCAGGATCTCGGCTTCGACGCTGTTGATATTAACTTCGGCTGCCCCGTCAAAAAGGTTGTACGCTGCAACGGCGGTTCCGGTTGCCTGCGCGACCTCGTGCTGGTCCGCAACCTTGTCTCCGCCTGCCGCCGCGTCCTCACCATTCCGCTCACCATCAAATTTCGCGCCGGATGGAACGACCAGGAACTGGTGATGGTTGAAATGGCAAGGATCGCACAAGAGGAAGGCCTGCAAGCCGTAGCTCTGCACCCGCGCACTCGCGAACAAGGCTACAGCGGCCGCGCCGATTGGACCCGCATCACCGCCATCAAACAAGCCGTGAAAATTCCGGTGATCGGCAACGGCGACATCGTGTTTCCTGAAGATGCCGTCCGCATGGTTGAGGAAACCGGTTGCGACGCGGTGATGATTGGCCGCTCCGCGGCATCAAACCCATGGATCTTCCGGCAGATTCAAGAGTACGTGGAAACCGGCGATTACTTCCAGCCTACCGAAGAAGACCGCTATCAAATCATGAGCACTTACTACAGAATGCTGGTGGAAGAAGGTACGCCCGAAGCCACCGGTAAAATGAAACAATTTGCCACCTACTTTTCCCACGGTGTCCGCAACGGCAGCAAACTTCGCACGCAGATATATCAAGCCAAGGAATCCGGCCGCATCCGCGAGATCGTCGATGAATTCTTTCACACGGAGTTGGCTGCGGCGTGAAAAAAGTACAATTGATTACCGACGGGGCCTGCATCGGCAACCCGGGCCCAGGCGGCTGGGCTTGTGTCATCCGCTTTGGCGAACACAGCAAGGAATTGTGGGGTTCGGAAAAGCATACTACCAACAACCGCATGGAACTGATGGCTGCCATCAAGGGCTTGGAGATGCTCAAGGAAAAGTGCGAGGTGAACGTCACTACAGATTCGCAGTACGTGATGAAGGGCATCACCGAATGGATCCACGGTTGGAAAAAGAAAGGTTGGGTCACGGCCAGTAAGGCGCCGGTGGTGAACAAAGATTTATGGCTGGAACTTGAATTTGAAACGCAACGGCACCAGACCACTTGGAGTTGGACGAAGGGCCACGCCTCGCATGCCGATAACAACCGCTGCGACGAACTAGCCACCACCGCCGCCCGCAACCAAACTGCAAGCGAATGAATTTTTCCGGCAAAACTGCGTTGGTCACCGGAGCCGCCTCGGGCATCGGCGCAGCTGTCGTGTGGAGTCTCGCGGGCCAGGGCGCCACGGTGATCGCCGCCGATATTAACAGCACATTGTTAGAAGCCACTTTCAAGGACCATAAAACCGTAATAACCGCTCCACTCGATGTCACCAACGAAGCTAACTGGGCCAGCTTGTTTTCAAGTATCGAAAATGTAGACATACTGGTAGCGAGCGCCGGAATTTCACACGCCGCTCCCATTCAAAGCATGTCCTTGACGGATTGGCATCGCGTCATGGCCATCAATCTGGACGGGGTCTTCCTTGCTGTGCGTCACGCTTCCCAAAATATGCGCGCGGGGGGCAGCATCGTTCTCATCGGTTCCGCTTCGGGAATCAAGGCGGCCCCGGGAGCTAGCGCCTACTCAACCAGCAAAGCGGCGTTGCGCATGTTCGCAAAATGTGCCGCTCTGGAACTGAAGCCGCAAAATATTCGCGTCAATACCGTGTCGCCTGCTGGCGTTGCCACTCCTCTTTGGAAGAGCATGGACTTTTTTCAAGATCTGGTCACAAACCACGGATCTGAAGAGGCAGCCTGGGCTGCTCTCGGCGGCATCGATCCGAATGCCCATGCTCTGCACCGAATGGCCTTTCCTGAAGAAATAGCCAAAGCTGTATTATTCCTCTGCTCAAACGATTCCACTGGTATTACTGGGACTGACTTAGTAGTGGACGCCGGTTTTACCCTTTAACCAGTATTACTTTGGATTAGTCCAATCCCTCAGATTCTAAAAGATTAATGCGTACCAAGGGTCCCCTTTACAAAACGCATACAATAATGCGGCTTCCGTGAATGCTTCACTAACAATGCTCTGGTCAAATTGAATCACAACGCGCCGCAGTGAATGGACGCTGTGAATGATTCGATAGGAAAGAGGACCCCAAAATGAAGCAAGCTATTTATTTTGCTATGGCCAGCAGTATTGCGATTTCGCTATATGGCCAACCACCTGGTCCGGGACCGCGTGATCCTGGACCAAGAATTGGACCCACCCAAGCTGGTAAGCCGATAGCTGGAATGACTGTCGGAGAAATGCAGTATTTCCAGCAAGGTCTCGACGCCTTCAGTGAAACCGACGAAGTCGTCAACGGCCTAGGTCCGCGCTTCAATCTGGATAGTTGCAAAGGGTGTCATGCGCAGCCTGCCGTTGGGGGCACTAGTCCGGCGCAAAATCCTCAAATTCCGGTTGCTCACAAATTAGGCGCCATCAACAAGCTTCCGCCGTTCATCCGGCCAGACGGGCCGGCCTTTGCGGTGCGGTTCAAGCAAAGTCCGGACGGGTCTGCTGATGGCGGCGTTCACAATTTGTTTGTCATTACGGGACGGTCCGATACCCCGGCTGGCTGTAATATTCAGCAGGAGGATTTTTCGCGGGTGCAAAACCTCTCGCTGCGGATTCCCACTCCAACTTTTGGATTGGGATTAGTCGAATCGATCGCCGACGATATTTTGAGGGCGAACCTCGCCGCCGACGCCAATCGCAAGGGTGGTCTCGGGATTCATGGCCGATTTAATACCAACGGAAATGACGGCACAATCACAAGATTTGGCTGGAAGGCTCAGAACAAATCTCTCCTGATTTTCGCCGGTGAAGCTTACAACGTGGAAGTCGGCGTCACGAATGAAGTGTTTCCCAACGAACGCGAGACCACGAAGGCATGCATGTCTAAGGTGTCTCCGGAAGACCATTCCGATCTAAGTACCGGGGAATATGCGGATGTTCAGAAATTTGCATTCTTCATGCGTTATCTGGATGGCCCGCCTCCCGCCGCAGGCAATCCATCCACACAGCGCGGAGGCGCCTTGTTCGATTCGACGGGCTGCACAATGTGCCACACACCGGCGTTAAAGACTGGCGATGTCTACTCCAAATCGCTCAGCCATCAGACCGTGAATTTGTACTCCGACTTGGCGACTCATCGCATGGGTGTGGGCTTGGCGGACGGTGTGACGCAAGGTGGCGCGGCATCGGATGAGTGGCGGACAGCGCCTCTCTGGGGTCTTGGCGAACGCCTGTTCCTGATGCATGACGGACGGTCGCGTGATGCTGTGGATGCGATCCGTCAGCATGACAGTCCCGGGTCCGAAGCTCACAATGTGATTCGGAACTTCAATCTGTTGCGGCCGGATCAGCAGCAAGATTTGGTGAACTTCCTTAGAGTGCTTTAGCCGATTTACTCGTGGATTTCTTGCTGCGTCATACAGTGGAGGGTTCCTAATCCCAGCACTAAATCGCCGCAATAGATCGGGCAGATCTCGCGGCTAGGAAATAGCTTCGCGATTGTGTTCAAGGCGATCCGGTCGTTTGGATCGTTGAAGACCGGAACCAGCACCAGCTTGTTGGCGATGTAGAAATTCACGTAACTGGCGGGCAGGCGTTGGTTGTTGAACCAAACGGGGCAGGGCATGGGTAGCGTTGCTACTTTCAATGGCCTGCCCCTAAATGTTTTCATCTTCTTCAGCCGCGCCAGATTCTCTTTGAGCGGTTCGTGATTTTCGTCCGCTTGATTCGGTTCCGATGCGATCACAACAGTAGTGGCATCCGTAAACCGAGCCAGGTCATCAATGTGGCCATGGGTATCGTCACCGGCAATGCCCCTGTTCAGCCAAAGTATGTTCGCGCAGCCAAGGTATTGCCCCAGCGCCGCTTCAATTTCTTCTTTCGCCAAATGGGGATTCCGCGCTTGAATCGGAGACAGCAGACACTCTTCGGTAGTCAGCAAATCTCCTTCTCCGTTGACGTCGATACTGCCGCCTTCAAGAACGAACTTCTTCCCATTCACCTTGGGGGCGATCCGCTGTATGTTGAGTTTCTTCGCTGCGAAGGCGGGTAGCTTGTCATCGTTTTTCCAATTTTCATACTTAGCCCAGCCGTTGAAATGCCAGTCCAGAGCGACGCGATTACCCGCATCGTCCTTGGCGAAGATGGCGCAAGTATCCCGCAACCAACTACGGTCAGTGGGAGCGGTCCAGAGGTCGACGGCGTTAAGGTCAACATGGCATTTCTCAAGGATGCGCTGCACATCGGCCCGCCGGTGCAGATCGGTCACAACAATGCGCACACGCTCCACGCGAGCCAATCGCGCCACGATCCCGCCATAGACCCACTGAATGGTCTCGAACTTACCGGGCCAATCGGATTTTTCATGAGGCCAGGCAATCCAGGTGGCTTCGTGCGGCTCCCATTCGGCGGGCATCCGCAATTTCGGGACGGTTATCCGATCCATCGTTTGGTGATGTCCTGGTAGGCGTCAATGCGGCGGTCACGAAGGAAGGGCCAGTTACGGCGCACTTCCTCCATACGCTTCACGTCGCATTCAGCGACGAGGATTTCTTCTCGATCACTAGAGGCTTCCACTATGAGTTGACCGAATGGGTCGGACAAGAAAGAATGCCCCCAGAATTCCAGGCCGCTATCCGGTGGGCCTTCAAAGCCGATGCGGTTAGCGGCGGCAACGTAAATCCCGTTTGCGATGGCGTGGGATCGTTGGATGGTTTGCCAAGCGCTGAGTTGCGCCGCGCCATATTGAGCCTTCTCAGCCGGATGCCAGCCAATGGCGGTTGGGTAGAACAAAATAATAGCGCCGCCCATCGCCGAGATGCGCGCGGCTTCGGGATACCACTGATCCCAACAAACCAACACGCCGATGCGGCCGTACTTTGTATCGAAGTTGCGGAAGCCAATATCGCCGGGGGTGAAGTAGAATTTTTCAAAGAAGAGCGGGTCATCCGGGATATGCATCTTGCGGTAGATGCCCAGCATTTCGCCTCCCGCGTCGATGATGGCGGCGGTGTTGTGATAAAGACCCGGAGCACGCCTTTCAAACAGGCTGGCGACAATAGCTACGTCGCATTCTTTCGCCACTTTGCTTAGGGCTTCGGTGGATGGACCGGGGATGGTTTCGGCCAAATCGAACAGGCCGGCGTTTTCTTCCCGGCAAAAATATTGAGAGCGGAATAGCTCCTGCAGGCAAATAATCTGAGCGCCTTGCGCGGCTGCTTGGCGTGTTTTCTCAACTGCGTTGTGGAGGTTTTCGGCCGGATCCAGGGAGCAGGAAGTTTGCACTAATCCAACTCGAAATGTCCGGTCTGAAGCGAAGGCCATAGTAAGATTGTTTCACATGGTCTTTCGACTTGCTACATTTCTCTCAAGCTTACTGCTTGTTGTTTACGCCGCCATCCCTTCCCCCCAGGAACACTTTGGATTCAACCCGGGTGACGATTACAAATTGGCGGACTACGCCCAGGTCACCAACTATTTTAAACAGCTGGCCAGGGAAAGCGAGCGTATCAAGCTGGTTGAGTTTGGCCGTAGCGCCGAAGGGAAGCCGATGTATGTGGCCTTCATTTCAAGTAAAGAGAACCTGTCGAAATTGGACCGCTATAAGGAGATAAGCCGAAGGCTGGCCCTGGGCAGGGCTACCAAGGAGGAGGCAGTTCAATTGGCAAAGGAAGGGAAGGCCATTGTCTGGATCGATTCCGGACTGCATGCCACCGAGGTGGCTCCGGTGCAGCAGGCTCCACACCTGGCGTACAAGCTGATATCGGATGAGTCAGAAGAGTTTAAGCGATTTCGCGATAAGGCAATTGTCATGCAGATTCCGGTGATTAATCCCGATGGCCTAGACACCGTGGCCCACTGGTATCAATCGAACGTGGGCACGCCTTATGAGGCGGCAAATCTCACAAAGCTGTATCAGAAGTATTCAGGGCACGACAACAATCGCGATTGGTTCATGTTGAATTTGGAAGAGACGCGGCATGTGACCAAGCTGATGTTTCAAGATTGGTTTCCGCAAATTGTTTATAACCAACATCAATCGCCACCCTTTCCGGCGCGTATCTTTGTTCCACCGTATTCCGAGCCGTTGAACCCGAACATTCCGGCGGCGGTAATGGAGGGCATTCATCAAATTGGGGCGACGATGAAGGAGCGTTTTGCGCGCGAAAACAAGCCGGGTGTCTTGTCCTATTGGGGCTTCGATGGCTGGTGGAATGGCGGACTGCGTTCCGTGCCGGCGTTTCACAACATGCACGGCATCTTAACCGAGACTGCGGGGTTTTCCTATGCGACGCCGCACGATTATCAGGCGAGTGAATTGCCTGAGCGATTCCCCAATTGGATTCCAACAAAGGTCCCGTCGATCTTCTATCAGAACCCGTGGCAGGGTGGAAAGTGGACGTTACGTGATGCGATTGACTACATGCTGACGGCCGATTTCGCCATTCTGGATTTGGCCAGCAGCCGCAGCGAGCAGTTCTTGTACAAGGCCTGGGATTTGGCGAATCGCAACATTGAATTGGGCAAGAGCGGCGGGCCTTACGCTTATGTGGTCCCGGTGAAGCAGTGGGATTATTCAAGTGCTGTTGAAATGATGAAGCGGCTGCAGATGGCTGGGATTGAAGTGGAACGGGCTCGCGCGGAATTTCAAGTTGGCGCAAAGAGTTATCCGGCCGGAACCTACGTGATGCGCGCAGGCCAGCCCTTCCGCGGTTACCTTATGGATCTTATGGAGCCTCAGAAATATCCGGAAATTCGCGATGGATCGGGCGGCGGTGTGAAGCGGCCCTACGATATTGCGGGTTGGACGCTGAGCATGCAGATGGGCGTGCAGGTGGATCGGGTTGAGGATGTCTTTAAGGCCGAGTTGGAGCCGAACCAAACGATCTTCGAGTCACCCGCTTCGATGGATCATCGGGAGAACTCGTCTTTTGTGGCAACAGCCGAATTGTTGGCTGCGGGCAAATCCGTTGGCTGGGCCGCCGATGGCAAGATAGTAACCGATTTGAGCCAAGCAGCTTACCAGTTGAAGAAGCCCCGGCTGGCTATGTATGAGCCTTGGACTCCCAATATGGATTTGGGATGGACGCAGTGGGTGCTGGATACGTATAAGGTTCCGTACACCTTAATTCACAACGAGGATTTCCAGAATGGCAAATTGCGGGAACGGTTTGACACCGTGCTTTTCGCCACGCAATCGGCGGATTCGATTCTGCATGGTATTCGCGCGGGTGTGGCCGATGGCGGTTCGTCTTCCAGTTCGCGCAGAGCTTCCTCTTTACAGCGTCCTGAATTTACCGGGGGCATTGGGGCGAAGGGAGCCGCGGCGCTGGAAGAGTTTGTGCAGAACGGTGGAACATTGATCACATTCGGTTCGGCGGCGGAGTTGCCGTTGCAAATGATGCCGATCGGCGTGCGTAATTCCCTTATCCGCAATACAACAGGAGCAGGCGAGGGAGAAGAAGGCGGTGGCGGCGGGGCAACGTTTTTGTCTCCCGGTTCATTGCTAAGGATTACGGTAGATCCGAAGCATCCGATTGGGTTTGGCATGCCAGAGGAGGCGGTAGCTTTTTCCAGCGGCGGTGAGGCCTTTGATTTGACGGCCGGAGACAAGGATGTGACTATGGTGGCGCGTTATGCGAAGACGAAGTTGCTGGCTAGCGGTTGGATTTCCGGCGAGCGGGCGGTGCTGGGCAAGGGATTGTTGGCGGAGGCGCGCTATGGCAAGGGCCGGGTGATCTTATTCGGATTCCGGCCCCAGCACAGGGGGCAACCTTTTGGAACGTTCAAGCTTCTGCTGAATTCTATCTATCTAGGATCGGCTCGGGTGCTACGTTAAGCGAGTCAGTTCGCGATGTTGAAATCAAAGTCGGAGTAATCAAAGAAGATATTTCCGACGGCTTCGACGCTGATACGTGCTTTGGTGGTGGCTGGAATATTGGCCGGTATGTTGATCGACGCCGAGCCCGAGTTTGGTACGGAATCACCAAGCAGGTACGGGAAGGTTTTCCCGCCATCAATCGAAAGCCTGATGTTATCTTCTGGCAATTGATGGGATCGGCGCTTGTACCGGCTACGTCCCATGTGACGGTTTGCGTGTTTGCCGTATTCCAAGTGGCTTCCTTA
>JAYVXT010000348.1:0-6513 GCA_043785065.1 Bryobacterales bacterium | reverse complement strand
TGCGGACGGCTCCATTACCGGCCGCCCCAATGACGGCGGAGCGTTCCAGTTCCGCATTCAGGCCGAGGACGCGGCGGGCCGCAGAGTTTCCGTTCCTTGTAGTCTTGTGGTTTCGCGCGCAGTGCTGAGCATCAATTCCTGCCCTTTGCCTCCGGGCACGATCAATACCCAATATAATCAACCATTGACCGTAATCGGCGGCAATGGTCCTTTGGTCTGGAGCTCTGCCGGCCGCATGCCCTCAGGCATTTACGTATCTAGCTTCGGGCTGTTGAACGGCGTTCCGACGGAGGCCGGCGATTTCACCTTTGGTCTCAGCGTGCGCGACAACACAGGACTGTCCGCCTCGCAGGATTGTTCCTTCAGCATAACTCCCGACCCACTCAAGTTAGACCGCGCATGCCCCATAACCCAACCCACCGTTGGAAGCGCTTTCTCTTTCCAGCCCATTGTCACTGGCGGAATCGCCCCCTATGCCTGGAGCATGAACGGAACTTTACCCGCGGGCCTCAGTCTGGCAAAGAACGGGATTGTCGGGGGAACTCCCTCAAAGGCAACTTCCAACGATTTTGAACTCTTGGTGCGCGATTCGCAGTCAAGGCTTGCCGCCGCAACGTGCACGCTGAGTCCCAAATTGCCTCCAATGCCTCAAATAACCTTCTCCGGCTCCACCGGGACGCTCGCCCCAGCGGTCAGCCCAGTACCGGTAAATCTGGAAGTTTCCGACGTATACTCGTTGCCGATTGATGCCACAATCGAAATCAAATCCAGTGCCGAAACAGGCTCGCCGTCCAGTGAAACCAATCAATCCGATCCAGCCGTACGCTTTACCAATGGTTCGAAATCGGCCACTATCACGATCCCCGCCGGAACCAAGCGAGTCCCGTTGAACCTGAATTCAACCGGCACTGTGGCCAGCCAAACCAAATTAACCATCACAAGTTTGATTATTGGTGGTCAAGCATTGCCGCTTCTGCCCTCACCTGGATTATTAAGGGTGGCAACGCAAGCGCCCGTGTTAACCGACGCTTGCTACCGCGTGGCTTCCCCAGGTCTTCAACTAGAGCTGACAGGTTTTAGCACAACCCGCGAGCTTGTGTTGGCGAATCTGACTCTAAACGGAACCAGCCTAACTTCGATTTCGTTAGCCGGACTTGCTGGCGATTATTTTGTGGGCCCCCTATCGATCCGCACCGGAGGAACTTTCGCCATCACCGCACCCGTTGCAATCACCAGCTCGCAGGTGAAGGTAGATTCACTGACCGTGGCCGTTACAAACCGCGCAGGCGTGTCCTCAACCCGCACAGCCCGAGCCTGTCAGTAGAAACTCAATACTTAATTAGCGCGCCGACTAGCCCTTGACTAGCCCTTGACTAGCCCCCGAGGATAATCGGGGGCTAGCCTCAGTCCGCTAGACGATCAACCTACTCTCGAACTCGTGCCAATAAAGCGGTCATCTGCCACATGAAGCGGCCTGCGGGTGTTTCGCTCCCGAGGCTTCCGTTAGTCATTTGAATTTCTCACGCGCTCTTTCAGACCATCAAGCATGGTGATCAGGTCCCGCAAGCTTCCACCCAGCGCTTCCTCAACTCTGAGCGTGTCACTGTCCTTCCGGGTTAAGCAGCACATCAGCGCAGGACGTTTCGTAGCGGCGCCGCATATGCCTTCGTCTTTGAAGTTAGTCTTGCACCTGGCCCGTTTGAATGCTGCCGGTTGCAAGGCATTCTGGTCGTGGGTCGAGACTCGGGCGTAGCCGTATTGCGTCGCTCCATAACGGGACAACAAAACTGGATTATCCAACCCCTATTCTTACTGGGGTCCGCTTGTCGTCCCGAATCCTACCCTTTGTGAAACATGCTCCGAAAAATCTTTCTTGACAAATTCAATACTTCAAATATCATAGAAGTATAGAAAGATTTGATGAGCAAGAACAAAGAGAGTGAGGGCGAGCGGACTATCCGGTTCGCCGATATGTTTGCGGCGATGGGGACCGAATCCCGTCTTCGGATCATGCAGGTTCTTTTATCGGCCCACCCGGATGGAATGGTCGTTGGCGAGATACAGGCTGAGCTCGGAATCTCCGCCTCTAACCTTTCCCATCATCTGGAAAAACTGAAAAACGAAAATCTGGCGCTCGTAAGCCGGGAAGGCACCTTCCTCCGGTACAGCGCAAACACATCCGCGCTGGAAGAATTGCTGTCTTTCCTTTACGCGGAGTGTTGCACTCGAAACAAGGCCATCAAACTAGAGAACATCATCCAACTCTGTAAGTAACAAAGGAGATCGTCATGCATCACCTGTTTCATAAAACGGGCACGCTCGTCGTGTGCCTGTTCGTCACGGCAACCATCGCCCAGGGGAACTGGTTGGAAAGATCTTGAAGGTTGTAGAAGCCAAGGATACCGAAGCGCTGAAGGCTCTTTCTATTACAGGGGCTGAGGAGAAGAAATTCGTATAGCCTACAGTGACCACAGGCATGGGAGGCAATGCCATGAACGGGGATAAATTCGCCAGCGTGTACGTGACCTCTAGCGCGGTGTGCATTCGTGAAAATCTTGAGAAGTTCGGCGGGCGCAATTGGCAACTGGTCAAAGTTGCCGTGGTGGAACCGAAGAAAAAGACTAAGGGCTACCGCATTCTTCCGGCACCGTTAATCATCGTCCGGGATTAACGCGGCGCGGAATTGAGCGCGTGGCTCGTCGGCTCACTTTTGGAAAAGAACGGCGCATTCAAAGTGGCCTCATACTATGTTTAGCCAATGCAAAAGAAGTAGGACACAATCATGAACACAACAGAAATTAAATCAGTAGTTCAAGAAAAATATGGACAGGCCGCTCTTCGTGTCACGACCGGCGGAAGCTCCTGCTGCGGCGCGTCGGCTGCACTTGATGGCTGCTGCGACCCGATAACCTCAAACCTATATGACGCGGCCCAAACTGGCTCCGTGCCGGAAGACGCCGTATTGGCCTCGCTCGGCTGCGGAAACCCTACGGCGTTGGCCGAATTAAAAGCGGGTGAAACCGTTCTTGATCTTGGTTCAGGCGGCGGCATTGACGTGCTGCTCTCGGCCCGGCGCGTCGGTCCAACCGGGAAAGCCTACGGCCTTGACATGACCGATGAAATGCTGACCCTCGCCCGCGAGAACCAGCGCAAGGCAGGGGCAGACAATGTCGAATTCCTCAAAGGTGAAATCGAGCATATCCCGCTTCCCGACAACTCAGTCGATGTGATCATCAGCAATTGCGTGATCAACCTTTCTGGCGATAAAGATAGCGTTATGCGCGAGGCTTTCCGCGTTCTCAAACCGGGTGGGCGCTTCGCCGTCTCCGATGTGGTCACGCGCGGCAATGTTCCTGACGAAGTGCGGAAGAATATGCTGCTGTGGGTAGGCTGCATCGCCGGAGCTCTCGATGATCAGCAATATGTCGTCAAACTCGCCAAGGCTGGCTTTGACGCTATCGACATCGAACCCACGCGAGTTTACAGCATTGAGGATGCGAGGGCTTTCCTGAGCGGACAGGGCATTGATGTGGATGCCATGGCTCCCGCTGTTGAGGGTAAATTCATGAGCGCCTTCATTCGCGCCACTAAACCAGCAAGCTGCTGCGCTCCGGGTTGTTGCGGGAAACCCAATGCCTGAGATCATTCCGGCAAGCCCAATTGAGGCGGGAGGCGGTCTGGGCGTTTTCGAGCGTTACTTATCTCTTTGGGTGGCGCTCTGCATGATCGTGGGTATCGCCTTCGGTAAGTTGCTGCCGTCGATGGTCGCGGGCCTCCGAAATATTGAATTCGGACAAGGTAGCCAGATCAATGCGCCCATTGCCGTCCTCATCTGGCTGATGATTACGCCCATGATGATGAGAGTTGATTTCTCCTCAATAAAGAATGTCGGGCGGCGTCCTGCCGGGCTGTTGGTGACACTCTTCATTAATTGGGTGGTTAAGCCCTTCTCGATGGCGCTGCTTGCATGGATGTTTTTCCGTGTCATCTTCGCAGCCTTTATCTCACCCGCCGAAGCTGACCAGTATATTGCGGGCTGCATCATTCTGGCCGCCGCGCCCTGCACGGCGATGGTCTTCGTATGGAGCCACCTGACAAACGGCGATGCAGCCTATACGCTCGTTCAGGTATCGGTCAATGACCTCATCATGCTGGTTCTCTTTGTGCCAATCGTGCAATTCCTGGTACATGGAGCCTCCACTCTTACGGTGCCTTTCATGGTGCTGCTTACGTCCGTGATCGTCTTTATCGTGGTTCCGTTGGTGGCAGGTGTAATCCTGCGGTCCTTGCTGGTTAGCAAGTACGGGCAGGCATGGTTTGAAGGGGTTCTGCTGCCGAAATTCGCGCCGGTGACGATTGCCGCGTTACTCGCAACTCTGATCTTTATATTCGCCTTTCAGGCCGACAACATTACGGGCCGCTTCTTCCATGTGTTGCTGATCGCCGTGCCGATCACCTTGCAGGTATACTTCAATGCCGGTCTGGCATACGCCCTTATGAAATGGTTGAAAGTGGAGCATTCGGTCGCAGCTCCCGGCGCACTGATAGGCGCGTCGAATTTCTTTGAGCTTGCCGTAGCTACGGCTATTGCCTTGTTTGGGCCGGAATCAGGCGCGGCTCTTGCAACAGTCGTTGGCGTTCTTGTGGAAGTGCCGGTGATGCTCTCGGTCTGCGCGGCATGCAATCGCACCCGCCACTGGTTCCCGGCTACGGAGGTTTAATGACAATGAAAAAGAAACGGGTTCTGATCCTGTGCACGGGCAATTCCGCGCGCAGCCAGATGGCCGAAGGGTTGCTACGCAATGATGCTGGGGATCGTTTCAATGTAGAAAGCGCCGGTACGAAATCGAGCAGTGTCCGGCCCGAAGCCATCGCTGTCATGCGCGAGGTAGGGATTGATATCTCCGGGTATCGCTCCAAAAACGTCGATGAATTCCAGGGGCAACACTTCGATTATGTAATCACGGTCTGCGACAATGCCCGTGAAACCTGTCCGGTGTTCTTCGGTCCTGCGAAAATATTGCATCACAGCTTTGAAGATCCGCCAGCCCCCCGCGTCGGCACTGAAGAAGAACGGATGAATATCTTCCGGCGCGTTCGGGATGAGCTGCGGGCTTATCTGCGCGAATTTAGCAATCGCATTGCATAAATAAACGACCCTTTGTGGAACAAACCATCTAAGGATCACCCCCGCCAAATTCTTATGCAGCAGCGATCCATGCAACTCGCCGATCCCCGGCGGCGGATTCTGCGGCATGCCCCACGTGTGCGTCATCAAATCCCGAATCTGCACTGGCCCTACTGGCTTCACTAATCGCACACTCTTATCCGTCTCCCCTACCATCTGCCCTCGAAACTCCGGCAAGTATTTTTCCACCGGATCGGAAATGGCAAGCAGCCCTTGCTCCGCAAGCATCATGATCGTCATGCACACAGCAGGCTTCGTCATCGAATGCAGTTGGAAAATCGCATCCTTTTCATCGGCTGCTTCGTCTCCATATCCGTACAACCAACGGCCTCCATCGCCACCGCTTGCCCATGCATCCACCAGCATCACAAAACCCGCCGCCGCGCCCTTATCCACAAACGTCTTCAGTCTCCGCGGAATCATCGCAAGGCGCGCGGTATCCATTCCAGTCTTCGAAGCATCCTTAACCACTTCTAGAGGGGAAGCCGCCGAACAAAGCAATGAAGACGTGACGAAGAGAGTAATTAGGCGCATGGGTTATATTCTATTACCTTGCCCCAGCCTCTGGGGCATTTGCCCCAAGATGAATTCGGAACATTAGTAATCGCATGCAAATGTAAGAGTTTACGATTGGCGCATTACATGCATCCATCTAAGCGTGCACGGTTCTTCAATCAATATCGACTTCAGACACGGGAGGCCGTTAATGGCAAAGAGATTCTTCATCGCCACAGTTGTGATTCTTATTTTGGGAATGCCCCTTACGCTGAATGCCGACGCGGCCTCCCGAAACGCGGCTTACGACAAGTCCTGCAAATCTTGTCATTCCGCCGACGGCAAAGGGAACCCAGCAATCGCGAAGGCGGTGAATGTGGAACTCCGGCCTCTCGGGTCCAAAGAAGTACAAGCTAAGCCGGACGCCGAGATCGCCAAGAACATTACCGAAGGCATGGGCAAGATGAAGCCGGTGAAAAGCCTTACCTCCGCCGACGTGAAAAGTGTTGTTGAATACGTCCGGACGTTAAAGAATTAAGAAGTGCGAGAGCATCCGATGCCCAATCAAGCAAATGGGTCAGAGATAGGATGGGCTTCGCGGATCATCCCCATCCTGCTTTTTTCCGACAACTGGTTAAGCCGCATCGGAATAGTTCTCGTCACCAGTGCAACAGTATTTTGGTTGTGGATGCTTGGCCAAGGCGGCTCGGGAGCCGGCTATGCTGGCATCCTCCAATTCGTTCTTCTCCCGGTGGCGTTCTTCCTAGGCCTCGCGCTGATTCCCGCCGGAGTCGCCCTCGACCGGCGTCAGCGGCCAAAAGGTGCTCCGG
>JAYVXT010000347.1:0-19424 GCA_043785065.1 Bryobacterales bacterium | reverse complement strand
CCGTGCAGGCTTTAAAGACGCGTGGCGCGAAGAACGTGAAACTGGTGGGATTCGACGCAAGCGATCAATTGATTGCCGATATGAAAGCCGGATTTATTGATTCGCTGGTTGTGCAGAATCCTTTCAAGATGGGCTACGAATCAACCCGGGCGATCCTCCAAAAGCTGAAAGGCGAAACTCCGGTGGCGAACGTCGATAGCGGCGCTACTTTGATTAAACCCGAGGATTTGGAGAAGGCCGAGGTTAAGGAACTTCTGTTTCCCGACCTGTCAAAGTATTTGAAGATTCAGGGGCATTAGGCGCGGAGCTTGGACCCGGTAAAAAAGGAACGCTATTTACCAACGCTGGACGGGTGGCGCGCGATAGCTATCCTGATGGTAGTAGCGAGCCATTTAATCACGAAGCATTCCGCCAATCAAAGCTCGCCGCTATACGGCATCGCCTTTAGAATGGGAACTTTGGGGGTGATGCTGTTCTTCGCAATCAGCGGCTTTCTAATTTGCACGCGGCTTCTGATTGAAGAGGAATCACAAGGAAGTATCTCGCTGCGCTCTTTTTATATTCGGAGAGTGTTCAGGATCCTGCCCGCCGCGTATGTCTATTTGGGCGCAATGATTTTGCTGGGAACGGCGGGTGTGATTGTGCTGGAGTGGCGAGACATCCTCGGTCCCGCGCTCTTTTATGCTAACTACCAGCCGGTGAATTCTTGGAATACGGGACATTACTGGTCCTTATCGCTGGAAGAACATTTCTATATCTTGTGGCCTCCGATGCTTGTGTTGCTGGGCCGTTCGGGAGCGCGTTGGGCTTGTGTTGGGCTTATCTGTCTGACGGCGGCGCTACGCGTTTGGGTCGGCGCGGAAGGAGTGGAAGCGGGGCAAACGCACTTGCGGCTGGACGCTTTCCTGTTCCCCTGCTTGATGGCGATCACGTTGCGGGAAAGAGGCTTTGCCGGGAGGTTCAAGGGGGCGATGAAGACTTGGGTATGGTTGTTGATCGCCGCTATAACTGGCATGGGCCTGGTGTTGGCGTATTTAGTCCCCGCATGGAAAGAGCTTCAACGGCTTTTGCAATCAGCGGTTTTTCCCACGTTGATCGCGGCCACCGTGCTTCAGCCCGATGATTGGTTGGGCAGATGTTTGCGGCTGCCTGCGCTAGAATGGCTGGGAAGAATTTCGTACAGCATTTATCTGTGGCAGCAGGTTGTGGTGAGCGGCGACCTGGGGATACCGCTAGTATTTCAAGTGCCGCTAATTTTGCTCATGGCCGTGGCTAGTGAGCGGCTGGTGGAACGGCCGATGATTGCGTTGGGAAAGAAATTCGCCGGTAGCCGCACGGGAGGTTACGCTTTGCCGTGAGGGTGGCTAACGCGGAAATGGATTAGCCATCCCAAGAATGCTCCACAATTTACACAGCTCGCGGAGTTCAGGGCTTAGTGGTTGTGTCACTCTGAAAGCGTGCGTGCGCTATTACATTTGGCCGTAGCATCCTTATTCCCAGCTTTGGCCGCCGAAGCGGACGCGCTGGCCATTGGCGCGCGCATTCAGCCGCGAGCCGTTCCCTATGGCTCAATCTTGAGCCCGATTTTTAAAGACGCAACGAGCAGTGAAATCGCCGGCTATTCCCGATGTGGGGATTCCGCGATATGGACGGGGCACTACATCGCGGCCGAGGCTTATCACTACGCGGCCACAAAATCGCCTGTTGCGCTGGATAATCTTCGCCGGGCGATCGATGGAGTGAAGTTCTTATTCGATGTCACCGGCAATGACACGTTGGCCCGTTGCGCCTTTCCCGCCGATTCGCCTTTCGCGGCGGGGATTGTGAGGGAAGAATCGCACAACGGTGTTTTCAGCAATACGTTGAATGGCCGGAAATGGACATGGATTGGCGATACTTCCCGGGATCAATATATTGGCGTGTTCTTCGGGCTTACGGCGGTTTGGAAGGTCGTCGATGAGCCTGGGGTGCTGGAACAAGTGCGTGGGATAGTGCCTCGCGCGGTGGACCGTCTGACGTCGAGGGCTTGGCCCATCGTTCTGCCGGACGGGATAGCCACAACGTTTCTTGGTTTCGTCCATCAGCAATTGATGATCGCCAAACTCGCGCGGCGGGTTGATCCGGGACGCTATAACGGGCTCTTTGACGATCTTGCGGGATCTGCGATTGAAATGACCATTCCCATTCTGATCGATACGAGTGACGACAACAGTTCCTATTTCAAATTTAATTTAGACTGCGCGGTTTTTTATGGATTACTGGCGCAGGGCTATACGGGATCTCATGTGGCTGGTATCGCCAGGAGATCGTACGATTCCGTGCGGGGGACAACGGAAACGCACGGGAATGCGCATTTCAACATGATGGACAATGCGATTCGCGGCAGCGATGACAAAGCGGGATGGCGAAACGGAGAGCATTCTAAGACTGTGGCTGCAAAGGCCCATGCGTGACGATTAGATCTTCGCGGCAAGTATCCGGCATGCGGACCGGCGGACAAAGCCTGCCGGCCGATTCCGGTGACGGAGCGAGTGCGTACGGAGTTTCTTTGGCAAAGGAGCCCCTACTTGCTGTATGGAGGCGGCACAGGCGCGATTGAAGGGCCGGGGATTTGACTACATTCTTCCTTACTGGATGGGGCGTTTTTTTCGCGCAATCGGCGATTAAGGGCATTTCCCGGATTGCCATGGGGCGCCTTAGCCGTTTACGATAGAATTTCACCATATTTTATTTGCCAGGAGGGTGATTGCATGTGGAACCGGCGGAAAGATGAACCATCGCCCCAGAGATCAAATTCGGCCCCACCGTCTTCATCGGAATTGGCCAAGGAAGGAATACCTATGAGCCCGTTACCCGCCAGAGGGTTTGAACATGAATCGAGCGCCAGAGGCACGGCCTCTATTGGCAAAAGCGTCGTGGTGAAGGGAAATATCCTGAGCCGCGAAGATCTGATCGTCGACGGGGACGTCGAAGGCGCCATAGAAATGATGGAGCACCGGCTGACGGTTGGGCCGAACGGCACGCTGAAGGCCATGGTAAAGGCTCGGGAAATTATTGTGATCGGGACGATTCACGGCAACGTGGAGGCCACCGATAAGATCGAAATCCGCAAAGAGGCCAAGTTAGTCGGCGATATCAAGACACAACGGATTGTGATTGAAGACGGCGCCTACTTCAAGGGATCGATTGACATCATACGGCCAGAAGTAACCAAACCCGCGGCCAAAGCTGCAACGGCAGGCGCCCCGGGGGCCGTGCCGGCGGCTCCGCAACCGCAGAATTTGAAGCTATAGCCGCTGGATAGTTCTCAGGAGAACGTCAAGACGTTGAAAAGCACTTTTCGCAGCATTTTCTTGGGCTCATCGCCGGAAGACCCTCCAGCGAGTGCGGGAGTGCGGGGAATCTCTCCCGCATCGGCCGGTGCCGGCGCCGCGGCGCGCATGGCGGCGGAAGACCACTCGGTGGAAAGCAAGTGTGTTGAGCAGTTCATAAACTCGTTGAAGAGTCAAACGGGGCTCAATGTTCTGGATCTTACCGGGCTTTGCCAAGCGAACGTGGATATTATTTCGGGGTTGGGACACCGGATTTATTCCGACGATTTTTTACGGATTCTGGACGATTGTTTTGGACCTCCGGGGGACTTTTTTGAAAACCAGTCCGATGTTGGGCGGTTGGACAAATTCGAATCCCAATGTCTGAACTATGACGATTGGATGTTCGATGGCGCCTTAGTTTGGGATTCACTTGAGTTCCTTTCTCCTGGATTGCTTGAGATGACGGTGGATCATTTATTTGGTTTGTTGAAGCCCAGCACTTATTTGTTGGCGACGTTTCATACCGAATCCCGCAATGGCATGGTTCCCGCCTATACGTATCGCATGGAAGGGGCGCGCTGCTTACGGTTGAGGCCGAAGGGAGAACGGATGGCTGGGAAAATCCTGCATAATCGCGATATTGAACGGCTATTTCAGCGCTTTAATTCAGTGAAGTTTTTCCTGACGCGCAACAATTTACGCGAAGTGATTGTCCGGCGATGACCCCGCGCCGGCGCACAATTTGACCACAACCTTCCGAGGTATTCGTTTTGTCATTAGAACAAGAAATATTTGAGACGCGCGTTCGCCGCACCAAGGAACTGGCTGAGGCCGGTCATCTGCCTTATGGCAAGAGGTTTGATTTCTCGCATCAGTTGAGCGAGATGCATGAACAGTTTGGCGCCAAGACGGCTGAGGAGTTGGATGCAACCCACATTGCGGTGAAAGTATGCGGGCGCATTCAATCGTTGCGAGGGAAAGGCAAGGCCGGGTTCTTGCACCTGACCCAAGGCGGCGCGAAATTGCAGGTTTATCTCAAAGTAGATAAGCTTTCCGAAAAGGATTTCAAGCTGTACCAGATGCTTGATATCGGGGATATTTTGGGCGTGGAGGGGCGGCTGTTCCACACCCGCACGGGCGAGTTGACGGTGGAGGCGGCCAAGCTTGAATTTCTGGCGAAGACATTGCTGCCGATGCCGGAAAAGTGGCATGGCTTGGAAGACGTTGAGTTGCGCTACCGCCAGCGCTATCTGGACCTGATCGCCAACGACGAAGTGCGCAAAGTGTTTGTAACGCGGGCGAAAATTGTGCAATCTTTCCGGCGGCAGTTGGAGGCCAAGGGCTTCATTGAAGTAGAGACTCCGATGATGCAGACCGTATATGGCGGGGCGGCGGCGCGGCCGTTTGTCACGCATCACAACACTCTGGATATGGATTTGTATTTGCGCATCGCGCCGGAATTGTATCTGAAGCGGCTGGTGGTGGGCGGGCTTGATCGCGTATTTGAGATTAACCGCAACTTCCGCAACGAGGGAGTTTCAACGCACCACAATCCCGAGTTCACCATGCTGGAGTTTTATCAGGCTTACACGGACTATCGGGGGCTGATTGATCTGACGGCGGAGCTCTTGAAACAGGTGGCGATTGACGCCACCGGTTCTCCGGTTGTGGAGTTCGACGGGCGGACGATAGACTTTGGCGACATTCGCCAGTTGACCATGCGCGAAGCCGTGATTGAGTTTTGGAAGGGCGATACCAAGCCCACGATGGATGAGGTGCGGGATGCGGAGTGGCTGAAGAAGCATTCACACAAGAGCACGGCGGGCGAATGTCTGGCGGATATTTTTGAACGCGTGGCGGAGGCGCATTTGTTCCAGCCGACGATCATCTATGAATATCCGGTGGAGACCTCGCCGCTGTCCAAGAATAAGCTGGATGAGCCGTCGATGGTGGAGCGATTTGAGATTTACGTGGCGGGCATGGAGATCGGCAACGCCTATACGGAGTTGAACGATCCGAACGAGCAGCGGCGGCGCTTTGAAATGCAGCATGGCATGCGCGAACGTGGCGATGAGGAAGCGCATCAAATGGACGAGGATTACATTCGAGCACTCTCGTATGGCATGCCTCCGACGGGCGGAGAGGGCATTGGCATCGACCGGTTAACGATGGTGTTAACTGGATGCAAGTCGATTCGGGATGTTATTTTGTTCCCATTATTGCGGCCGGAAGGGCCGATTGGAATCGCCGAGCAGTTCCGCAAGTTGGACGCTTAAATTAAAGAATGGTGAAGACACACGTAAGTTGTTTGGTTAGCGCGGATTTTAAGGATTCTTGTGCGCGGTGGGGCGGACCCCCTGGTCTGCGCGTGCCCCCCTGGTCGCGCTGTTCAGGTTCTGAAGATGCCGCGGAAGATAGGGCAGGCGGGTAAGATGCAGTCCTTCGAGCTATTCGTCGCCCAGCGTTACTTGCGCGCCAAACGCAAGCAGGCGGTGATTTCGCTCATTACCGTGATCTCTATTTTGGGTGTGGCGGCGGGCGTGATGGCTTTGATTATTGCCATGGCCGTCACCACCGGCGTTAGAAACACGCTTCAGAAAAGCTTGCTTGGCGCCACCGCGCATGTAACGCTGCTATCGAAGAATCCGGCGGAAGGGATCGAAAAGTGGCCGGAATTAGCGGCTAAGCTGGCGAAGACGCCCCATGTGATCAATGTCAATCCCACGCTCTTCGGAGAGGTGCTTTTAGGCGGGCCCTTGCGCGCGCAGGGCGGTGTGTTGAAGGGGCTCGACCCGCAATATCCGGGTGGATACGCGGAGATTGCCCGCAATCTGACAGCCGGTTCGTTTGAGTCCCTGTCGAAGCAAGACGGAAAGTATCCATGCATCGTGGTGGGTTCGGCGCTGGCCGGAAAAACCGGCATGATGATGAGCAGCATCATGACGGTGGTGAGCTTACAAGGCGAAATCACGCCGCTGGGAGTCCGGCCCAGTTCCTTTCAGTTTCGCGTTTGCGGCATTTATAAAACTGACTTCTTCGAACTGGATTCCATGTGGGCTTTCGCTTCGCTGGAGCAAACGCAGCGGGTGATGTCGTTGGACGCGGTGGCTTCGGCGATTGAATTTCGCGTGGACGATATTTACCAAGCCCCGGCGATTGCAAAACAGATAGAGCAAGAGGCGGGGCCGAAATTTTCCGCGACGCATTGGCAGGAACAAAACCGGCCGATCTTAAACGCGTTGAAGATGGACCGGGTAGTGGCAGTGATCACGATGGGATTGATCGAACTGATTGCCGGCCTGAACATTTTGATTAGTCTGGTGATGATGGTGATGGAAAAGAATAAGGACATCGCGATTTTGGTTTCGATGGGCGCGCGCGTGGCGCAAATCCGGAAGATTTTTGTGATGCAAGGGCTGATCATCGGCGCGGTGGGAACCACGCTAGGCTTGTTCGCGGGATACACATTGAGTTATCTTGCCGGCCATTACCGGTGGATCAAATTGGATGAGGCGGCCTATCAACTAAGTTTCGTTCCGTTTGAGCCACGATGGATAGATGGGGTTTGGGTGGCGGCGGCTTCCATGCTGGTTAGCTACGTGGCCACCATTTACCCGGCGCGAACGGCGGCGAAGATTCTGCCGGTTGAATCGTTGCGATACGAATAGCATATGTGCGGAATCGCGGGCTTCACTCACATCAGAAAAGCAGCGCCGGAAGGGCGGATCAAGCAGGCCACCGCGACGATTCATCATCGCGGACCCGATGAGACCGGGGTGTGGGAATCCGCCACTGTTTCGCTTGGCGCCGTGCGGCTGAGCATCATCGATTTGGCGGGTGGCGATCAACCGATCGTAAGTGAAGACGGCAAGTCGGTGATAGTCTTCAATGGCGAGATTTACAATCACAACGAAGTGAGAAGTGAGCTTGAGGCATTGGGGCACAAGTTCAAGTCGCGGTGCGATACGGAAGTAGTTTTGCGCGGCTTCCTTGAATGGGACGTGGATTGCTTCAAACGGCTGCGCGGCATGTTCGCCGCCGCGTTGTGGAACGAAGATCAAAAACGGCTTGTGTTGGTGCGGGATCGCATGGGGATTAAGCCGTTGTATCTTTACTCACTGGGCGACGATCTTTATTTCGGCTCTGAGATGAAGGTGCTGTTTGAGCATCCGGAGATTCCCCGGCAGTTGTCTCTCATGGGTCTGAATTATTTTCTGTCGTTGAACTATATTCCGACGCCGCATACGATGGTGGAGGGTATCACCAAGCTGGAGCCCGGGCATTGGCTGGAGTGGCGTTCCGGCCGGGTGTCAAAGGGCTCCTATTGGAAGTTACCGCCGCAACAGGATCCAAAGTGGACACTCGATTCGGCCAAGGAAAAGCTGGACGGGCTGTTGAAAGATTCGATCAAAGAGCACCTCATAGCCGATGTTCCATTGGGCATTTGGGCTTCTGGCGGCGTGGATAGTTCCGCGATTTTGCACTATGCGTCAGAAATGGCCGGGCGCAAGTTGAAGACATTTTCGGTTTCGTTTCTGGGACGTAAATTTGATGAAAGCCCTTATTTTCGGATGATCGCCGAAAAGTATGAAACGGATCATCATGAGTTCGACTTGAACCCCAACGTGGAGTTGGCATCGGCGATTGAAAAGATGGCGTGGCATTCCGATGAGCCAAGCGCCGACGCCGGAGCGCTGCCGGTTTGGTTTCTTTCGCGGATGAGCCGGCAGCATGTGACGGTGGCGCTGAGTGGCGAAGGGGCCGATGAGCTGTTCGGCGGCTACTATACCTATTTGGCTGATCGCTATGCGCGATGGATGCGCGCTGTGCCTAAGCCGCTGCGTCAAATGGGGCTGCATGCGATCAACCTGATTCCTGTTTCAGACGACAAGATTAGCCTCGAATACAAGATGAAACGGTTCCTGAAAGGGTCGCTGCTTGAGCCATCGGAGGCGCACGCTTTTTGGAATGGCACGTTTACGGACGCCGAGCGGGGCCAACTGTTGACCGCGGCGAAGTTCAAACCTACCGCGAGCCTGCTTGGAACCATCGCACCTGAGTTTCTTAATACGGGGAAGCTGAATCCGTTCATTTTTCTGGATCAGCATTATTACCTTGTTGACGATATCTTGTACAAGTGCGACCGCATGAGCATGGCCCACTCTCTTGAGGTGCGGCCTCCGTTCCTGGATCATCGCATCGTGGAATTCGCGGCATCGCTTCCCGAATCGCTAAAGATTCATGGCAGCGCGTTGAAGTATGTCTTGAAAGAAACCATGCGGGGTAAGTTGCCGGAAGCAATTTTGAACCGCGGCAAAGAGGGTTTCGATATCCCGGCTCACGACTGGTTTCGATCGGCGCTGAAGCCGCTGTTGGCCGACACACTGACACCCCAAGCGATCCGCGATTGCGGGCTGTTCCGGCAAGGCGCGATTGAACAGTTGATGGCGGATCACTTTGAGCGCCGCGCGAACTATGGCTATCATTTATGGGGCTTATTAACGTTGTTCTTGTGGATGAAGCAATGGAAAATCACAGCGGGCGCTGCCCTCACTACCAACTAATCGTAATCGTTGTGGCGGCTCTCATTTACTTGGGATGCATCGCCAGTCCGCCGGCGTTGATGGATGACGTGGATGCCGTGCAAGCGCAAATCGCACGCACCATGCTGGAATCTGGCGACTGGGTGACGGCGCGTCTTGACGGTGTTGCGTACCTGGAAAAATCGCCCATGGTGTATTGGCTGATGGCCATCAGCATGAAGGTTTTCGGACCTAATGATTGGGCGGCGCGCATTCCGCTGGCGTTGTCCGTCGTTTTTTTGTGCTGGTTATGCGCGCGATTCGCGGCGTGGGCTTTCGGGGAACTGGAAGGTCTTTATGCGGGCTTGATCCTTGCGTCGTGCATCGGGCTATGGCTGTTTACGCGCATTCAGATTCCCGATGCGATGGTGACGGCCACCATCGCCCTAGCCATGTGGAGTTTGTTGCGCGTGCTCGATGAGACGGAACAGCGTCCACAGGTCTGGAGTACCTTGCTCGCGGCGTCGATTGGTGTGGGGCTGCTGCTGAAAGGCCTGATTGCCGCGGTTTTCCCTATCGCCGGCGGAGTTGTTTATCTGTTCGCTTCAGAGCAGTTTTTTTCGAGACGAACTTGGCGGCGTATCCGGCCACTCAGCGGTTCTCTTATTATTCTGGTGATCGCCGCGCCGTGGCACATCCTGGCCACATTGGCCAATCCACCGTTTCTCGACTTCACAATGAAGAGCGAGCCGGGTAAGTATCACGGCTTTTTCTGGTTCTATATTTTTAACGAGCATTTGTTCCGCTTTCTCAACATGCGCCACCCGCGCGATTACAACACCGTGCCGCGCCATCTGTTTTGGTTATTCCATTTCCTGTGGCTTTTTCCGTGGAGCGCCTACATTCCGGCGGCGATGCGGCAGCCGATTAGCGGAACGGATCGCGCCTCCCAAACCAGAAAACTGGCTCTTTGCTGGGGCGGCTTCTTGATGGTGTTCTTCACGTTTTCCACTACCCAGGAATATTATTCCATGCCGGCTTATCCGGCGATGGCGTTGTGGCTGGCTTCGGCGCTTCCCCGCGAGGACCAGTGGATAACGCGGGGTTCGCGGGTGATCGCCGCTGTAACGGCGGCGGCCACGGCGGCAATATTGTTTTTGTTGGTGAACGTTTGGAACCTTCCCGCGCCCGGAGATATTTCCCGCGCGCTGACGCAAAATCCCGACGCCTACACGCTTTCGTTGGGCCATATGGGCGACCTCACGATTGCATCTTTCGCTTATCTGCGGACGCCGCTGATGATGGCGGGGGTTGCATTCCTCGGCGGCACTGTTGGCGCTTTGCTACTGCGCGGGAGGCGGCGCGTGCTTGGCCTTGCGGCGATGATGGTTTTGTTCTTCCACGCCGCCCGCGTGGCGCTGACGGTTTTCGATCCGTACATGGGGTCGCGGCCGCTGGCTGAAGCTCTCATGCAGGCGCCTCCCGGCAAACTTATTTTGGGCGCGCAATATTACACTTTTTCTTCTCTCTTTTTTTATACGAATCGCCATGCGTTGATTCTGAATGGGCGAGTCAACAATTTGGAATATGGGTCATACGCGCCCAACGCCCCTGAAGTTTTTATTGGAGACGATGAGTTTGTGAAACTTTGGCGCTCGCCGGAACGCTACTATTTAACACTGGAGGGCCCGGAGCTCTCGAAGATCGAAATGCTGGTGGGGCGGCCAGCGCTGCGCACGGTTCTTGAAAGCGGCGGTAAGTTCCTGTTTGTGAATCACTGAAAAGGGGATAATGAAGGAGTGGCAAACAAAGCCCGTGATTTAGAACTCCGCCTGGAGCGGACAGACCAGGAACTGCGCCTTCTGCAGCGTATCAGCCGTTATCTTTCGACACCTAAAAGCTTAGGGCAATCCCTCGATTCCATTGTGGCTCACGTGGTGGAGTTCACTAGCTGCGATTCATGCCTGGTGTACTTGCTGGATTCAAGCGAATTGCTGCTGTGCGCGGCCAGTGGAGCGAACAAAGAACATTCGTTGGGGAAAGTGAGGCTTGCATTGAACGAAGGCTTAACCGGATGGGTGGCGCGCGAAAAGCGTCTGCTGGCTTTATCGACCGAAGCCTACAGAGATCCTCGCTTCAAATCGTTCAGTGAGTTAGTTGAGGACACTTACGAAGCATTTCTTTCGGCTCCGATTATCGCGCGGGGAAAGGTGGTGGGAGTAATCAACGTGCAGCACAGGCAACCGCACAACCACACCGGCGACGAGATGGAACTGCTGTCCACTGTCGGCGAAATGATAGGCTGTTTGGTGCAAGTTGTTCATACCCGCCCGGAGGATCTAAAGATGGCTTCCACCATTGATCTGGCTCTTGCCAAGGCGTCAGTGCGGCAAGCCTAACACTCGCGTATGGCCTTCCTACTTAGATTTTTTGTTCTATGCATCTCTGTGGCGGCAGCCGCGGAGAAATGGACGATCAACTACTTTTACGATCAGCCTGAATCCAACTTCGAGTTGCGCGGCATTGAGTTTCCTTCCGGCCAACGTGGCTTGGTTTACGGGGTCATTACGGGGGCGAAGGAAAAAGAGCGCCCTGTGATGCTGATCACCAGCAATGGCGGGGAAAAATGGATTGAGGTTCCGCTTAAGGAAATTCCGGTTGCCCTTTCCTGCGTCGACGATTCTCAATGCTGGCTGGCGACGGACAAAGGCATTTGGAAGACGGAGGAATCGGGCCGCGATTGGAAAAAGCTGAAGAAGCAGGAAGGCATTGCGGCTATCCATTTCAGCAGCTCAAAAATCGGTTTCGCCGCTGGCTATCCGAAGTCTGTTTGGAAGACTACCGACGGCGGGCTTACTTGGACAAGCGTACCGGCGGCGGCGAAAGTTGAGGCAAGCTCGCAGACGACGGCTTTTGATGTCATCGCTCAAAATGGAAAAGACATGATGATCATCGGGCTGAGCCGCCCAAGACGAATGGACGGTAGTTTGTACCCTGATTGGATGGAGCCGGAACGCGCTGCGTCGCGGCGGGAGTGGCCGTCATTGACAGTGATGCTAGACAGCCGCGACGGCGGGGCAAATTGGAACGCATCCAGCGCCTCATTGTTCGGCCACATTATTGACGTGAAGATGGGCGAGGGCATGGGTATTTCGTTGATTGTCCATGAGCAGGCATTCCAATACCCGTCTGAAGTGCTCAAGATTGATTTCAAGTCAGGGAAGAATACGCCCATTCATTTCGAGAAAGACAAGCTAATCACTTCTGTTCTTTTGGGTAAGGATAACAACATAGTGGTTGGCGGTATTGAAGTGCTTGGTTCGTTTCGCGCCAATCCCACGCCATCGAAGGTGTATATTCAGCAAGGCCAGCTTACGGACACTAATACTGTGATCTGGAGCAGCATGCCGGTGGATTACAAGGCGGTTGCCAAGCGCGTTACGCTGGCGGCAACGCCTTCGGGCAAGCTATGGGCGGTTACGGACACCGGAATGATTCTGGAGTGGAAGTAGCTGTGGCGCCTAGCTTAGCTATCTATTTCCGAACGATGCGACCGCAATCAACGCGATAGCTTTTGACGGTGGACTGCCACATTCGACGCGGCCATTCACACGAACTTTGACGTCCAGCAAGGCTCCGTGCTTGGCGACAATGTTGGACAAGCAGTAGTGACGAAGGCGCGAACGGACGGCGGACCTACCAGTCCTTCCTACGAGGGCACGACGGTTGCCGCTCCGGCATCCGTGAACGCCGCGCCTCAAGTTATGATCGCTGGACAAGGGGTCAATCCAGCGTTCGCCGGACTCGTTTCGCCTGGTTTGTACCAAATCACCGTGACGATTCCGGCGATCACCGGAGTAGCGGGGGCCCGTCATTGATGTACCGGTCTCCGCCGCCTCCGGTGGAGCCATCACCCAACCGGGTTTGTTCCTGGCCGTTCTGACTGGACAGTAAGGCCAGCAACCGGAGGGGGCAGTTCATCCGACTGCCCACTCTGCACCTTCCGCGCCACACTCAAACATCAGTCCTCTTAAGTAGGCACGGCGCAAAAATAACTACTCTCAAGTAGTCGTTTCTATTTCATCACCTACGTTCCGTACCCCGCCGAATTCTCTGGTGTGGAACGGCCTGTATCTCTAGAGGAGCGGCTTTCCGTGCTGCGATGGTCAGTGTTGGCCGGGTTGCGGCGCTTGGACAAACGATCACAATGGAGATGAAGCATGATATCCATAAGAACGTGATCCTCCGGGACATTTGGCGGGACAGCTTGACGAAGGGCCATGCGGAGGTAGGCCGGAAGGCGCTCTATTCCTTACCCTCCTGGGCTCCCGCCCACTTGCGGAAAGCAACTCCGAATCAAACCCAACTTTGGAGCCGCAAGATTTTGACTGCCGCTATATTGGAAGCAGTGGTTGGTCGAAAGTAGTTGCGGGATCCAATCTCCACCAACCAACCGCGATATGATAGCAAGCATGTCTACCTCACGTCGCGAATTCCTGCAGGCCGCAGCCGCCTTCACTCTTGCCTCCACTGAAATTAATGCCGCTACCGGTATGCCGATGCGGCCGTTTGGCCGTACCGCCAAGAAAAATGTTTCTATCCTCGCATTCGGTTGCGGGTCGCGCTTCCTCATGTACAAAGAGGAGGACAAGGCGCTTGAAGCTATTAATCGCGCGCTCGACCTGGGCATCACCTACTTGGACACAGCCTTCAGCTACGGCAACGGGCTAAGCGAAGAGCGTGTCGGCAAGGTGATGGCCACTCGCCGCGGCGAAGTTTGGCTCACTACCAAGATCAATAAGCGCAATGGCGATGAGGCCATGAAGATCATCGATGCCAGCATGAAGCGTTTGCAAACCGATCACGTCGATCTGCTGCACGTTCATGCCCTAATGGATGAGGATGATCTAAAAGTGATCGAGGCCCCTGATGGTGTCTTAAAGCGCTTGTATCAGTTACGCGATCAGAAGGTGGCGCGCAATATCGGCATCACATGCCACCACAATCCCGACGTCCTCAAAATGGCGTTGGAGCATAATGACTTCGACTGTACCCAGATGGCATTGAACGGAGCATTAGTAGGTATGAAAAATGTGCCTGGCGGCATGGATATTAACTCCTTCGACATGAGTCACAGCTTTGAAACCGTAGCCCTTCCCGTGGCGCTGCATAAGAGGATGGGCGTGACCGCCATGAAGATTTTTGGTCAGGAAAAACTTGTCGGCAAAGCTCCTCTTGAAAAACTGGTGCATTATTCCCTGTCACTTCCAGTGTCCTCAGCCGTGATCGGCATGCCTAAGATGGAGCAGATCGATCAAAACGTGAGCATCGCCAAAGCGTTTCATCCCCTTCCGAAAAAAGAAATGAAGCAGTTTTCCGATGGCTTGGCGGAAAAACACAAAATGGCGCTTGACCGCTTCTTCGCGCACCACCTAGACGCTTAGCTTGTTTCCCAAGCTGAATGGGGGGCTGGAAGAGCCAATCTTGAGCGTGTCGAATCCCCCCCTCTGCGCATTTTTTTCTGTACCTCACATTTGATTCCCTCACTTTAGCGTTACTTTACTTGCTGAGCAGGCCTGCCCGCGATAGGTAGAACACGCTATCGCTCACTGAAAGCATCTGTTCCTTCTTTTCGAAATATCGCTAGATCACAAATCCTTCACCAATGCGGGTACAAGCGTAAAGCAAATGCATTAATCCTACCCGCATGAAATAACTTAATCTATTACCCTGAGGATCTATGCTTGCCTTTCAAAAAAAGGTAGATTTTAGTGTCGGTGTTTGCACTACATAATATGACCGGTTCCCAAATAAGTAGGAACCGGCAGTCCGGGAGGGGAAATGTCACAGGACCCTGGGGAACGCGTCCAAACTTTGGTGGGTCAGTCGCCAAAGCTTCATCAGGTGAGTCGTTTAATCGAGAAGATGGCTTTAAGCCGAAACTCGGTTCTTATATTAGGGGAATGTGGAACGGGCAAGGAAGTTGTCGCACGTTCCATATACAACAAGAATCCGAAAGGAAACTTCGTAACAATTGATTGTTCCTCATTGGTCGGACCACTGATGGAAAGCGAATTGTTCGGACACATGAAGGGGTCGTTTACGGGGGCGGTTAACTCCAAAATCGGATTACTGGAGTTGGCCAACACGGGCACTGCTTTTTTCGACGAAATTGGTGAGTTACCCTTGGATCTGCAAGCAAAACTATTGCGAGTGATCCAGGAAAAAGAGTTCAGGCCAGTGGGGTCGCTCGTAACCAAGAAGTCCGATTTCCGGATTATTACGGCAACCAACAAGGATCTGGAAAAAGAAGTGGACAAGGGAACTTTTCGTAAGGATTTGTACTACCGGCTTAAGGTTGTCAACCTGCGATTGGCCCCGTTGCGGGAGCGGCGGGAAGACATTCCAGCCTTGGCTGGCCATTTTCTGCAGCGATACGGCAGTGGCCACGTTTTGACCCAGGAGTGCATGGAAGCATTCTTGATCTACGACTGGCCAGGCAACGTCCGGGAACTCGAACACGCCATTGAAGGCATGACGGCGGTGAACACAGGGCCATTGCTTCATGTCCACGATCTGCCCAGTTCGATCCGCAACTATTTACATGCGCAAAGGTTACCGGCAAGGGCTGTAGCCGCCTCGGCAAGCTCTACTGGCGATTACGTCAGCGCCCCGGCGCTGGATCTCAGGGAGTTTCCCGATTGCCCAATCCCCACACTTATGGAGGCGGAAAGGCGTATGATACTACAAGCGCTGGAATTTACAAAAGGAGACCGCCTTGCCGCGTCAATGATTCTAGGTATAGGCAGGACGACCCTTTACAGGAAATTAAAGGAATACCAGTTAGCAGCATGAGAACTTTCATCACCGAAAGCCACTTCCATTATGGAAAGGGCAATAGGAGGAAGCTTAATGTCATCTCCCCCCAATTGGAATTTACTTGTTATTGCGAGTGATCCATGGGACGCCGGTCTAATTAACGAAGCTTTGAGCGAGTTGGAAGAAAGCCAATACGCCCGCGCATTTCAGCGGGCAATCAGTTGGCAGCGCGCCGAGTGTTTGGAAGACGCGTTGGATCTTGCCGCCACGGGCCAATACGACGCCGCCCTCTGTGATTTGCAGCTTTCCGATTGCGAAGGCCTTCACACGTTTCTCCGCTTACACGAACGCGCCGCCAGAATGCCTGTGATTGTTCTGGTGGATCGCGCTTCGGAGGATTTGGGAATCGCCGCAATGCGGGAAGGCGCAAGCGATTACCTGCTGAAAGAGGAATTCGACTGCATGCCTTTGGCCCGCTCCCTGCGCTATGCGATGGACCGCAGCCAGGTAGATAAGGCTATGCGAGTCAACCGCGGAGTGGACAAATTGACTGGCCTGCTGGATGAAGAGGAATTCCGCATCCGCGCAACCTATGCCCTTGACCTTGCATCTGGCATCGGACTCGGCGCCTCCATCACCGTGGCGGAACTGGTTCTTGCGGATCCCACTTCCGTACCTATGGCTCGCACCTTGGATGTTCTGGAAATTGCCGAGCGAATGCGCGGAATCTTTGAACCGCCGGACTTAGTGGGCCGATTGGGACCGGCAAGGTTTGCCGCTCTCCGTATCTCTAGAAGCGATGCGAACCCCCCGGCGGACTGGATTTCCCCTTCCGGCATTGCCGTCGTCTACGGCAAGGCGGGGGTTCCGGCCGGCGCTGCCGCGACGTTGCCTCTCTTGTTGGGCGAAGCGGTGCGGGAACTCTTGCAAAATAGGCTTGAAGTGATGGATATATTCCCCGAAAGAGTGGCCCGGCGCGCTTCGACGGTTTGACAGCTTCCGAAAATTCGATTCTCGTTTGAAACTCGCACTTGACGCCACATACAGCACGGGCCGCAATCTCACCGGGGTGGGCATCTATTCGCGGGAAATCTTGTGGGGCCTGGCGATGGCTCACCCGGAAGTGGATTTCCGCTTCTGCTACCGGCCTCATCGTTACCTTGCGGGCAGGCGCGAGCAGTTCCCGTCTAACGTGGGGGTTCGATTACTGCACGACGCTCCTTTCCTGCCTGCTTTTGAATTCCTCCACGGGCTCAACCAACGCCTTCCAAGAAGGAAAGCCAAGCGGTTTGTTACCACCTTCCATGACCTGTTTGTGATGACCGCCGATTATTCCACCGCGGAATTCAAGCAGCGCTTCACGGAACAGGCGCGAGATGCGGCCGAACGTTCCGACCTGATCATTTGCGTGTCCGCATTTACCGCCAATCAAGTACATGAACTGCTGCAAGTGGAACGCTCGAAGCTGCGCATTGTGCATCATGGCGTCCGCTTCCCCGCCGCCAATCAGGAGCCGCTTTCGTTTAACCGCGAAGAAAAGGTGATTTTGTTTGTTGGCGCACTTCAAAAACGGAAAAACCTGGCGCGGTTGATCAAGGCGTTTGAGCAGGTGGGACCGGAGTGGCGGCTGGTGCTGGCCGGCTCTCACGGTTTCGGCGCTGAAGAGATTCTAGACCAGGCGGCGAACAGTGTACGAAGCGCCGATATCTCCCTGCCCGGCTACATCAGCGATGAAAAGTTGGAACATTATTACGCCAATTGCGATATTTTTGCGTTTCCGTCATTAGACGAAGGGTTCGGCATCCCGGTGCTGGAAGCCATGGCTTGGGGCATTCCGGTGCTTACCTCAAACCGCTCGGCGATTCCCGAGGTCACCGGCGATGCCGCGCTGCATGTCGACCCCGAGGATGAGCAAGAGATGACCTTCGCCCTGAAAACCCTGACTTCGCAAGAAGGTCTTCGCCGCAAATTGTCGCAGATGGGCATGGAGCGCGCCGCTCAGTTCAGTTGGGAAACGGCGGTGGATCAAACCTGGGCGGTTTACAAGGAACTCTTTTAACTTGGGTGATAATCAGGGCCAATGCTTCGGCTGCGGGTCGCGGCCCTTCCTCTGCTACTTACCCGGTTTGTTTAGGCGGCGGCAAGCTGCTCCACCAAAACGGAAGCCCTTGACGCACAGCGTCGCACATTTGTATTAAAATTTCATCTACGGTACCTGCCTAGTCTAACCTCCGCTCAGTTCCGTTCAGTCTACCAGGGATAATTACTTACAACTCGAAACCGTTTACACATTTAACTTGCCAGTTCAGGCCGACCTGCTTTGACTCCCGCATCCTGTAGTTCGATTGGGGCCGCCATCACAGATCTTCCGTCAGTCCCAGTCCAGTACAGCTCTTTTCCGTCGACCTGCCATTGAGAGAAGATTCCACCTTCCGCCGATACTTGCCACTTGCCGCGACGCTCCGGGAACCCCTGTATGTGCAATTCACTCCTACCTGACTCATCCGAGTGGTAGGCTTCGCACCGGCCATCGGGGGAAAAGACGGCGTCCCGTTCAATGAACTTCGTCTGCAGATACGGCACAGGCTTTTTCTCTCCCTCCAGCGGGAGCATGAAAATGTCACCACGCCCAAATAGCAGATGTTTCTCATCCGGGGAAACGCTGGTTACAAAATCCCCTTTCATAAGCGACTCTTCCGCACTGGAACCATCAGCCGCTCTTTTGTAGATGCTTCCAGCATTGGTGTAGTAAATATACTTGCCATCAGGAGACCAACGCGCATAGCTGCCGCCGGTAAAGGTAGGCGTGTGGCAATGCCGCTTGCGAAGGGCATTACCCAGATGTCACCAGGACTTCGGCCCGCCGAGAACGCAACACGACTGCCGTCTGGGGATAGGCTGTAGTCGGGAAAAGGTACTTCTACCGCTTGGCCGACTGATTCGAGCAGTTTTCCAGAGCGGTCCCACCATTCGAAGCGCCGCTTTCGCTGCAGCATGCCTTGGCCATATAACAGTGTCCCGTTGCTGGGGATAGAGAATTCCGCATAGCCGATTCCGCTGGCGCCGCCTACGCCTTGGGTCACCATCACCGGATCACCACTGAGCCTGGCGGGTGAATCTCCAGCTTGCGCGCCGTCAGCAACCCATCTCCCTGGATGTAGAGTAGGCACCCTGAGTTGGCATAGTAGAGCGCGTTGTACTCCGATTGCAGGATCGGGACCGGCGGCTTTCCGTCCAACGAACCCAATAGATGCCTTGCTTCACGGAGTTGCCGCGCACCAGATAGAGAAATTCTTTGCCCCCTGGCAGAAACTGCGGGTAGTAATGAAGGTGTTCGCCGGCAGCATTATTGACCTTAGATATATATGCTATTTAAAGGATTCAAAGCCAGGCTTGCAGCGACAATTCCATAATCAGCACCACCTATCGAAGGATTCCACGCTTACAGCCCTAACAGCCGCAAAATGAAATAACAACAAAACAACTCGAACCGGTCCGAGACCGTCCACATTGAAGGGCGAACGGTTTTGGCTTCGAGAGTAATCCGGGCCCGAATTCGCTCTCTGGTACAACGGTAGACTAGCCACGCAAGCGGAATGAAATTAGCTGAACACTAAGTAATTGGAAACAGGAGAGATTAAGTTCTGAATCCGGCGGGACTGCATAGATTTTTTGGCCGATTTCGCGCGAGAAACACTTCTGGTAGTGGGAAAAATCTCAGGGCGCGGAATTGGTCTAAAAATACGGTGAACTAAAGCGCACCGTAAAG
>JAYVXT010000346.1:0-19427 GCA_043785065.1 Bryobacterales bacterium | reverse complement strand
CGCGGCAAGACGGGCAAAGGATTGAAAGCCATGGCTGAAGCGGCCAAGGCTCAACGAGCCCTAAGATATACCGAGCCTCCCTGGTATCCTCGGCCAATTTCCGTTACTTTGGGTAACTTGTCGCTGAAGAATGGAAAGGCAAACGAAGCGGAAGCTGCTTTTAAGATTGCGCTTGAAGAAGTTCCCGCGTGGACGAAAGCGGAGCGAGGATTGAAGTTAGCACAGAAGCAGAACAGTGGATCAACCAACGTCACTGTAGCATTTTGACCAACCATTAAAAAAACAAAAAGGCGACGAGCACTCGGAGGAAGACGCTCGTCGCCAGGTCAGTTCTACGTTATCGTCCTAATGACGAAAGGATCTGACCAAGACCACCTCCATAGTACTACACCCTTTGGGATAAATAAAGCATTCAGTCCCCCCATTTGCGGGTTGTGTTTGCGATGTTACCCACATTTGAGACTATTCGGTACTTCAAAGTGTAAAATTTGACGAAGATAAGGCGAAGTTTATGCCTACTTATTTGTTCTCTGACTGAAATAACCTGCCGCCGCAAGAATAACCACTACTCCACCAACGCCCACGGTCATCCTAGCTCCAGCCTTGTGCGCGAATAAACCGGCGGCAAGACTCCCGATCGGCATCATTCCCACTGCCATCATGGAATACAAACTCACCACGCGGCCCCGGTAATCCTCCGCCACCGTTTGTTGGATGAAAGTGTTTGCCGCAGCATTTTGGCGAAAGACTGTAAATCCCGAAAGCAGCATGATCACCATGCCGGCCGTGAAGTTTGGGGCAAAAGCCATACTTATCAGAGCTATTCCCAACCCAAACGCATTGTGCATGGCAATCTTGGGGAGGCTTGCCGTGGTTGGGCCTCCTTGGGCCAGCGTGAGGGTGCCCAGCACGGCGCCCACTCCAAATGCCGCCATCAAAAAGCCCAATCCCTTAGATCCAGTGTGAAAGATTTGATCGGCAAAAAAGGGGCCAAGTACGATCATCGGAGCAATCGACATCGTCACCATTCCGCACAACGCAAGCATGGCCCTAATTTCGTGGTGGCCCCACGCATAGTAAAGCCCATCCCGCAGATGGTCGAACGGAGCGCCGGTTGAAGAACGTTCGATAACAGGCAACCGAAGCATGGACAGGCTAATCAATACGCACAAAAAACTGGCCGCGTTGATCGCAAAGCAAAGCCCCTCCCCCACAGCCGCTACAACAACTCCTCCTAGCGAAGGCCCGACGGCGCGTGCTGTGTTAAAGGCGGCGGAGTTCAACGCCACCGCACTCAGTAGATCTTTGCGGTCAGCCATGTGGATCAGGAGTGATTGGCGGGCAGGCACATCAAAGGCATTCACTACGCCAAAGAAGGCTGCCAGAATTAGAACGTGCCAAACTTGGACAACTCCGGTTAAAGTCAACGCCGCTAAAACGGATGCTTGAACCAGGAACAGCGTTTGGGTGATTAAGACCACTTTCCTTCTGTCAAATCTGTCAGCGGCCACGCCACCCGCCAAGCCCAATAGAAGCACGGGAAGATTCGTCGCAAACGAGGCCAGCCCGAGGATCAGTTCCGATTTTGTCAGCCTATATAGCAACCAGCTTTGAGCAATGCTTTGAACCCAAGTGCCGGAAAGCGAAACAAATTGGCCAGTTAGGAAGACCCGAAAATTTCGATGTTTCAGCGCCGCAAAAGAACTAATCCGCCGTTGCGACGGTTCTATGGGAGGCGTGTGCACCTCTTTTTAGGATACCTTGTTCGGGTTTGTCCATAAGTTGTAAAGGTATCGCAAAATTCGTAAAACCCCTATTTACAATATGCGACTTTGCCCAAATACTTGGGTTTCAGAGTTAGTGAAGTAGATGTAGATAGAGAGCAGGTAGGGACAATATGCACGTTACTTGGAAAAAAGTAATTCTGGGGTGTTTGGTGTTCGGCGCAGCAGCCGGAGGAGCCGTCATTGTGGAAGCCAATGCTCCGCACCACACTTCAGGCGAAATTCTTGTGGGAGCCCATATCCCTTCCGATGTGAGAACAACCTTTGAAAGTTCCTGTCAGGATTGCCATTCCAATAATACGTATTGGCCCATCTACGCACACTTGCCTATTATCTCAACCTTGATTCATGAGGATGTGGAGAAGGGCCGTAAGACGATGAATTTTTCCGATTGGCAAGACTATAGCCGGGGAAAGAAGGTTGGCTACTTGGCGCTGATTCAAAACAGTTTGCACAAGCGTATCATGCCTCCGGTAAAGTACACGGCGCTGCATTTTCACGCCAAGCTTAGCGCTAAACAGTTGGACGCCATTGAAAAATGGACGGTTGAGGAAATGCAGCGGCTCATGCATGAAAAATAACCCATGCTATACTAATAAATGAAATGAAAGCCGCAATTCATCCCGCATACAACGAACTTTCGGTGACCTGCGCCTGCGGGAATAAGTTTAATACCCGTTCCACGCACAAAGGCGACATCCGCGTTGAAATTTGTTCCAGTTGCCACCCCTTCTTTACCGGAAAGCAAAAGCTCATCGATAGCGAAGGCCGTGTTGACCGGTTCAACCGACAAATGCTGAAAACAGCTGCTATCCAAAAGTCGAAGGCCGACTTGGTCAAGAGCTAGTTTTTAAACTATATTATTAGCAATAGGGCCACCCTCGCCGGGGTGGTCTTTTTGTGTTGGGGCAAACTCCAACCAACTGCTAAACTCAAGGATTCATGTTTCGAAAAGTTCTGGTCGCCAACCGTGGAGAAATCGCCGTCAGAGTTATTCGGGCGCTCCGGGAGTTAGGTATCGGCAGTGTTGCCATCTACTCCGATGCCGACCGCAAATCCTTAGCGGTTCAAATGGCGGACGAGGCTGTTCATATTGGAGCCGCCCCTTCAAACGAAAGTTATCTCCGAATTGACAAGATTCTTACGGCCGCCCAAGCGACTGGCGCTGAAGCCATTCACCCCGGCTACGGATTTCTAAGCGAGAATGCCGATTTTGCCCAAGCAGTGACCGAAACCGGACTCACCTTCATTGGTCCAAGCGCCGATTCTATTCGCAATCTTGGATCCAAGACTGCGGCCCGCCAACTGGCGATTGCTTCCGGGACTCCGGTTGTTCCCGGCACAACCGAGCCCATCACCGATTTCGCCAAAGCTCGCGACATTGCCAGCGGCATCGGCTACCCGGTGTTGATCAAGGCTTCAGCCGGCGGCGGCGGCAAAGGGATGCGCCGCGTCGATTCGGAAAAAGATCTGGAGGCATCCATTCGAGATGCCAGCAGCGAGGCTGAGCGATCCTTCAAATCCTCGGAAGTCTATATTGAAAAATTGGTGGAAGCTCCTCGCCACATCGAAATTCAAATTCTTGGGGATCATCACGGAAACCTGATCCATCTTGGAGAGCGTGAATGCTCCGTTCAGCGGCGCCATCAAAAAGTCATTGAGGAATGCCCGTCTCCCCTGATGCGTGAGTACCCTGAATTGCGCCACGCCATGGGTGAGGCGGCTTTGAAAGTGGCGCGTATTGCCGGGTACACCAATGCCGGGACGGCTGAGTTTTTGGTGGATGAGGATCGCAATTTCTATTTCCTTGAGATGAACACGCGCCTGCAAGTGGAGCATCCGGTTACTGAACTGGTCACCTCGCTCGATTTGGTTCACTGGCAGCTGCGCATTGCTTGCGGCGAAAAACTTACGTTGCGCCAGCAAGACATTCAATGGAATGGCTCGGCGATTGAGTGCCGCATTTATGCGGAAGATCCGGAAAACTATCTCCCGTCGCCAGGCCATATTGAACATTTGCATTTTCCTTCAGGGCCAGGCATTCGGCTCGACAATGGGGTTTATGCGGGCTGGACTGTCCCGATGGACTATGATCCTTTGCTGGCCAAGCTCTGCGCTTGGGCCGGAACGCGTGAGGAATCGATTGAGCGGATGCTGCGCGCCCTAAACGAATGTCAGGTTGCGGGAATCCGTTCCAATCTGCCCCTGTTTCGTCATATTCTGAGCGAGCAGAATTTCCGAGCGGGAAACCTAACTACCGCGTATCTGGATCAACATCCATATATTGCTAGGTCTACCCCAAAAGATTTGCTGGCGCCTGCCGTGCTGGCCGCCATGGCAATGGAAAAGACCCGCAAGCCCACAACCCAACGGGATACTTCCTCTCCCAATTCGCGTTGGAAAGCGGATGGAAGGCGGGCTCTGCTTCGATGAACTACAGGGTGTTGGTAAACGGCGCGGAAATTGAAGGCGCGTCGGAAGGCGATGTTCAACAAATTGCCGAAGGCCTCTTTTCTGTTTTGCATAAGGGAAAGAGCTACAGCGTGCGCCTTTTCGGTGGACGTGGCCGTTATGAAGCCACTATTGACGGTCATACAATCTCGGTAGAACTGCAAGATCCTCGTGACACCGTAACTTCGCGACAAGCGGGCGAGCAAAGTGGGCGGATAGAAGTGAAATCGGCAATGTCGGGCAAAGTAGTTCGCCTGCTGGTTGCCGCAGGCGATAGCGTGGAACAGAGCCAAAGCCTTATCGTCGTGGAAGCTATGAAGATGCAGAACGAATTGAAAGCGTCCAAGTCCGGCCGCGTTCTCAAAGTAAATGCGGTGGAAGGCGCCACCGTGCAGGCCGGTCAGGTATTGATTGTGCTGGAATAAAGGATAGAAATGGCTGAAATGGTCTGCGCAAAATGCGACGGCACGGGATGGGTGCTCGGAGAACTTGAGGGCATCAGCGGCGTGACCCGTTGCGATTGCGTGTTGGTGGAACGCAAAGACCGCATTGAGCGCACCTCCAACATCCCGCCGCTTTACCAATCCGCATCGTTTGAAAATTTTCTCTTGCCCAAAGAGAAGGACAATCCCGTAGCCAATCGCAATCTGGGAAGCGTCATGATGCGGGCCAAAAGCTACGCAAGAGAATATCCCCTGTCCGACAAACCCGGGTTGCTCTTTATAGGCGAACCCGGAACCGGCAAAACGCATCTTGCCGTGGCTGCTCTCCGCAGCCTCATTGAACGAGGTTTCGAAGGGCTTTTCTTCGATTACCAAAACCTGCTGGATCGGATTCGCACAAGCTACGACCCCGCCTCAGGCACCAGTGACAAGGAAGCTTATCGTTCCGCCCTGGATGCCGAAATTTTGTTGCTGGATGATCTCGGCGCCCACCGCACCACCGATTGGGTGGAGGATACAGTAACAAGCATCATCACCCATCGTTGTAATAACCGGAAAGCCCTAATTGCCACGACCAATCTTCCTGATCCCGACGCGGCTATCGCGTCCGGGGATCGCGGGAATAGCTCGCCTGGCGGCCGGGACCTACGCCGAACGCTAGCGGAAGGAATTGGTATGCGCGCCCGTTCCCGCCTGTTTGAGATGTGCCACGTGATCCGCGTCTCCGGTGTGGAGGATTTCCGCATCAAGAAGGCCCGGCTCTTTTAGAAGCATTATTTCCCCATTTCCGCCACACTGCTAAACTGGTTACAATGCTCTGTGCCGGAATTGTAGGTCTGCCCAATGTGGGCAAAAGTACGCTCTTCAACGCGTTAACGCAGTCGCGAAAGGCCATGGCGGCCAATTATCGCTTTTGCACCATTGAACCGAACCAGGGGGTTGTAACCGTCCCCGATGAACGCCTGGAAGTTCTTTCCAAAATCAGCAACTCACAAAAACTGGTGCCTTCGGTCTTTGAATTCGTCGATATAGCTGGTCTTGTGAAAGGCGCGAGCAAAGGGGAAGGGCTGGGAAACCAATTCCTTGGCCACATTCGCGAAGTGGATGCAATTGTCCAAGTGGTCCGCTGCTTCGAGAGTTCCGACATCGAGCACGTAATGGACACGGTCGATCCAATTCGTGACATTGAAGTCGTTAATACGGAATTGATGCTGGCTGACCTTGAGGCCATCGAAAAGCGGAAAACCCGCCAAGCCAAAGCAGCGAAGTCCGGCGACAAGAAAGTGATCGCGGAAATGGAAATTTTGGATCGTCTGGAAAAGCACCTTGGCGAAGGCAAGACAGCCGTAACGATGGAAGCCTCGCCAGAGGAAAAAGCTTTGATGAAACCGCTTTTCCTGCTTACCAACAAGCCCACGCTCTTCGCCTGCAACGTGGCCGAAAACGAGCTCGGCAATCCGGAATCAAACCCATGGGTAGCTAAAGTTCGTGACTACGCCGCCCATCACCATGGCACCAGTATCGTGGTGGTGTCCGCGGAAATCGAAGCGGAGTTAGTGACCCTTCCACCCGAAGAACGGGCTGAGTATCTGGAAGGCCTCGGGGTTAAAGGCGATTCAGGCGTCGGGACGTTGATCAAGGAAGCTTATCATCTACTCGGACTTCGTACCTACCTGACAACCGGTGAGAAGGAAACACGTGCCTGGACTATCCATGAAGGCGACAAAGCTCCTATAGCTGCTGGGGTTATTCACTCAGACTTCGAGAAAAGCTTTATATCGGCGGAAACCATTTCATATGCCGACCTAGTGACTTACGGCAGCTTCGCCAAGGCTCGCGAAGTTGGTAAACTCCGCACGGAAGGCAAGGAATATATCGTCCAGGACGGAGATGTGATGGAGTTCAAGACGTTCCTCTAGAGACCGATGTAACTTGCTGATATATATCTATCTACTTGGATGCTTGATATTTGCCGTAAATGGTCGTGCTTCCGTCTTTGTCGAACAACAGCACATCATAGGGATCAACGCGATAACCCATCTCCATTCCAGGCGACCCGACTGGCATTCCGGGAACAGCAAGCCCAACAGCTTTGGGATTTTCCTCGAGCATCTTCTTGATCTCACGCGCAGGCACATGCCCTTCCACCGCGTAACCATTTACTACTCCCGTATGGCATGAGGCGAGATTGTTCGGCACTCCAAGCTTTGTCCTATATTCGGCCACGCTTGATACTTCCGTTACGGTGACTTTGAAACCGTTTGCCCGCAGGTGTTCAACCCACTTGCCGCAGCAGCCGCAGGTTGCTGACTTGTAGACCTGCATTTCGGGATCGGCCGCATGTAGAGTTAAGGCAGATAGGGCAAAGAGAAGGCAGAGTTGGCGAATCAAGTTGTAAGACCTCAACTTAATCTTAATTCGGATTTTCGTTCAGACTCCAATCGTAGTCGAAAAAAAGTACTTTCCACTTCCCCTTGACTAGTTCCCCTCCATCCTTTTCCCGGTACTTCGCGATGAACTTGGGTACATCTGCTGGGCTCGAGCTGAAGTCCTTTTGAAACCAATCGAATATCTTGGATAGTTGAAGCGTTCGTTTTGAAAGATCTACTTTAACATTCCGCTCTTGATTGAGGAATAGCCAGGCTCTGGCATCCAATTTGGCATTTACGTTTGATTCCAAAAAAGCCTCGTTGCTCAGCCAAGGGCAAGATTCTGAAGCGCAAACGATCGAGAAGTGAATCCGGTTATCTAGCGGACGGATCGACTTCGATTCAATGTCGTCCAATGTGCGGATCATGCCGCCCACTTTGAACTTCCGCCGGTAAAAAAATTGGAACTGCCCTATTCTTGACTTGAGCCGAGCTTTGTCCTTAGGGTACTCGCTGGCGAAAGCATGCAAAACCAATGCGTTGTAGGTGTTAATCCAATAAGCAAGTTTAGCTTCCTTTGTTGGAAACATTGCAGGATGCGAAAGCGGCGAAACTGCGGCTAAAGACTCGACGAAATGAGTTAATGGGCCAATATCGTTATGCAAGGCGGCATAAAGTACTTTCCCCTCAGTGTTTACGTACTTTTTTAATACTTGGTCGAATACATGATAGTCCGGAATGGCTGACGCCAGGACTAAGGGGATTAATAAATGGATCATAGGCTTTTTAATAACTCCTTAGTTTGCTTCAGATCGGGAAATTGCTTCTCCGCCGCTTTGAACTCTGGCGTATGGATGCATCGGCGCGCACCGCGGCTTTCCACCGGATACCGCAAATGCAGCATTTCATGAAACATAACATAATCGATGGCGCGCTTCGGAATTTCCGGCTTGTCGAAAATGCGGCTGATAATTATGGCGTTGTGCGATGGATCGAAATGTCCTAGAATCGTGCGCGACACTCGTCGGCTCCATCCTAAATTTGGCCGCGCAATTAAGCCGTTGAAGAACCGGACATTCAATTCCTCGAACAACGCGGACAAATCGTGGTGTTCGCCTTTGGGCCCGGACACGTGCTTGCGGCCGCGTTGTTGCCTCACCAGGTGCAAGGATCGCCGCATATCAATACGATTGAAGTAGGAGCGGTAGCGGCTCGAATACTGTCTTTGCACAGGCTTGCGGAATAGTTTCGAAAGTAAGATATAAGCTAATGCTTCTTGTATGGCGTAAGGAGCACCTTCTAAAATATCGGTCATGCGGACTTGCAACTGCCCCCCATCCAGTTTGATAAAGCTGTTGGCGCCGGCGAACTTGCAATATTCCACCTTGATTGCAGGCAAGGCTGTGCGCGGTTTCAGCGAACGGAATACGACCGCGTAAACCTCTTCGAGAGACCAATCCGGCAATTCGGGCTGTACATGCATTTCCCACGAATGTAACATATACAGATAGGATTGTTTTATTCCTCATGAGGATCAATTGGTAATTGCAAAGATCAGTTCAGTAGGCTGTTGGGTACCCCCGAAGTTATTAACCAACCAGGATCTGGAAAAGATCGTGGATACAAACAGCGCCTGGATTGAGGAACGCACTGGGATCAAGCAGCGCCACATTGCCGAAGCCGACGTGGCCACAAGTGATATGGCCTATGAAGCGGCCAAGATTTGTCTTTCCAACCGCGGCATTGAAGCGGATGAAATCGAAGCGATTATCCTCTGCACCGTGACCCCCGATATGATGTTTCCTTCGACAGCATGTATAGTGCAGCACAGGTTGGGTGCTAAGGGCGCATGGGGCTTTGACCTTGTGGCCGCTTGCTCTGGTTTTGTTTACGGGCTCTCGACGGCTGCACAGTTGGTCCGAACGGGTTGTCACAAGAAAGTGTTAGTGGTCGGCTCAGACAAAATGTCGAGCATCATTAACTACAAGGATCGAAGCACCTGCATTCTATTTGGGGACGGCGCGGGAGCATTTTTGATTGAGGCTGGGACAGAAGAGGATGGCGGGTTCATTGGATTTCACAATGAAATCGACGGATCTGGGGGAGACTTCCTGAAGATGCCCGCCGGCGGCAGCCGCATGCCTGCATCGGCCGAGACGGTGGCTCGGGATTTGCATTACGTTCATCAAGAAGGCCAGCAGGTCTTCAAATACGCCGTCCGGAAGATGTACGAGATCACTCGCGATTTATTGGAGAAACACGGTCTTACCGCCGCCGATGTGAAGCTGTTTGTGCCCCACCAGGCAAATCGCCGGATCATTACCGCCGCCGCCGAGCGATTAGGCATGCCGTTAGAACGGGTAGTCATCAACATCGATCAGTACGGAAATACGACAGCCGCCACCATTCCGCTTGCCACTCGGGACGCGCTCGAAGACGGACGGCTTAAGAAAGGGGATCTTGTGGTTTTCGCCTCCGTTGGGGCAGGTTTCACAGTGGGCGCGACATTGTGGCGCTGGTCCTACTGAAGTGGGCTCAATCGGCATCGATCCTCAGCAGAAATTTGTGGTTGTAGCTTTCCTCAGCCAGGGTTTGCAACTCCTTGTCCGCTTCAAGGCGCCATCGATCCTTCTCCTTTGACTTGAGTCGCTCCAGCAACTCCTCTCGCTTTTCGGCTTGCTGCAATTGCCCACTCGTAAAAGCAATTTGGTGGAGCAGCGCGCCTTCCACGGCAATCAGCCGCTGTTTTTCTTTCTTTATGAAGGCACTCAGCCGATGCATGTCCTCAAGTTGGGCTGGACTGACTGGCTCCCCTGTCAGAAGGCAAGCTGGACGCCGGCGCGCGGCGGCTGCAAGCTGATCCAAGTTTCGCCGGCATTCGGCTCGTTCCAGTTCCAAACGTAGAAGCTTCGCTTCTTCCACCTCGGCTTCCAACCGGCGAACCCTAAGGGCGGTTTCAAGTGCAAACTGAAAGCGTTTCATCGAATTTGCGATGCTAACTGCTTCATTTGATAAAGAGTTTCCGCCAGATCGACCCGCTGGTGCGAATCTTGCTTCAAGAATCCTTCGAGTTGAGGCCTGACTCGAATGGCTGCATCCAGTGCGGGGTCCGAGCCTGAAGCATAGGCTCCCAGCCGTATCAAGTCTTCAGAGCGGCGATAGGAAGCCATCGCCTCGCGAATACTCCGCGCGGATTCTTTTTGTTCGGGTGTGGAAATCTGATTGGCCAAGCGGCTTACCGACTGAAGTACATCAATGGCCGGATAGTGGCCCGCCGAGCCCAGTTCCCTCGATAGAATAATGTGGCCATCGACGATCCCACGCACCGCGTCGCAGATCGGCTCATTGAAATCGTCTCCTTCTACCAGCACCGTGAAGTAGCCTGTGATGGATCCTTTCTGAAAGTTGCCGGCCCTTTCAAGGATCTTCGGCAAAAGATTAAAGACGGATGGGGTGTAGCCTTTTTGACTAGGAGGCTCTCCGGCCGCCAGTCCAATTTCCCTTTGCGCCATTGCTAGTCGCGTGACGGAGTCCATGAAAAGCAACACCCGCGCGCCTTGATCGCGGAAGTATTCGGCAACGGCTAAAGCGACAAAAGCGGCGCGAATGCGGAGGGGGGCTGGCCGGTCGCTGGTTGAAACCACCAGCACTGATCGCTTTAGTCCTTCCGCGCCAAGTTCCTGTTCGATGAACCCTTTTACTTCGCGGTTACGCTCCCCAATCATTGCAATCACCGAGACATCGGCGGAATTCTGGCGGCAGATGGATCCCATGAGAGTGCTTTTTCCCACTCCGCTTCCCCCGAAAATCCCAATCCGCTGTCCCTCCCCGCAGGGCAGCATGCTATCGATCACCCTGATGCCGGTGGCGACGGGCTTAGTGATATCAACTCGCTGCAGAGGGCCGGGTGGCGCATTAAACATCGGATAGTGATCTTCCGCCACAAACGGATCCAGCCCATCCATCGGCACCCCGAATCCATCGAGAACCCGCCCAAGCATGGCTTTTCCCACTGGAACACTCGCCTGATTCGGCCGGGCTACCACACGATCACCCGGCTGCAAACCATCCGTTTCCTCAAGCGGCATGGAAAGAACTCTTCCTTTCCTGAATCCCACGACTTGAGTTCTCACGTTGCGACCGGATGAGGTTCGAATCTCGCAGAAATCTCCAGCTCCAACCGATGGGCCGTTGGATTCCACCAACAATCCGGAAAGCTCCGAAACTTTCCCGGTCGCTAGACACGGTTGGGACCTTTCGAGAATCTGGAGGTAGGATGCCATATCCCAAAGGTCGGAGGCATCAATCGCCGGTGTGCTCACCTGCCCTCCAGCCGGTCAACGAATCCGCGTTCAATTTCGCTTAGCTGTGTGCTCACTCCAGCATCGAGTTGGCCTCTTGATGTTGTAATCAAAACGTCTCCTGTTTTCAAATTGGGATCGGGAATAATCCGGGCGTTAGGTGGCAGGCCTGCGGATGTTATCAAGTCGCCAATGGCGGCGGCGTCCTTGGGGTTCAGCTGGATGCTTTCTATTTCGTGGGCGTTGATGTTTGCCACGGCTGCCTTCACTACTCCGGCTAAAGCACCCGGATCCACGGTCAGTTCGCGATGAAGGATTTTCTTGGCCACCGCAAGAGACAATTTCACCAAATCCTGTTCGGCCTCGCTGCGGATTCCGCGGCGGAGCGAGGCGAAGCCAGCAATGGATTTCGCTAACCCCTCAAGAACCGGTTTCATCGCAAGGTTGGCGCTCTCCGCGCCCGCAAGTTCGCCTTCGTTGAAGCCTTTTGTGTGGGCTTGCTGAGTAGCTTGCTCGATCTTAACCGTCCACACCGCGTTTAGATCGGAATGCTGCGGGGGCGCTTCAATCGCGAGTTGCTCCTCGCTTGGTCCATCCTCCAATAAGGACAGTGGTGAGGAAGGGCAAAAGGGCTGCGGGATACCAGTTGCCGCCCCGGCGTTCCACCACCCAATGAGCGTGAAGCCTTGCGAGTTGTCCTTGCCGATAATTCTAGTCGACATACTGTTCGCTTGCGCCCCCCCTCAAGCTGATGACGCCTTCAGACTCAAGTTGACGCAAAACAGCGATAATCTGCTGCTGACCGCCCTCCACATCCTTGATCTTCACCGGACCCATAGCATCCAGATCCTCCTTCAGCATTTCAGCGCCGCGTTGCGACATGCATTGAAGGAAATGGATCCTTAATTGTTCACTAGTGCCTTTCAAAGCGATGGTCAGAACCTTTTTGTCAACCCTGGTGAGGATTTCCTTGATTGCGGATTGGTCCAACTGCAACAGATCCTCGAAGACAAACATCAACTGGCGAACCGTCTCAACCATTTCCGGCGCGTCGCCTTCAATGTTGTCCAGAATCTCCCGGCTCGATTTCGAATCGAGCCGATTGAACATCTCGGCAACGGCGCGAACACCACCGTAGGATTCGCGGTTGGTCTCGCCAAGCGACTTCAACTTCAATCCGATGATACCGGCGATGCGGGCGATGATGTCCGGTGAGATTTGATCCAGATTGCCCATGCGAAGCGCTACGTCGGATCGCATCTCGGCCGGTAGCGACGTGAGCAGCGCCGCCGCCTGTGACGGATTCAAATGGGACAAAATCAGGGCAATCGTCTGTGGATGTTCACTGTGAATAAACTTTGAAAGTTGTTGCGGGTCGGCCTTTTGCAACGCATCAAAGTTGGCGGAATCGTTGCCCAGCGCCTTCATCAGGCGGTCTAGCATTCCCCGCGCGTGCTCTGCTCCAAAGGCGTTGATCAAGATCTTGCGGGCGTATTCGATTCCTCCCTTTAAGACATAGTCGTGGGCAAGCGACATTTGGTGCAATTGCTCGAGAACCGATTCCGCGGTTTCACTGGGGACTGCCGGCATCCGGGCGATTTCCCGACCGATAATATACACTTCTTCTTCCTCTAAATTCCTGAGGATTGCAGAACTTGCTTCTTCGCCCAGCACCAGCATTGCGATGGAGGCTTTCCGCAACCCGGTTAGCTCTTCTTTTTTTTCTTCGTCCGTTAACGCCACCTTATTCCTCCGCCAGCCAAGTGCGTATTAAATGGGCCATGCTCTCGGGGTTCTTTTTGCTTTCTTCAATCAAGTGCTTGGTGAGAACAGAGCCCCTTTGGGTTTTGATCTCAGGTCGTTTCAGTCTCGCAACCGCATCTTCGGTCATCTTTTGTTGCAGCAAGTCAGCTTCCGTCAATGATTGTTCATACTCCTTGGCCGCCTGTTCCGGACTGACCCTTATTGAGGGCGATGGCCCCGTGAGGGCAGGCGCGCTATCGGCCGCATCCTCACCGGGGTTCTTAATCTCGAGTGATCCCCGTACCCCCACTCCTTCTGGCGCGGTTATGGCTTTATCGGAAATGGCGCCCGTCTTTTTCTTACTCAACAAGCCCCCGAGCTTCTTCCCCATCCAACGTAGAAACATTAGCGGGAGGGCAACCAGCAGCAACGCGAATACGATGATGGCCAACGTAAAGTATTTGGTTTGCACCAGTTCATTTAGCTGATCCTCGAATTGCGGCTTGATCCAGGATGGCACCCAGTTAGGTAATGAAATCCTTTGCTTCTTTTCTTCGGGCTGAATCGGAGCAGCTAGGGTCTGGGATGCTTCAAATGGGATGGCTTCCACTATGAGTTGATCACCGCGCTCCGAGGTGAAGCCGATAGCTGCCGCTACAATATCTCGAATCGCTTTCATCCGTTCGGGTGTGGGCGGCTCCACAATGCGTTTAGCTTTGTCTCCCGTTCCCTCAAATCGAACGTTGTGATCCACAAGGACGGACGCCGAAATCCGTTTAACCGTCCCTTGCGGCAGCTTCAAGTGCCGGACCATGCGGCTGGTTTGGTAATTGATGTTTTCGGTCTTTCGCTGTTGGCCGCTTCCCCCCGTGGTTTGCCGAGCCACTGGACGCGGCAGATTGCTGGCCGTGCCGGGCACTCCGGCGACAGCAGCCAGCGCTCCAACGTCCTCTGTCTTTTGGGAAGTAGTCATTACGCTCTTGTTCGGATCGAACGTTTCCTCGCTTTGTTCGCCGCTTGAAAAATCACACTCGACGGATATGCCCGACCGGAAATGCCCTGGTCCAATCACCGGCTCCAAAGTTTGCTCAATCTTGGCCTGGATCGCCGACTCGATTTTTTGACGGTAAGAAAGCAGCGCTTCCGATTCAGCTTCGTTCATGGAATCCAGCTTGCGAGCCGGATTCAGCAGAGCGCCGCGCATATCGAGCACCGCCACATCGTCCGGGCTGAGACCATCGACGGCGTTGGCGGTTAGCCGCATGATTGCCACCACATTGGTGGCAATCAGCTTTGCCCCTGGCTTCACTTTCAACAGCACGCTGGCTTTTGCTGGTTGGCGGCTTTCAAGAAAAATACTTTGCTTCGGGAATGTGATGTGAACCCGCGCCGATTCCACCTCGGAGATCGACATGATGGAGCGTTCCAATTCGCCCTCCACCGCGCGGTGAAAATTCACTTGTTCGGCGAATTCGCTGGTTCCAAAGTTATTCCGGTCGAAAAGTTCGTAGCCAATTCGGCCCGACTTGGGCAATCCCGAGGAAGCCATGACAATGCGAAGTTCGTCGATCTTCGTGGAAGGCACCTTGATGGTGGATCCACCGTCGGCCAAGCGGAACTCCACATTGGCTTCCTTTAGTTTCGTCAGAACCTGGGCTGCGTCTTCTCCTGCAACATTGGTGAACAGAGGCCTGAAACCGCTTTCTTTGTTTAAGTTGACCAGGAAAGCAAGCAACCCCACCACCATCAACGCCGCGGCGGCGATGGTGACGCGTTGCCTCATCGTAAGAGAGAGGACAATGTTTCGAGCTTGTTCCAGCAGTTGCGTCGGCATTCGGAGATTCGGCGGCGGGGTTCAGGTTTGCCTTAAGCTACATTTGCATCCGCATGATCTCCTGGTATGCGTTGACTACTTTATTCCGTACTTGCAAGAAGGCTTCAAAGGCCAACTCTGAGCGCTGGGTGTTCAGCACCACGTTATGAACCTCCTCGTTTTCACCAGCCAGGAAACGATTGACGCTGTTAGTGGCAGTGACGCGAGCATCTTCCACACGGCCAATCGCGTCGGAAAGCATGGACTTGAATTCCACCCCGCCGCTAGTAGTAGAAGCCGGCTCAAAGCTTGGAAGTTTGGGCGCTTCAATCCGCATTGCGGATTGCCCCAACACTCTCTGCAATAGATTCGACATTTGTGAATTCCTTTATTCCTACCTCAACATGTCTAAGGAGCGATAGATCATGTCCTTGACGGCGGACATAGCCGAAATATTCGCCTGATATCCGCGGGTTGCACTAATCAAATCCACCATTTCTTCGGAAGGATTCATCCGCGGGTAGGCGACGTATCCGGCCGGGTCGGCATCGGGGTGCCCCGGCTGGTAGCGTTTATCAGGGTCGCGCGTGTCTTCAATTACTTCAGAAACCCGAACCCCATTAGCAACTTGTCCCATTTCGCTCATCAAAACCGATTGAAATGGAGATTGTTGCGGGGCTGATTCAAACACAACGTCACGCCGTTTGTATGGACCGCCCTCGGGTGTTCTGGTTGTTTCGGCGTTGGCCATGTTCTCCACCAGAATTTCGGCGCGAGTTCTTTGCACAGCCATACCCGAAGCGCTTACCGACAATAAATTGAACAGACTCATAATGATTAACCCTTTCCTTCCGACAAGGCGTTTTTGATGGCTTTGAATTCACCCCGCGCCAGTGTGGAAACCATTCGGAAGCGCATGGAATTCTCCGCAAGCAGCCGCATCTCCCGGTCTATATTTACGTTGTTTCCGTCGTTTTTGGCCAGTAAGTCTTGCGGTTCTACAATCTCCACCGTTTCCTGTAATGGTTTCGAGTTATTCAGCGAAGACAGAAACTCATATTGAAAGTCGACGTCCTTGGTGCGGTAACCGGGGGTATCGACATTAGCTACGTTAGATGCAACCGCCTTTTGACGGATACTCAACAGGTCCATGTACCGTTCCATGTTGTGAACTATGGGTGTCATTGGTGGTAGGTATTGCAGGTTTGTGGCCAAATGGGGATACTCCCTCTAACAACCAAGAAGGGCCCTTTTGGCGCTAATATTTTGACGAAAGTGACCAGAACATGGCTGACTGAGGAGTTTATTCCTGGTACATTGATGGGTATGCGGTTTCCATTTCGGAAGCGATTTCAAGGGCTGTTCCAATTTGGATTAGTTCCCCATGTCCGATGCCTGGGCAATAACCGCCCGCGCGAGTCCACTCCGCCCGGCTCTTAACTAATTCCGGCCAGAAGGGAAACGTGCGGCATTGAGTCGGTTTGACAGAATGGATGGAGCAGCCGCCGCTTAACAGAAAATGGCATTGCGACTTGGGTGGCTTGCGGAGCCGCAACAGGTGCTTCGTCCGGTAAACGTATTTTGCCTCGAACGCCTTAGTCGTCATCCCCAGAAATTCGGCGGCATTTTTTAAGTCTTGCGCAGTCAAATAGACGTAACCCTTCTGATCGCAGCAATTGATGCAGCCTGGAACGCAACTGAAGCGAAGGGTTTGTCCGTCGGTTATCCGTGGCATTGCTTGCAAGCTACTTTACGAAGGTACTTCATATGGAAGGCCTCGCTGGAACCGTGCGGATTGTGGCACAGGGCGCAGTCGGCTAGTTGCTCCAGGTTGTGTTGGTGCGTCTTTGCGAATTCCTTCAAGTTGTGACAGCCGGAACAGGTCTTTTCCAGAATGTCATTCTTGAATGCCCAGGTAGATTCCTTGATTGCATGACAGGTCTCACAACTGGCGGCCGGCGGATGAATGCTGAAAGGATGTTCGGATTTGCCCGAAGTAAAAGTAAGCTTTTCCGAGCCTCCATCATACTTAAGCTCAAGCGTATGTGAGCCGTTTGGAGTGTTAATGGAGAACGTTAGAACTCCTGGCGCGTTTTGCTTTGTCGCGACAGGAATGCCGTCGATAAAGACTGCGCCGGACTTGGCTACTTTGGCGATGCCTTCAATTTTCCCATTCGGTAACGATGAGCCCTCAGTTGGGCGAAGGATACGATTGGCGGCTGGCTCTTGCGCCCACACGACCACGCCAGCTAGAGCCATCGCGAGCAATGATTTGCTGTAGTTGAGCACCGCTGTTTCACGATTCCGCATAAGCATATGGTCTCACGCCGCGCAGTGAATAAGCTTATACTTGAAAACTGGTAAAGGACACATTATGCGATCACAATGCTTCAGATTTGTTATTGGATTGGCTATCGCTGCCACCGCCGGGATGTCCCAAGACGGCCCATATAAAGTACTTAAGACGGCCAAAGTCGGCGGCGGCGGAGGCTTCGATTATATCTATGCGAACGAAGTTGGCCGTCAGCTCTATATCCCACGCAAGGCGGTTCAAGGCGCCACCCCGACACCTGCGCGCGTGACTGTTTTTGATTTGGACACGTTAGCCCCTGTTGGTGAAATTCCCAACGTTAGCGCCAATGGCGCCGCGGTTGATTCAAAATCCGGTCACGGCTTTGCCAGCAGCAAACCCGTCGCAATGTGGGACACAAAAACATTGGCTCTCATCAAATCCATCGACATCGACCCCAAGAGCAGCCCCGATGGGATTCTTGCCGATTCTTTCAACCAGCGTATCTACGTATTCAGCCACCCCACCAAGGACGCTACCGTCATCGACGCCAAGACTGGCGATGTCCTGGGGACGATAGATTTAGGTGGAGCGCCCGAACAAGCCGTAAGCGACGGCAAAGGGCATCTTTACGTTGTCATCCAGGATAAGTCCAACATAGCCGTTGTGGATGCCAAGACGATGAAGGTTACCACGCACTATGATTTTGGCGACAAAGGGAGCCGCTGCAATGGTCTGGCGATGGACGCGAAAAATCATGTTCTATTTGCCGCGTGCGGACAGTCGGGCAATCCCCCTGTTTCGCCGGCAAAGCCCACGATGGTAATCCTAAGTGCGAAGGACGGCAAGATTCTTACCACTCTGCCTTTAGCGGGTAGCTCTGACGGAGCCGAATTCAATCCCACCACCAAGGAAGTATTTAGCTCGCACGGCAATGGCACCATGACCATCGTAAAAGTGAATAGCGCCACTAGCTTCGAGGTGGAACAGGATTTGCAAACCAAGGTGGGGGCCAAAACGCTGACGTTCGATCACAAGACAAATCACATAATAACGATGGCCGCCGAATACGGTCCAGCTCCCGCTCCGCCAGCTGCCGGCGCGCCGCAGGGACGCCCAAATCGTGGCCCCATGCTTTCCGATTCGTTTTCAATTCTGGTTGTCGGCAAGTAAGACGTCATTTACCTTCCCCGCGGATCCGAACCAAGTCTCGTGTAATGGATTTCAAGTCAGGCACACCAGCCAGGCCCATATCCAAGGCGAATTCGGTTTTAAGCAATTCAATGACGCGTTCCACTCCGGGTTGGCCGAACGCGGCCAGCCCGTACAAATAGGGCCGGGCTATACAGACGGCTTTCGCCCCTAGAGCCAAGGCTTTCAACACATCAGTTCCGCGGCGAATACCGCCGTCAATCAGCACCGGAATTTTCCCTTGCGCACCGCGGACAACTTCAGGTAGCGCTTCAATCGTGCCCCCTACATGGTCCAGTTGCCTCGCGCCGTGGTTCGATACAATCACGCCGGAAACGCCATATTCCACGGCGTGCGCGGCATCTTCTTCAATTAGAATGCCTTTCAGAACGATGGGCAGCGTGGTGATTTGCCGCAGTTCCCGCACTAAGTTCCAAGTTGGAGTAGGAAATGGGCGCGACGGAAATTCCCCAGCGCTTTCAGGATTTTTCGAGGCCGGCAATTTTCCAAAGCGGTCGCGTTTGGGAACGCCCACCTCGCACCAGTTGCGTTCGAACTTGTTGTGGATGTTGCGTTCCCGGTGGCTCACGTACATGATGTCCGTGGTGAAGCAGATTCCCGCGCAGCCCATGGATTCCAACCGCTTGGCGAACGTACGCATGGTTTGCGTATTGCGCAAATCGCCGCCAGTGGTCAGTTGCCACCAAACCTTCGCCGCCGTTCCTTTTTCCAGCGAATTCTGAATGCCACCGTTGGTGATGTGCAGGGCTCCGGTTTTGGCGGCCCCACGGGTAACCACGTTTTCGGCATCCTCGTAAAAACAGTTCTTGCCACCGGCCGGATCCAGCAGAATGGGGAAGTCCAGCTTCTTTCCAAATAGCTCTAGCGAGGTATCAATCTTGTGAACGTCGACCAATGCTCTGGGACGGATTATGATGCGATTGAAACCCTCGCGGTTGTCTTTCAGCGAGACTTCGTCCTCACTCCCGCCTTCCAGATAATCCCAAGCAATCGGGTCGAGCTTCGCCTTGGCAAAGGGTGC
>JAYVXT010000345.1:0-6519 GCA_043785065.1 Bryobacterales bacterium | reverse complement strand
TCCTGATGCGTGGTATATACGGGCCCACCCCCCTGCAACCATGATTCTAAAGGGGCTACCCCCTCCTTGGCTCTCACTCGTAGTAAACTCCCGCTAGAGTGCGCGACAGAACATGTGACAGGTCACCCAATTCACAAGCAATACATTCAACTCCACACGTACTCATACTCACATGCATACCTTGTGGTTCCGGATTTTTAGCCCGGCACGTCGACGCGCGGCGCAGCCAATGGGAGAGAATCTAATGGGGGTGAACCCCGTGACTACCATCAGAACATGTGATAGCCATGCGCCTGTGAAGAGATCCTTCATCACTTCTATGTCGTGCACCCAGACTCCTCCAATACCCTTACGCGCAATCGGCTTGCCGCCATCGGTCCACCAACTCCCTCGCCGCCTCCGGCCATTGCTCAAATTCAAATCGAAACCCGGAGCCAAGCAGCAGCCCCGGAACCACCTGCCTGCTCTTCAGCACCAATTCTGATTCCGTCCGCATGAGAAACGTTCCAACCTCCACCATCCAATCCATGGAAGGCAGCCCAATGCCGGTTCCCCAAGCCTGCCGCAATGCCCGCATGAAATCACGATTGGGCAACGGATTCGGCGCGGCCAAATTCACAGGCCCATCTATTTCCTCGTGTTCAATCAAGAACGCAACAGCGCGAATAAAATCCCTTTCGTGAATCCACGAAACATATTGGTCACCATTTCCTGTAGTCCCGCCAAGACCGAATCGAACCAGCCGCAAAAACTCATCAAACACTCCACCGCGATCTGGGCTAAAAGTCATCGCACTGCGCAGCGCAAGCTTGCGTGTCCCGGCAATCTCCTTTTCAAAAAACGCCTTCTCCCAATCCTTGGCAACCTTAATGGAAAAGTTCCAAGTGGACGGAGCCCCAACTTCGCCGCCTCCCAACTCGCCGGTCGCTTCATCCATCGCGCGGTCCAGCGAATGCTTGTAGATCGTCGCCGTGCTGGCATTCATCCAAATTTTAGGCGGTGTCTTTAACGAGGCCATCACTTGCGCCAAGAGTCGCGTCGTTCCGATTCGCGAATCATAAATGGCGCGCCGGTTCTCTTCCCCATAGCGGCAATTGACGCTGCGCCCAGCAAGGTTGATGCATACGTCGCTCTTCTCCAGCAAGGAAGCCCAAGGTCCCGCCGTAAGGCCATTCCATGCGGCAACCTTCCAAGGGGCCGCGGCCGGGTTGCGGCCAATAACAACTACTTCATGTTTGAGCAAATGAAAGTGACGGGCAAGCACTTGCCCCACTTGCCCACTGCCCCCTGGAATAATGATCCGCATCTAAATTGGTTCCAAGCCCGGGAGATATCGCCGCCACTCTTCTGATTCGGCCACTTGCTTGATGACCGCATTCCTCTCGCGCAACAACATCTCCATGTAACGGCTTAGCAAACATACTTCGGCAATGCGACCTAGGATCGGAATCGGCGCGGCGAAGCGGAACACATCTTTCATGTTGGTCTCATTGGCCGATAACGCTTCAAAGAAATGATCGTGCTGCATGAACTGAAACGCTCCGTCAGTCATGGAATCCTGAAAAGACTCGGGGGGCTTCATCGCCGTAATCGCACTGGTCAAAGATTGCCGCACAAAAAGATGCGTGGCTCGCCAAGTCACACTCTGCCCAAGGCCGAGTAGCCCCGAGGTGACTCCGCCCATCGCCACAGCCTGCTCTCCGGAATGAGTATTGCCCAATAAGTGCACCTCAACGCTACGCGCCAAATCAAAGCAACGTTCGCGCGGAGCATGAATCAAAGTAATTTCCTCAAGAGTAACCACCACCCCATGCTACTAATAAGGCTCACGCCTCGTGGACGAGCGGCCCCCAGGACGCGTTGCCCCGAAACGGGAGACACAACGAAACGCAACGATTACAACCATCTATACAACCATCCCTTCCCGGTTTTTCAACCCAATCTGATATCCTGATAAGAGGTTTCGCACGAAATCATAGCGCTCCTTTCCAAGTTGAGGTTTGAATGTCCGGTCACAGTAAATGGGCAACAATTAAGCACAAAAAAGCCGCCACAGACGCCAAGCGCGGTAAGATTTTCACCAGCATCATCAAGGAAATCTCCATTGCGGCGCGTAACGGAGGCGATCCCGACGGCAACCCGCGCTTGCGAACGGCAATTGCCGCCGCCAAAGGCGTCTCCATGCCGAACGACAACATCCAAAAAGCGATCAAGCGCGGCACGGGTGAACTGGAGGGCGGGCAAATCGACGAAATGATGTACGAAGGCTACGGCCCAGGCGGCGCGGCCGTCATGGTTTCTGTCGCCACCGATAATAAGAACCGCAGCGTCAGCGAAGTTCGCCACATGTTCGGTAAGTACGGCGGCAACATGGGCGAAGTGGGCAGCGTCGGTTGGATGTTCGAACGCAAATCATTAATCGTGATTGAAATAGACAAGGCTACCGAAGAAAAGTTGACCGATATCGCTCTCGATGCCGGTGGCGATGACGTTCGCAACGAAGGCGACGTTTGGGAGCTGATCTCCGCTCCTGAATCGCATTACGCAATGATCACCGCGCTCGGCAAGGCCAACATTCCAACTGTTTCGGCGGACATCGCCATGTTGCCGAAAAATACCGTAAAGTTGGAAGGCAAGCCCGCCATCGCAATGCTGAAACTGCATGAAGCGCTGGAAGATCACGATGACGTCCAAAAAGTGTACGCCAATTTCGAGATCGACGACAGCGAGCTTGAAGCAATGGCTAACGGGTAAATTGATTACTAGAGGCAACCGAATGCGCGTACTTGGGATTGATTGCGGGAGTGAGCGCACCGGTTTCGGCGTTGTGGAAAGTGATGGGTCCAAGCACCGGCTGATAATCTCCGGCGTTATCCGCACCAGCCCTAAAGACCCTTTCGCCCATCGCATCGGCATTATTGGCAGGCGGTTGCGGGATATCCTCACGGAACATCAACCGGATGAAGCGGCGGTGGAAGAAGTGTTCCATGCCGCCAACACCAAGACTGCCATTAAACTGGCCCATGTGCGCGGAGCAGTTTTTTTTGTACTCGGCGAAACGGGCATGCATGTCGGTGAATATTCAGCCCTCACAGTGAAAAGCAATGTAGTAGGTTATGGCCGTGCGGAAAAACAGCAGGTTCAAATGATGGTGCGCTCCATGCTAGGCCAAGACACGGTCTTTGAATCCGAAGATGCCTCCGACGCTTTAGCCGTAGCCATCTGCCATGCCACGCACCGCAGCACGGAACTAAGGATAGCTGGAACCTCCATGGGAGCGGTGCGATGAAATACCTGTTGTTACTATTCGCGGCAGCGTCTGTATTCGCCGAACCGCGCATTCACTATTCCAAATTGTTCCCAGGATCGAAGCCCGAATGGGTCGGCGTAATCGTCATGCGCGATGGCGCTGTGGAATATCGCGAAACAAAGGACGAGGAACCGCAAAAACTGCAACTCGAAAAGTCCGATGCGGACATGATTTTCGCGCAAGCGGAAAAGCTGGGCAATTTCACGAAGCCTCTAGAAAGCGGATTACCAGTAGCGCGGATGGGCGAAAAAGCTTATGTCTACGAAGATGGCCCAACCAGGCACGAAGTAAAGTTCAATTATTCGCAAAATGCCGACGCCCAAACCTTGCAAGATTTCATGGAACGGATCGTGGAAAGCGAGCAGGCGCTCCAGAACCTTGAAAGGGCGGCCCGGTTCGACCGGCTAGGAGTTAATCAAGCTCTTCTCCAATTGCAGGCGATAGTGGAACGGAAACGAATCGTGGCTCCCAAGCAGTTTCTGAAAATGTTGGACCGTGTAGCGAAGAACGACGTATACCTGAATATCGCGCGAGACCGAGCGGCCCAAATGGCCGCCAACTTCAGAGCGCAAGGCGCGGCGCCTCCAGCGGAGAGCAAATGAAATTTCTATCGGCATTCTTACTAACTGCGGCGCTCTCGCTGGGCCAACAATCGCCCCAGGCAGACCAGGACGACTTGCGCTCCAGAGTCGCCGAAGCAGGCAATTCCACACCAGAGTTTATGCGGGCTCTTGAAGCTCACTTGAAAAAGTTTCCAGGCTCCTCCCAAAAAGCCGAAGTGGAACGAACGCTTTTCCGGGGCGCGATTGAGTTAAAGGATAATGTTCGCCTGGTCAAGTTCGGCTCGCGAGTGCTGGCGATCGATCCCGACGATATGCAGGCGCTGGAATTTACCACGCGGGCCTTGCTTGCAACCGACAACAAGGATGCCGCCGCCACGGCTTTGACACACGCAAAGCGTTTTGAAAAGGTGCTTCGTAACTTGGAACCTAAGCAGGGCGGCGAACCACTTCGTTGGCAGCAACGGGCTGAACTCGATCAAGGCATCGGTAGAGCGCTCGTATTCCAAGCGCGCGCCGTCGGTAATATGGGGCAAACAGATGAGGCATTAAAGCTTTGTCAGGCTAGCTTCACCGTGAATGCCTCCGCTGAAGCGGCTAGGGAACAAGGCCGCTGGCTAGCCAAATTGAATAAATTCATTGAAGCTACCGAAAGCTTTGCCCTCGGCTATGCTCTTGCCGCCAACGATTCTGAGCGCGAACGCGATCTGAAGTTGGTTCGGGAAACTTGGCGGAAAGCCCACCCCTCTGAAGCCGGAGCCGGGGACAAGCTAATCATCGCCCTCGATCGAGCCGTTGAGATCAAGGCCGCGAAGAAAGCCAAGTTCCAGGCCATCGACCCCAACGCCCTTGAAACCGAAGCCATGCGCTATGTTCTGCCAGGCGTAAGTGGCCTTAAAGTTAGCCTGGCTTCGCTCAAAGGCAAAGTGGTGATCATGGATTTCTGGGCCACATGGTGCGGACCCTGCCGTACTCAGCATCCTTTATATGAACAGGTGAAGAAACGATTCAACGGTCGTGACGACGTTATATTTCTAGCCATCGCCACCGATGAGGACCCCTCACTGGTCGAGCCTTTCCTTAATTCGCAAAAGTGGTCGAAGCAAGTGTATTTTGAAAGCGGTCTGTCACGATTGCTGAATGTGACTTCCATCCCCACCACCATCATCTTCAACAAGAACGGCGACGTTGCCAGCCGCATGAACGGCTTCGCGCCCGAAAGTTTCGTGAATGTTTTAAGTGATCGCATCCAGCAAATCCTGGATGAAAAGACGGCGGAGTAACCATGGCTTTCGGGCGAATTATTTGGATTGTTCTTGATAGCGTTGGGATCGGGGAAATGCCCGATGCGGCAAGTTATGGCGACGCCGGCAGCGATACCCTCGGCAATATAGCCAAGCTAAGGCCGCTGAATCTGCCGAATTTCGCGCGGCTTGGCTTGGGAAATATCAAACCGCTGCGGGGTATTCCGCCAGCCGCCGCGCCCGTCGCCAACTACGGCCGCTGCACACTGGCATCTCCAGGCAAAGACACCACTACCGGCCATTGGGAAATGGTGGGCATTCATTTAGACCTTCCCTTCCCTGTCCATCCGAACGGCTTCCCCAAGGAATGGATTGCAGAATTCGAGGACAAAATCGGCCGCGCAAGCCTTGGCAACAAAGCTGCCTCCGGAACGGAAATCATCAAGGAATTGGGCGAAGAACATATCCGTACCGGCTCACCCATCGTTTACACCTCCGCCGATAGCGTATTTCAGATTGCCGCCCATGAAGACGTAATTCCAGTATGGGAGCTCTATAAGATTTGCGAAATCGCCCGCGAAATGTTGCAAGGCGACCGCGAAGTTGGCCGCGTCATCGCGCGACCTTTCACCGGCGAACCTGGCCATTTCGTGCGCACTTCTAATCGCAAGGATTACGCCGTGCCACCGCCAAGAGGGATGCTGCTGGACCAACTGGCCGAAGCGAACGTGACCATCCACAGCATCGGAAAAATATTCGACGTCTTCCTTGGCCGCGGCATTCGCGAGTACGACAAAACCAAATCGAACGCCGATGGGATGCAGAAGACGCTGGAAGCCATGAACGACACTTCCACGGGCCTAATCTATGTGAACCTGGTAGACTTCGATCAGCTTTTCGGCCATCGCAACGATGTGGAAGGTTATGCCAAAGCCCTTGAAGAAGCCGATGCCTGGCTACCTTCACTGGAGGCCAAACTCGCCCCATCCGATTTAGTGATTTTCACCGCCGACCACGGCTGCGACCCCACCACGCCGTCAACCGATCACAGCCGCGAGTATGTTCCCTTGCTCGTGTTCGGCCCATCCGCAAAGAAAGGCGTGAACCTAGGTCTGCGGGCTACCCTTTCCGACATCGGCCAAACAGTTGCCGAAAATTTCTACGTAAAGATTGGCAAGGGCGAAAGCTTTCTTGCACAAATTCAGTAATCAAATCCTTGAAAGTGAGAAAAATAGAAACAGAACATGCGCAAACCAATGATGGCCGGCAACTGGAAAATGTACAAAACTCCGGCGGAAACAAAAGTTTTTTTTGAAAAATTCCTGCCCATGGTGGCGGCGTCCAACCATTGCGACATAGCCATCTGCCCGCCCTTTGTAAACCTGGCGGCAGCCCTCGAAGCCAC
>JAYVXT010000344.1:0-6529 GCA_043785065.1 Bryobacterales bacterium | reverse complement strand
TGAAAACTAATCCCGATAAGACCGGCGAAGCGCTTCCCTCGAGCCGCATCTTGAAGATTCACTCCTCCGGCGTGCGGTTCGATACGCAGGGCCAAACAGCAGTAACCGATCGGCTGACGCGCTTTGAATTCGACCGCGGTTATGGGCATGCCGTCGGAGCGGTTTACGATCCTAACGCGCACCAGATTGAGCTGAAAAGCCAGGCGCTGTTGCATTGGAAAGGCTCGGGCAAAGGCGCGAAAGATATGGAGGTGGAATCCGGCGAGGCAGTCTATCTTGAGAAAGAATCCAAGGTGCTGCTGAGGCCTTGGGCCAAGATGAAGCGCGACAACATGACGCTGAACGCCGCCGGACCTTCGGTGGTTACTCTCGACAAGGGAGAGATTAAATTAGTGGACGCGGAAAAGGCGAGCGGCTCCGATACCTTGCCCAAGCGCAAGTTGGATTACGCCGCCGATAAGTTGCAGATGGTTTTCGGCAAGCGCAATGTGGTGGAGCGGATCACCGGCGAGGCCAACGCCAGCCTGGCCACGCATGCTGTCACCGGCGACACGAACGTCACAACCGATCGCATCGAAATGCTGTTCAATGTGCTGGAAAAAGATAACAAGAGCGAACTGGCTTCCGCCACAGCCAACGGACACGCGGTGGTTATGTCAAAGCCGGTAAAGACGGCTACCAGCTTCCCGCCGAATCGCATTCTAAGAAGCGAAGTGGTGGAATTGAAGATGCGCCCCGGCGGCGAGGAGATCCGGAACGTAATCACCCACACGCCGGGCGAGATCGAGTTCATTCCCAACAAGCCAGAGGACCGCTACCGTAAGATGAACGGCGAGCGCATTGAGATGGAATACGCGGCCAAGAATCAACTGGAGACTTTCCACAGCATCAAAGTAACTACCTTTACCAAAGGCGAACCCAAGAAAGATAAGAAGGAAGCGACGCCGGATATTACAACTTCAAGCCAGGAGTTACTCGCTAAGTTCGACCCCAAAACCGGACAGATGCAAACGCTGGAGCAGTGGGACAATTTCCGCTACAAGGAAGGAACGCGCGAGGCGCGGGCCACCAAGGCGCGCATGGAACAGGCGGAGAACATGGTGCACCTCGACGGAAAGGCCAACGTATGGGATCCGACAGGGGCAACCACGGCTGACAAGATCACCATGGATCAGAAGACCGGCGATATGGTGGCCGAGGGCAATGTGACCTCGACGCGTCAACCCGAAGCGAAGCCGAAGTCTGGGTCGATGCTTGAGCCAGGCGAGCCAACCCAAGCCACCGCCGCCAAGATGACTACGCGCGATAAACGCGATAAGGTGCTGTATGAAGGTAAGGCCGTGATGTGGCAGGAGTCCAACAGGATTGAAGCGGATCGCATCGACATTGATCGTAAGAAGCAGACGCTAGACGCGCAGGGCTCGGTCTTCAGCCGCTTCCTCGACAAAGCCAAGGACGAAAGAGGCAAAGATGAAAAATCCAAGGATGGGAAAACGAAGCCTAAGCCTAAGGCAACCTCGCCTACCTTCACTGAAGTGCGAGCCGCAACCATGACTTACTCCGACGTGGATAAGTTGGCGATCTACAAACAGAACGTGGTGCTGGACCGGCCCGATATGAACGTAAAGTCGAACGAGTTGCGGGCTTGGTTCAACAAGACCGAGAAGGAAACGCAGCTGGATCACGCGCTGGCCGAAGGCGCGGTGCGTATCTTCCAGAGCGGCAAGGGGCGCACCCGAACCTCAACCGGTGAGACGGCGCTTTATGAAACGGGCATTGAGAAAGTAACTCTGGAGGGCGGCGATCCGACCCATGTGGATAGCTTGAAAGGCACTACAAAAGGCCGCAAGTTAACCTGGTATTCAAATGACGACCGGTTGTTAGTGGATGGCGAAGTGACTAAGCCGGCGACGACCACCATCAAGCGAAAGCCGAAAGCGGCCAAGTAGCTATTCCAATTTATAGGGCGCAATCTTTTCCCGGTTCCGCACGTCGAGCTTAGTTCCAACTTTGGCCGGCGAAGTCCAACTGCGGCCGTTCATTGCTTGAAACCGGCTAAGCACTTCCAAGCCACCGGGTGTAAGACGCACCAAGCCCATCACTCCGTCTTCATCCACCAGCACTGCCTTGCCGTCCACCAAAACGATGCCGGCTTTTGCGAACGAGCGATCCTGCCACAGCACCTTGCCGGTTTTCACTTCCACGGCTGTAAGTGGAGCCGGGCCAAAATCACAGCTTGATCCGCAAACCACATCACCGATCCGCACCAGATTTCCGTGATGGACTCGCCTCTTTTTCATTTCCCACAGCGATTTCGAAACGATCTTGCCGCCCTGTCTGGTAAGCTGCACAGCCTGCCAGCCGCCACTATAAGCGGACGACATCACTAAAACTCCATCGGGCCCGTAAACAGGCATCGCGACATTCAGCCCATAACCCTGGAAACGGCAGTTGGATGCTGCTCTAGAATTTGTTCTAGCATCTCGCCAGCCCCCGATGATAATCGGGCCTCCTGCCACTAACCTAGCCTTGGTTAATTAACAAATTAGCGAATGACGAGTATCGCGGAATCCCCCGATTGCCATCGGGGGCTGGTGCGTTGTTGTGTCAACTAAATGGTGAAATACGCCGCTCGCGGAACTGCCTTTGCCTCAAGCAGTCTGGGTCTTTCATGTCAACTCAACCGCCGTTTTCAGGATAACTGGTCTTGTGCGGCTCGGTCCATTGTAAGTGCTCATTCAAAGGATTGAAGCCGCCAACGGAGTTAGCCATGAACATCACCGATTGGCCGAGTCCGCCCGTTTGAATAATCATCGGTGAAGGCCCATTTGTTTCCCCTTTCCCACCGTGCCAAGCCACCGAGCCATCCTTTTGGCGGAAAGAAAGGGAAAGTTCTTGATTTACTCATTTAGGATACTCGCCCTTGCTACTGCCCCGCGCAGGGTGTATCATTCGTCATCATGTCATGGCGGCCTGTTCACAAATTTGTTGGAATCGGAAACGTGTTCCTCGGCGCGAATCTCGTGGATATCGCCGAGTACGATCTGGAAATCTACGAGGATAATCCCGATGATCACGAGCATCATGGATCCAATTGGAGGCCCGGCGCCAAGAAGGTTGAAGGTACAGTGGTTGGCGAACTGCCCATTCGAGAAGATCTCAAGTTGGTAACCGAAGAAGGATATTCCTTGAGTTTCTACTTAAAGGATAGCTTTGGATCGGTGGTGATGTTGGGCTCAATGCTCGATGGTTCGGGCAATCCTGTACGTTAATCTGTTCATCGAACCAGCTTTTCCTTGAACGCCTTGTCCAATTTCATGATTGCTTCCATCGCCTGCGCCGTTGGCGCAGCGTCGGCTTCTTCGGTGATCTTCATGAGTTCCAGGAAATCCGCCGCTAACTTGTCCAACTCCGCGTTTTTCGGAAGGGCGCGGATCTTAGCGATATTGTCATAACAGCGGTACGAGGCGTCGAACATTTTTTGAATGTCCGCGGCGCTCGCCTTCACTCGAGGATCCATGCGGATCTCCAGCGGCTGCTCCATCTGCTTGGTTCCCACGCTCAATCGAACGGTATACGCGCCGGGAGGAACGAGGGGTCCTTCGGGCTCGCTCGGCGTGTCGCGGTAGATTGCTGAAATGGGAAAAGTACGTGGGAAGCCTTCGGGGGACGCGTAGTGAAGATCCCAAACGAAACGCTGCATGCCAGCTTTGGTGGGAAGAGCGCGCGGAGTGCGGAACCAGTATGTTGGGTAAGCTTGCTTTGTCTCGTCGATCCCTTCCGGCTTATCGGCGCTGGAGAAGCGGCGGACTAACTTGCGCTTGGCGTCGAAAATCTCCAGAGTAAGTGGGCCGTATGCTTCGGCGTCGAGAATGTAATCGATCATCGCCCCATCGGGAGGGTTTTGGCCCATCGGCTCATCGGGCGGAATAGGGGTGTCCGTATTGACGCTGCGCCGCACGCGGTAGGTGACTTGCGGCTTGAACAAATGGTCGCCGGCGGCCGCGACAATTACGTTAAGTTGGCGGAGCGGTGTTAGGTCGTCGAGAATCCAGAATGATCGCCCGTGGGTGCCCGCGACCAGATCGTCTTCATGGACCACGATGTCACGAACCGATGTCGCGGGCATATTCAGGCGCAAAGGCAACCAGTTTTCCCCGTCGTCCAGGGTGAAATAGATAGACCGTTCGGTTGAGGCGTAAAGCATGCCTTTACGCTTGAGATCTTCGCGCACCGCGTTCACTACTTCGTTTTCGGGAATGCCGTTTACGATCCGTTTCCATGTCTTACCACTATCGTGGGTGCGGTAAATGTGCGGACGGAGGTCGTCTAAACGGAAGCGGTTTATCGCCGCGTAAGCGGTTTCGTCATCATAGTGCGAGGCCTCCATCAGCGACACCTTACTCCAGCTTGTAAGTTCGGGCGGAGTAACATTGGTCCACTTACGCCCTCCATCGCGAGTTATATGTATCAGGCCGTCGTCAGTTCCGGCCCAAATCGTATTTACGTTTTTGAACGAGGGGGCTACTGTATAGATCACCCCGCGGCGGCGCATGGTTTCCATGGATGAGTCGCGATAAATGCCGATGCTCGCGGGCACGCTATTCTTTTCCCGGCTCAAGTCCGGACTGATCACTTGCCAGGATTTTCCCCCAGTTGTTGTCTTGAACAGCACATTACCGGCGTAGTAGAGAACATGCGGATCGACGGTCGAAAAAAGCACAGGGGCGGTGCGCAGGAAACGGTAACTGCCTCGGCGCACGGGCTCCGGGGCTATGTTTTGCACTTGGCCCGTGCGTTTATCGAAGCGGGTTAGCTTGCCGCCGATGAGGATGTTTGGGTCAAGCGGGTCGGCCGCGACGTAGCCGTATTCTTCGGCGCCGACAGTGCGCCAATCGCGCCAAGTGATGGCCCCATAATCGCCGCGGCTTGCCACGCCGGCGGAGCCGCTTTCCTGTTGACCGCCATAAACCCAATAAGGAAATTGATTGTCCGTGCTGACGTGGTAAAACTGCGCAGTGGCCTGGTTGTACCAGGAGCTCCAGGTTTCGCCGCCGTTGACTGTGACGATTGCGCCCTGATCGGCGGCCACCAGCATCACCTCGGGCCGGTTAGGGTTGATCCAAATGCGATGATAATCGTCGCCGCCGGGCGCGCCTTTAAAGCCTTTGAAAGTCTTGCCTCCGTCGGTGGAAACATAAGATCCCGTATTGGCTAAGTATACTATTTCGGGGTCTTGCGGATGGGGACGGACTTCGGCGAAATCGGAGCCGCGCCCCCACAGGCGGCCATCGCCGGTTAAGCGGCGCCACGTTTGGCCGGCATCGTTGGAACGGTAAATGCCGCCGAATTCGTCCTTGGCTTCAACGGTTGCGTAAATAATTTTCGGATTGCTTTCGGCGATGCCAAAGCCGATGCGGCCAAGTCCTTGCGCGAAGGTGGGCAGGCCCTTCGAGAGTTGATTCCAGGTGGCGCCGCCGTCGGTGGATTTGAATAAGCCGCTACCGGGACCGGTCCAAGCGCCGTTTTCCCATGGACCTTGACGGGCGGCCCACAGGTCGGCGTAGATAGTTTGCGGATCCTTCGGGTCGAAAGCGACTTGGATCGCGCCGGTGTTTTCGTCCTTGTATAGGACACGTTGCCAGGTCTCGCCACCGTCTAGCGAACGATAGACCCCGCGCTCGTTATTGGCTCCGTAGGGGTGGCCGAGGGCGGCGACGAAGATACGGTTGGGATCGGTTGGATCGACGATGATTGAGGCAAGTTGCTGCGCGTCGCGCAGGCCCATGTTGCGCCAGGAGGTTCCCCCGTCGGTGGATTTGTAGACACCATCACCGACTGAGAGATCGGGGCGTTGGAGACCTTCGCCGCTGGCGGCGTAAATGATGTTGGGGTTGGATTGAGAGACGGCGATGTCGCCGATCGAGCCTGTGGGCTGCGAATCAAAAATAGGTTTCCAGGTACGGCCGTAGTCGTTGGTTTTCCAGACGCCGCCGTTGTTGACGCCGATATAGAAGACATTAGGTTGGCTGGGAACGCCGGTGGCCCCAACGGTGCGGCCGCCGCGGAAAGGTCCGATGTTGCGCCAGCGCATGTTTTGCCATAGCATGGGGTTGAGCGGCTGGGCGTGCAGCGTTGAGAGGACCAGAGCCAATGAGACCAAGTGCGCGGATTTGAACATTAGGTGCATGATAGCAAGGTGCAACGGCCCACAAGACTATTAATGGAATTAGCTTCTTCCGCGATAAGACATCGCATTACAATTCCTCACCTGTTAGTACCGGTCCGATGTTATTATCCATGGTCGATTGGAATGCTCATGTCTCTGTTCAATTTCTATCATATGAGGGAAATGACAAAACGACTGAATTGCGTAACTAGTTTGTTTTGAGTCAAAGAAACCTACAAAGCGCTGGTGAATGCATAGATGTTTTGCCCGATTTCGCGCGAGAAACACTTCTGGTAGTGGGAAAAATCTCAGGGCGCGGAATTGGTCTAAAAATACGGTGAACTAAAGCGCACCGTAAAG
>JAYVXT010000343.1:0-6541 GCA_043785065.1 Bryobacterales bacterium | reverse complement strand
GCGACATACCGGTGATTTCGTCAACCTGTTCGGTCAACGTGGCGCCTTCAATCAAATCCTTGAAGTGAATCACGCCAGTGACTTCGGTCAGAATGGAGAACGTATAAGGATCCCATTCCAGCATCTTTTCGTTGGCTTTAACGGCCTGGTTCTCTTCGTAAAGAATACGCGCGCCGTACACTACCTGGTAACGTTCGCGTTCGCGGTTCTTTTCGTCCACAACGGCCAGGATGCCGTTACGGTTCATGGCGATCAGTTCGCCCTTTGCGTTACGGACTGTCTGAATGCCGATATGCTTGACGAAGCCGTTGGTGCGGGCTTCCTGCGTCGATTGTTCAGAGGCTCTGGTTGCCGCGCCACCGATGTGGAACGTACGCATGGTAAGCTGCGTTCCAGGCTCGCCGATGGACTGCGCCGCGATAACGCCGCAAGCCTCGCCACGTTCCACCAAACGACCAGTGGCCAGATTACGGCCATAGCAAAGTTGGCAAACGCCGCGTTTGGATTCGCAGGTTAGCACGGAGCGGATCTTCACTCGTTCGATACCGGCTGCCTGAATAGCGGAAGCCAGTTCTTCGGTGATTTCATGATTCACCTTTACGATGATGTTGTTCTCGAAGTCCAACTGATCTTCAAGCGCCACGCGGCCCACAATACGGTCGCGCAACGGTTCAATGATTTCGCCCGATTCGATGATTGGCTCAACGTAAATTCCGTCCATCGTTCCGCAATCGGTATCGGTGACAATAACGTCTTGCGCCACGTCCACCAGTCGGCGGGTGAGGTAGCCGGAATCGGCGGTCTTAAGAGCGGTATCGGCCAAACCTTTACGCGCGCCGTGAGTGGAGATGAAGTACTGCAGCACGTTCAACCCTTCACGGAAGTTCGCGGTAATCGGTGTTTCGATGATTTCGCCCGAAGGCTTGGCCATCAATCCGCGCATACCGGAAAGCTGGCGAATCTGTTGTTTCGATCCGCGGGCGCCGGAGTCGGCCATGATGTAAATCGGGTTGAGATAACGGCCCGTACGGTCGTCTTCCTCCATCACCTTGAACATCTCTTCAGAGACGCGGTCGGTAACTTTGGACCAGATTTCGATGATCTTGTTGTAGCGTTCCCGCTGCGTGATGGCCCCTTCCTGATACTGGTTCTGAACTTCAATAACCAGCTTCTCGGCCTCTTTCACCAGCGTTGCTTTCTGCTTAGGCACCACCATGTCGTCGATGCCGATGGAGATGCCGGCGCGGGTTGCGTACAGGAACCCAAGAGCCTTCACTTCATCCAACATTTTGACGGTGACGTGCAGGCCGAAGCGCAGGTAGCAATAATGCACCATCTGCGTTAGACCCTTCTTCTTCAGCAGGCCGTTGATAAACGGCATGTCGTCGGGCAGAACGTCGTTCAGAATAACGCGGCCCACGGAAGTATCCATGTCGGCTTTGTCATACTGCACAGGTTCAGTGTGCATGATGTTCTGGCTATCGAACGCCTTGCCCAATTCGAGCACGCGGCCGGTGTAGCGCAGCTTGATAGGCGTAAGCGTTTCCACTTCACCCATTTCAAGAGCAATTAGCACATCATCAATGGAAGCGAATTTCTTGCCTTCGCCCTTGGTTCCCGGGACAGCTTTAGTTAAGTAGTACAAGCCCAACACCATATCCTGCGAAGGAATGGCTATAGGCGCGCCGTGCGCCGGAGACAGAATGTTGTTTGAAGACAACATTAAAGTTGTAGCTTCAATCTGCGCTTCGGGCGATAGCGGAATGTGCACGGCCATCTGATCGCCATCGAAATCGGCGTTGAAGGCGGTACAAACCAGCGGATGCAGCTTTATCGCCTTGCCTTCCACCAGCACCGGTTCAAAGGCCTGAATGCCTAAGCGGTGAAGTGTGGGCGCGCGATTAAGAAGGATTGGATGGTCGCGAATAACCTCTTCGAGGATGTCCCAAACTACCGGATCCTGCTGCTCTACTAATTCTTTAGCTTGTTTGATAGTGGTGCAATGGCCACGCTGTTCCAAGCGATGATAAATGAAGGGCTTGAACAATTCCAAGGCCATCTTCTTCGGCAAGCCGCATTGGTTCAACTTGAGGTCCGGGCCAACCACGATAACCGAACGGCCGGAGTAATCGACGCGCTTTCCGAGCAAGTTCTGCCGGAAGCGGCCCTGCTTACCCTTAAGCGTATCGGAGAGCGACTTGAGTGGCCGATTGTTTGCGCCACGAAGCACGCGGCCACGGCGGCCGTTGTCGAATAATGCGTCGACAGCTTCCTGCAGCATGCGCTTTTCGTTGCGGACGATCACGTCGGGCGCGTGCAGTTCCATCAACTTCTTCAACCGGTTGTTGCGGTTGATCACGCGGCGATAGAGATCGTTTAAATCGGACGTTGCAAAACGGCCGCCATCGAGCGGGACCAATGGACGCAGTTCCGGCGGAATGACTGGAATGACGTCCAGAATCATCCATTCGGGTTTGTTGGCGGACTTGCGGAAACTTTCCGCCACGCGCAAACGCTTCGCATACTTCAGCTTCTTTTGCGCCGACTGCTCCGTCTTCATCTTCTCTCGAATCATGATCGAGAGAGACTCAACGTCCATTTTGCGCAGCAGGTCTTTAATGCCTTCGGCGCCCATCATGGCTGTATATTTACCGTGGAAATCGACGTCCAACTGGCGTTTGCGTTCGTCGGTGATTACTTCACCGGCGCTGATTTCGGCAACTTCGCCCGGATCGACAATAACGTAGGCCTCAAAGTAAAGCACGCGTTCCAGCTCGCGCAATGTGATGTCAAGCAGGTACCCGATACGGCTGGGCAACCCCTTGAAGAACCACACGTGCGAACAGGGGCTGGCCAGTTCGATGTGGCCCAAGCGTTCGCGGCGCACACGAGACAAGGTAACTTCAACGCCGCACTTGTCGCAGATAACGCCGCGATGCTTCATGCGCTTATATTTGCCGCACAAGCATTCCCAATCGGCGATAGGTCCAAAGATACGGGCGCAGAATAGACCGTCTCGCTCTGGCTTAAACGTACGGTAGTTAATGGTCTCGGGCTTGGTTACTTCGCCGTGAGACCAGCTTCGAATTTTTTCCGGAGAGGCGAGACTGATACGGATTGAATCAAAATCCGCAATCAGGTTCGCGCGATCATATGGGGAAGATCTATACATCATCGCTCAACTTCCTCCTTAGTCCGCCGCCAGCGCAGTGTCAATCACTTCGCGGGGCTTCTTCATTAATTCAACATCAAGACACAAGGACTGCAGTTCGCGAATGAGCACGTTGAACGATTCGGGAACGCCAGGTTCGGCTGCCGCCTCGCCTTTAACAATGGCCTCGTAAATCTTCGCGCGGCCATAAACGTCGTCCGACTTCGCCGTCAACAATTCCTGCAGCACATAAGCAGCTCCGTAAGCTTCAAGGGCCCATACTTCCATTTCGCCGAAACGTTGTCCGCCGAATTGAGCCTTGCCGCCCAGCGGCTGCTGGGTAATGAGAGAATACGGCCCGATGGAGCGGGCGTGGATTTTATCGTCAACCAAGTGCGATAGCTTCAACATATAGATGTAGCCCACCGTCACTGGCTGTTCAAACAACAGGCCCGACATGCCGTCAAGCAACCGCACTTTTCCGGAAGTTGGCAGATCAGCCTTAACCAACATCTTCTTGATGTCCACTTCGGTCGCGCCGTCAAATACTGGCGTTGCGAAATGGAAGCCCAAGTGCTTTGCCGCCCAGCCCAAATGCGTTTCCAGAATCTGACCGACGTTCATACGCGAAGGAACGCCCAGGGGATTTAGCACGATCTCAACCGGCGTACCGTCGGCCAAGTGCGGCATATCTTCTTCCGGCACGATGCGGGAAATAACACCCTTATTACCGTGGCGACCGGCCATCTTATCGCCAACACTCAGCTTGCGCTTCATGGCAATGTAGACCTTCACCAGCTTGATGACGCCCGGAGGCAGTTCATCGCCCTTGCGAAGTTTGGCCGTCTTTTCTTCCGTGATCTTTTCAAGCACCGCAATCTGGCGCGAGGTCATCTCTTCGATTTCATCAATGATCTCGGGCAGCCGCGGATTCTTGTCCTTCAATCGCACACGCTTCAAGTCACGACCGCGCAGCGATTCTACCATCTCGCGGTTCATGAAGGCGCCTTTGGAGACCAGCTTCTTATTGGTCTTTTCGTCGTGTAGATCAGCCAGAATTTCCTGGCCGTCTATTTCTTTGGTGAGACGTTTGGCGCGTTCGTCATTCAGAATGCGCTTTTCATCTTCCAAGTTGCGATGCAGCTTGGCAACTTGATTTTCCAGAATTTGCTTCGACCGTTCATCAAGCTCGGTTCCCTTACGGGCGAACACTTTGCAATCGACAACAGTGCCTTCCATCCCAGGAGGGCAGTAGAGCGAAGCGTCTTTTACGTCGCCCGCTTTTTCTCCGAAGATGGCGCGCAGAAGTTTTTCTTCCGGCGTCAATTGCGTTTCACCCTTAGGCGTTACTTTACCTACAAGAATGTCGCCCGGCTTTACCGTTGCGCCGATGCGAATAATGCCGCTTTCATCCAGGTTTCGCAGGAAGCTTTCGGAGATATTTGGAATATCCCGGGTGATTTCCTCCGGTCCCAGCTTGGTATCGCGGGATTCAACTTCCAGCTCTTCAATGTGAATCGAGGTGTAGTAGTCTTCCTTTACGAGCTTTTCGGAGACCACGATTGCGTCTTCAAAGTTATATCCGCGCCATGGCATGAAGGCCACCAGCACGTTGCGTCCAAGAGCCAACTCGCCCAACTCGGTGCAAGGACCATCGGCCAGCACGTCGCCCTTCTTAACTCGCTGCCCCAAAGCCACAATTGGCTTCTGGGTGATACAAGTGTTCTGGTTCGATCGCTTGAACTTGATCAGTGTATAAATGTCCGATCCGACTTCGCGCGACATCTGTCCTTCATGGGCGGAGGAGCCGTCCACACGGACAATGACGCGTTCGCTATCCACCGAATCCACAATCCCAGCACGTTTGCAGATAACCACGGCGCCGGAATCGCGAGCCGTAACACGCTCCATGCCGGTGCCCACGAAAGGAGCTTCGGCGCGTAGCAGCGGTACAGCCTGGCGTTGCATGTTCGAGCCCATCAAGGCGCGATTCGCATCATCGTTTTCAAGGAACGGAATCAAGCTGGCGGCCACCGAAACAAGCTGTTTCGGGCTGACGTCCATGTACTGCACTTCTTCACGATGAATCAGAACGAAGTTGCCCTGCTGCCGGGCGTTCACCAGATCGTCGGTAATTCTACCCACCGGATCAAGCTTGATGTTCGCCTGAGCGATGATGTACTTGTCTTCTTCCCAAGCTGATAGGTAGTCGCAATGGGCTTCGAATTCAGCTGGCTGCTTGCCTGTCTTGATCCCCCCATTGAGTTTTTCCATTTCCGGACGAGTGATAACCTGGTTGACTTTAGTGTGAGTATCACCAGGATTGGATACTTTAACTTCGTCCACCACCACGCCTTCAATTACACGCCGGTAGGGGCTTTCAATAAAGCCATACTCATTGATGCGCGCAAAGCAGGATAGCGAGGAAATCAAACCGATGTTCGGACCTTCAGGCGTCTCAATCGGGCAGATGCGGCCGTAGTGAGTCGGATGCACGTCGCGGACTTCGAAGCCGGCGCGCTCTCGCGACAAACCTCCAGGTCCAAGGGCCGATAGACGGCGCTTGTGCGTGATCTCTGACAGAGGATTGGTTTGATCCATGAATTGCGAAAGCTGGCTCGACCCGAAGAATTCGCGGATCGCGGCCATCACAGGCTTCGCGTTCACCAGGTCATGCGGCATTGCTGTCGACATTTCCTGATACACGGACATCTTTTCCTTGATCGCCCGCTCCATGCGGACCAAGCCGATGCGGAACTGATTTTCCAGCAGTTCGCCAACGGCGCGGACACGGCGGTTGCCCAAGTGATCGATGTCGTCAACTAAGCCTATACCCTTGCGCAGGCGCAGCAGGTAGCGGATTGTGGCAACAAAATCGTCGCCATCAAGCGTACGGCGATCCAGCGGATTCTTTTCGCTGTAAGCAGGATCAGCCTTGTAGGCGGCAGGAGCGTAGTCAGCCTGATCGTGCAACTTAATGTTGAACTTCATGCGCCCGACGCGCGACAAATCATACTTGCGCGCATCGAAGAACATGCCCTGAAAGAGCGATGTGGCTGTATCGACGGTCGGCGGATCGCCCGGGCGCAGCTTGCGGTAAATTTCAAGCAGAGCGTCGTTCTGCGTCTTGATCGGATCCTTGCGTAATGTGGCTGAAATTACGGTGCCCACATCGTCGCGCTCAGGGAAGAACAGCTCCAACTTGGTGACGCCAGCATCCATCAGCTTGGTCAGCAGGGTAGCAGTCAACTCCTGGTTAGCTTCCACCAGAATTTCACCGGTTTCCTGATCGACCACATCGGCCATCACTAAAGCGCCTTCCAGGTCGTTCGAGGCAACCTCGAACTGCTCAACCTTGGCCTTAGTCATGTCCTTTAATACGCTATTGGT
>JAYVXT010000342.1:0-6542 GCA_043785065.1 Bryobacterales bacterium | reverse complement strand
CAAACTCAACCGCCCACACTCGCGTCATCATGATCAATCCGGCCTTGGTGAACGAGTAGACAAGCCCGTGCGGCTGCGGCCTCAATCCGGCAATCGACGCGACGTTGATCACCGAACCGACACTACCTCGCTCAATCATCTTCGGAACTGTCAGCTTGATCAAACGGTGCGCCGCCAGTACGTTTACTTCGAGGGTCTTCAGAATGGCCTCATCACTAACGTCGAGCGCCGGTCCCTGGCCAATATTCGTCGCCGAATTATTCACCAAGATGTCCACCGGCCCAAACATCTTTTCAGTGAAACCAATTAGTCCTTCCAGGTCGCTCTTACGCCCAACATGGCAAGCAAAAGCAGCCGTCTTTCCAGGCAGATCATGAAACTCATGAGCGGTTGCTTCCAGGTTCTCCAGCTTGCGGCTGGCGATCACCACATTGGCCCCAGCCCCCGCCAAGCGATGCGCGATAGCCTTCCCAATGCCTCTGCCCCCACCAGTAACTAACGCGGTCTTTCCCGCCAAGATGTCTGTTTGCAATTCACAACTCCTCATCGTCCGATCACTCGACGTCCGTTCAATCAACGACGGGCGAAAGGGTTATAGTAACGCAAAACTAAGGGGAGCTACGAGTTTTCGAGAGAGCAGTTTTCCCTCATACTTCGACGGCTCGAACCGAGATAGCATACATGGGTCAAAGACTATTCGAAGCCCAGCGCGCCGTTGAACGTATTCCCACGATGCCGATGAGTCTCGAATTGCGGTTTTCGAACGGGTCCGGGATTCACAAAATCATCACGGCGAAGCTGATCAATACCGGCGCGGGCGGACTCGGCATCAAGACCGATGAAGCGCTGCATGTGCATTCGATCGTTGAAATTGTTGGGCAACTAAATAAGCTTCTAATCCGTCAACAGGCCACCGTGCGCTGGTGCAGACCAGCAAGAAGCGGCGGGTTTCGTATTGGTTTGCGGTTGATTGGAAAGCCGCTAGTCGGCTGCCCGGCATAGAATAGTGGGGCCGACCCGTGGTCGGCGGGCGGCCCACAAGGACTTCCTGCTCAGGTGTTAAAAGCATTACTAAATTCAACGATTCTCGCTCATCAGGAATGCTAGTCTCGAAACGAGATAGTAAAATAGAAGCGAGTTCACAATGAAACTAACGTCTGTTTTCATGAAAATTCCTGAAGGTTAGGTGGCATACCTTGAGGAACTGCCTGGAGCCAACACTCAAGGGGCGACTCTTGAAGAAGCCAGGCATAATCTTCAAGAAGCGGCCGAAATGGTTCTAGAGGGCAATCGAACCTTGGCCGACGAAAGCCTAAAAGGACGGGCTATCCGGGAAGAATTTGCCCTTGTGTTGTAATAAAACTTGATTCGCCGTCATACCAATGTGGCCGTCTTCAATGGCACCCCAAGCAAGTAAACCGCACGCCATGGCACACCGCACAACTTTCCTTATCCCACGTATGGTTCTTCCGGTTATGAGCATCCAAGAAGTCCGGAGAATGATTCGATGGCCGTAACTCCGCCTTCGCATCGTGGCATTTCTCACAGGTAAACGGAGGATCGATCTTCGTGTGACATACCAGGCAATCCGCCATTGCCGGAAACGCAGTCTTTCCCACCAACGCCTCGGACTCCTCCATCCCCCGATGACACGCGCCACAAGCATTCGTCCCATTCAGATGACGCCGCGCATACCCAGGCTTCGACAGGTAAGTCTTCTTATCCATAGCCGCGGCAAGTAGCGGCGCCACATTGCCGAATTTCAAATGCAGTTGGTGGTTGAATTTGATTACCACAAGCGTTGCAGGCTGCTTAACCTCGGACGAAGCATGACACTTGGCGCACACCTCCACCTTCGGCAGATTATTGTCCGACGCCTTTGTGCTGCCCACAACACCCGCATGGCACGCAACACACTGCGGCACAACCTTCAAATGCAATTTATGTGAAAAAGGCCGTCCCGTTTGCGGGGCGGCCTCCATCACCAAAACGCAATAGAAGACGAGTATTAACCTTTGTAGGAAATACGCCAAATCTTGTTTCCACCATCTTCAGACACAAGCAAACTGCCATCTGGCAATTGGAACAGGCCAACCGGCCGTCCCCAAACTTCGCGCTTATCGGGAGCCAGCATCCAACCGTTCAGGAAATCTTCTTTATCGCCCGCGGGCATTTTATTTTTGAACGGAATGAACACCACCGAATAACCAACGCGCATGGAACGATTCCACGAACCGTGCAAGGCCAGAAACGCTCCGCCGCGATACTTCGCCGGGAACTGCTTGCCTGTGTAGAACAGCGCGTCCAGCACTGCCACGTGCGCGCCCAAAGGCAGGTCGGGTGTAATCGTCGACTTCACAAGTTCCGGCTTCATATCTTTGTTGCGAGGATCTTCGTTCGGCCCGATATAAGAATAAGGCCAGCCATAAAAGCCGCCCTTCTTGATCTTAGTGAAGTAGTCGGGTACCAGATCGTCGCCCAAACCATCGCGCTCCTGCACCGCGGCCCACATGTCTTCGGTTCCAGGATAATAGCGGAATCCAATCACGTTGCGCACACCGGAAGCGTGTATCTCATGGCCACTTCCATCCGGATTGTAGCGATTGATCGCCGCGCGATGCGGGTCTTCTCCGGGCGCCACGTTCGATTCCGAACCGACCGTGATGTACATCTTCTGGCCCTTCTTATCAAACAAGATGGAACGAGTGGTATGTCCTTTACCGAAATCCTTCAAGCTGACAACCTCCTCGCCCGCGCCAACCGTCACTGCGGCTTTGTCGAACTTATAGCGCTTCACGCTGGTCGCTTCAGCAACGTACAGATAGTCCTTCCACCAAGCCATGCCGTAGGGGCGATCCAATCCCGTGATCAACTTCTTGCGTTCTTCGTCCGCTTTGAAAGCCTTCTTCTTATCGGTCAGGACGAACACAGTACCGTTCGGCACTGTGTCGCTTAACAAAATCTCTCCACCCGGGGCGGCTAGCATAAACCGGGGCCGCTCAAACCCTCCTGTGGCATACTCTTCAATCTTAAATTCTGGTGGTAAAGTCAACTGCGCGCCATCGGGACGCGGAATCACTTGCGCCCGGTTGGTCGAAGACTTCGTATGAAATGGCGGCGGCAACTCAATTTTCTTCGGCGAGTCCGCTGCAATACTAAACGCCGCAACGGCAAGCAATCCGGCCGTAACGGCCACATATATTTTCTTCATAAGCAAAAGTTATTCCACTCGATAATTCGGCGCTTCTTTAGTGATGATCACGTCATGCACATGGCTCTCACGCAGCGCAGCCATGGAAACTTTCAGGAACTTTGATCGCTCCTGCAATTCAGGAATCGTGCCGCATCCGCAATAACCCATGCCGGCCTTCAGTCCACCAACCAACTGATAAACCATCTCGGACAAAGGTCCCTTGTATGGCACGCGGCCCTCAATCCCTTCAGGAACCAACTTGCCGCCCGCTTCTTGCCCGTAACGGTCTGTCGAACCTTGCGACATCGCGCCTAATGATCCCATACCTCGATAACTTTTAAAGGTGCGGCCTTGATACAAAATCGTCTCGCCCGGACTCTCATCAGTGCCGGCAAGTAGGCTGCCGATCATAACTACATCGGCGCCGGAAGCTATGGCCTTGGTTACATCGCCGGAATATTTAATACCCCCGTCGGAAATCAGCGGAACACCCGCGGCTCGCGTCGCCTTCGCGGCTTCAGAAATAGCTGTGATCTGCGGAACACCCGCGCCGGAAACAACTCGTGTGGTGCAAATTGATCCTGGCCCGATGCCCACCTTCACGCCATCGGCGCCGAACTCAATTAAATCTCGCGCACCTTCAAAAGTACCCACATTGCCCGCAATCACATCAATGTGCGATGGTAGATGCTTCTTCAATTTCGCCAGAGCATTCAACACACCTTCATGGTGCCCATGCGCCGAATCGATCGCCAAAATATCAACCTTCTTCGCCACCAGCGCCTGCGCCCGCTCTAGAAAATCGCCTGTCGAACCCACTGCGGCTCCCGTGCGAAGCCTGCCCTGCTCATCTTTTGCCGCGTTAGGATACTTTAACTTCTTCTGAATATCTTTTACGGTGATCAATCCCTTGAGGTTGTAAGCATCGTCCACTACCAGAAGCTTTTCCACGCGATGTCGATGCAGAATTTCCTCAGCATCCTCAAGCGTGGTACCCACCGGAACCGTGATCAGATTTTCCTTGGTCATCACGTTGGAAATCGGTAGATCGAAACGGGTCTCGAAGCGCAGATCGCGATTAGTCAGAATGCCGACCAGTTTCCCGTTGCTCGTCACGGGCACGCCGGAGATCCTGAAGCGCTGCATCAATTCCAGGGCGTCGGAAATCAACTTATCGGGGGATATCGTCACGGGGTCAACAATCATCCCGCTTTCCGATCGCTTAACGCGGTCTACTTCTTCCGCCTGCCGCTCAATCGTCATGTTGCGATGAATGAACCCCACGCCGCCTTGCTGGGCCAGCGCAATCGCCATTTGCGATTCGGTCACCGTATCCATGGCGGAACTTACAATGGGAATATTCAAAAGAATGTTGCGGCTAAGCCGGGTCCGCGTATCCGCCATCGCAGGAAGAACATTGCTGCGCGCCGGTTGGAGCAGGACATCATCGAAGGTAAGTCCCTCGGCAAGATGTTCAGGAATCATGTGGATTCATTTCATGATAACCCATCCGGCAAGCATTCTTGTCAATTTTTGGCAGCCTATGCACATCCATTCTTTTACCCCAGACTGCTAAACTAAAGATTAGATCCGACCAACAAGGCTTAGGAGTTTTTCTTTTTCATGATTACGGCAACACAATTGCGCCCCGGCATGGTGATCCTTTTTAACAAAGAACTGCATACCGTGTTCACCATGAGCCACCGTACCCCGGGCAATCTGCGCGGATTTGTGCAGGTGAAAATGCGCAGCCTTCGGACCGGCTCTATGTTTGAACATCGCTTCTCCTCGGAAGATAAAGTGGAGCGCGCGATTCTTGAAGATCACGAAATGGAGTACATGTACGACGATGGCGATTATTACTACTTCATGAACATCGAAAACTTTGAGCAAATGCACTTCACCAAGGACACGCTAGGCGACGCGATTAATTATCTGATCCCGCAGCTAAAACTCAAAGTGGAATTTTACGAAGGCAAGCCAATCGGTGTGGAACTTCCGCCTGCCATCGCCATGAAAGTTGTGGAAACCGAACCGGGGATGAAAGGCGCCACCGTTTCCAACGTTACCAAGCCCGCCAAAACGGAAACCGGCTTGGTAGTGCAAGTGCCCGCGTTCATCGGTGAAGGCGAAGTTATCCGCGTATCCACCAGTGACGGCAGCTACCTCGAACGCGCCTGAAGCGCTGCTAATAAAGTTGCTTCCTCCTCAGGAAACACCGTCCGTAAATCCACCAGGATGGTATCGTTTTCGATCCGCACAATCACCGCCGGATCGCCAGTTCTAAGCCGCTTCTCAAACGAAGCGGCTTTTTCGTGTTGGATTGCCAGCAGCCAAGTGGGCAAAGATTGATCGGGCGTGGATCCGCCACCAATCACCGAACGCCCTTCGATCACCCGCCATTCGGGCCTCCCCGCCGCTAAAGCTTCAGCCCGGCGCTTAATCTCATCAGCCGGCATCCGAATCATGCGCAAAGCTGGAATCCGGCCGTAATCCTCAAAAAGCAAAGCCCGGAGATTTTCAGCCAGCAGACCGGTACTCGTCTTATCCACTCGAAAGGCTCGAAACATTGGGTTGCGTCGAAGCCGCGCCACTAACTCCGCATCACCAGCAATAAACCCCGCCTGGCAAGCCCCCAACAACTTATCCCCACTAAACGAAACCAAATTCACGCCGGCCGCAAGGCTGTCTCCCACCATAGGCTCATCCACCCCAAACGCCCGCAAGTCCACCAGGCAACCGCTCCCCAGATCTTCGTAAACAGGAATGCCATGCTCGCGCCCCAGCGCCGCAAGGTCCGCCAATTTCGGCTTCGCCGTGAAACCTTCAATGTGAAAGTTGCCCGGATGCACGCGCATGATTAACAGCGTCTGTGGCGTGATCGCCGCTCGATAATCTTCCAAGCTGGTCCGGTTCGTTGTGCCCACTTCGCGTAATTGAACACCCGCGCGCCGCATAATATCAGGGATGCGAAACCCATCGCCAATCTCAATCAGTTCGCCGCGGCTGACAATCACTTCCCCGCCCTCGGCCAATTCGTTGAGCACCAGATAGACCGCAGCGGCATTGTTATTCACGACAATCGCCGGAGCATCCAGCAGCCGTTCCAGCAGATCCGCCACATGCGTATCCCGCCGACCGCGCCGCCCCGCCGCCAGATCGTATTCCAAGTTGGAATAGCCGCCAATGACCGCCACTTCACCCAAAGGCGCACGACCTAAATTTGTATGCAGCACCACGCCAGTGGCGTTGATCACACGCCGCAACGATCCTTTGGATAGCGCCGCAACCGCCTGCGCCACCTCGTTCGGGATCAGAGAAACATCGAGCGTTTCCCCAGCGGCCAATC
>JAYVXT010000341.1:0-6545 GCA_043785065.1 Bryobacterales bacterium | reverse complement strand
CGGCTCGGTCTGGCGGAGCAACTCTCGATGCCCGTGGGAGTGCGGCTGCATTAACCATTGACATCATCCTCCCTGCCACCATTTCGATGAACCCGGGTGAAAGTATTCAATATAATTTGCGCTTGTCAAATCCGGCTCCTTCCCCCGATGGAATCCTGATCACCTTTGCAAGCAGCGACTCTTCAAAGGCAAATACAAACTACACGGCGGTATTCATTAACGCCGGTCAAACCGCCCCTTCCCGTCCACCCAGCCTTTACGGTTTCGCGCAAGGTTCGGCGACGATCACGGCAACCGCGCCCGGATTGAATCTTGCCACCACAATGGTAATAGTTGGCTCCAGCATGGCGCTTTCGCCTTCCTTCTTGCAGATCACGGGCGCTAGCGGAGCCATGACGCTGATACTTTCCCCGCCAGCCGCGTCGAACTTCAGCGTCTCATTGATTTCAAGCAACACCGGTGTGGCTGCGGTTCCCTTCTCCCTGCCGATTACGGTTGGAACAAGCAGCATCAACTTTACGGTGTCCGCGGTTGGCGCGGGCGGCGCCACTATCACCGCCACCGCATCGGGTTATCCGGCGGCAACGGCTTCAGCTTTAGTGCCCAACTCGCTTTCGATCAGCGCCTCCTCGCTACCGAAGGGAGTCGTGGGCTCGAATTACAGCGCAACCATATTTGCTGTTGGTGGCGCGCCGCCTTATAGCTGGTCGGCAACCGGCTTGCCCACCGGCCTGTCGATTTTCCCGGCAACAGGCATTATTTCCGGCGTCCCGGCGACCCCAGGATCAAGCCCTGTAACTATTAAAGTCACCGATGCGAACAACTCAACGGCAACGGCGAGTTTGATTTTTCAGGCGAATTCCGATTCCGGGGCTTCAATCACGATAAGCTCCGGCGGCTCACAATCCGCCAACGTCAACTCCGTGTTCGCCATCCCGCTCGCCGTCATCGTAAGAGATGCAAACAACAGTCCTGTCTCTGGCGCCACAATAACCTTCACGGTTCCCGCCAGCGGGGCAAGCGCGGCGCTTTCAAGCAACTCGGCCGTCAGTAATGCTGCCGGTATAGCCCAAGTCACGGCAACAGCCAACGCAACCATGGGCGGTCCCTATACGGTCTCGGCAACCATGGGCGGCGCTGCCATTCCGGTCAATTTCTTGCTGACTAATACTGGCTTAGCCCTCACCATGACTCCCGCCAACTTGGCGATCCTCAACTCGCTGAGCCCGCCCGGCGTGTTGACCTTGAAGATCGACTCGCTGACTTCGCCAGTTGTTTTTACCCTGATTTCATCCAATCCCGACGTGGCAACGGTTCCTGCCAGTTTGCAGTTCCCGACTCGCGGCGCAACCCTTCAGGACTTCCTCGTTACCGCCGTGGGCTCGGGAACAACTGTTATCACAGCCGGCGCTCCCGGCTACCAGACCGTTACGGCAAACGTAACAGTGAACCCCGATTTAACGGAAGGCCGCTTTCTTGAACAGGCTTCTTTTGGGCCGACGGCGGCGGAAATCGCCAAGGTGCGGTCGCTTGGAATCAAGGGTTGGCTCGATAGCCAATTCGCGATGCCGGAGACGGCAATTCCGATTCTGCCCCAAATAGGTTGGGCAACGACGCCATCGCAGACATTGATCCGTTTGGCAACGGCTCCCGATCAGCTAAGGCAGAGGATGGCTTGGACGCTGGGAGAGATCATCGTGATTTCGATGAACAAGAACCTTTACAGCGATACTTTTGTGCCTTATCTGCGGATCCTCAGCGGCAACGCATTTGGAAATTACCGGACTCTGCTTAGCGAAATCGCCAAGAGCCCGCAGATGGGCAAGTATCTCGATATGGCTAACAGCAACAAGCCCCTTGAAGCGGATAGGCGAACGGATGGCATGGTTGGATTGCTCGGTGGCGCCAATGAGAATTTCGCTCGTGAACTAATGCAGCTGTTCACCATTGGGTTGAATGCATTGAACTTGGATGGTTCAACGAAGTTAGTGAATGGCCAGCCTGTGCCAACGTATACCCAGACCGATGTTCGTCAGATAGCACTGGCGTTGACCGGTTGGACTTACCCCACCGCCGCCGGTGCAATCCCGGCCGCCAACAACGTGGAGAATTTCTTGCCGCCGGTGATGGAAACGCGGCCGGCAAATCACGACACGACGCAGAAAACGTTTCTGGGATGCACGCTGCCTGCCAATCAATCCGTGGAACAGGATTTGGACGGCGTGCTTGATTGTGTGTTTAACCATCCCAACACGGGGCCATTCCTTGCGACGCGATTCATTCGAAGTCTCGTGACCAGCAACCCCAGCACGGCGTTCATTCAACGAATCGCAACGGTATTTAACAATAACGGTAGTGGTGTGCGTGGAGATCTGCAAACGGTGCTGCGGGCAATCCTCACGGACCCCGAAGCCCGGCAAGACAGAGCCACGGTCAACAGCGGCAAGTTGAAAGACCAGATTTACACAATCGTCAGTTTCACTCGTCTGATGAACGGCTCAATCTCGCTCACTACACCCATCTCTTGGGACCTTTGGGTCATGAATATGCCGCCTAACAATCCACTTTCCGTGTTTAACTTCTTTTCTCCTCTGTACCGGCTTCCCTTGAACCCAACGCTGGCTGGACCCGAGTTTCAGATTTACACGCCTTCGGAATCAGCCGTATTGGCCAATACTTTGTACAGGATGATCATTCAACTAGATAACGATCCGGGTATCGATCCATCGCCTTTCTTGGCGGTGGCGCGCAATACGTTGCAACTGCTCGATTTGGTGGATCAAAAGTTCTTCTATGGAAGGATGCCCGCGGCAATGCGCGTCTCGATGTCCAGGGCCATTGACGCATCTTACGATAATACCCAGCGCGTACAGACCGCTCTTTTCCTGGCGGCTCTGTCGGGTCACTATCAAACGCAATTTTAGAGACAGGATGCATGCAAATGAATACCAGAAGAAATTTCTTGAAAACGGCCTCCGTGGCCGGAATGCTCCGGTTTGGAGCAATCAATGCGATGGCGCAGGCGACCGGCTATAAGGCGCTGGTTTGTATCTACATGTCTGGCGGCAACGACGGCAACAATGTTGTGGCGCCACAGGCGCCATCGGAGTACAGCGCCTATAAGTCCATTCGCGGCTCGCTGGCATTGCCGGATGGAAATGCAAAGCTGCTGCCGGTTACCGCATTGAACGGAACTCCGTACGGTTTAACGGACGGGCTGGCTAAGATCCATCCCTTTTGGGCGCAAAACAAACTGGCCGTCGTGGCGAATATGGGGATGCTGGTTCAACCCACAACGAGGGCGCAGTATTTGAGCAACGCGGTGCAGGTTCCCACCAACCTGTTCAGCCATTCCGACCAAACCGCGCAAATGCAATCGTGTATTCCGTCAAGCTCGGCGTCAACCGGCTGGGCCGGGCGAGTGGCGGATGCGCTGGCGGCATTAAATGAGGGAAAGAGCTTTCCCCCCTCGGTATCATTTGCGGGGCCCGCACTATTCTCAAAAGGCAACACCATACAGGCCGCCAGCTTGATTCCTGGCTTTGACTTGCAGATGCTGGGCTTCAACGAATGGCCGACGGTTGTAGGACAGGCGCGGCAGCAAGCACTCCAGGAGATTTTAAGTTTCAATAGCGGTTTAACCATGATCCAGGCCGCCAACAAGGTGCGGCAGGATGCGCTGAGCTTGAACGCAATGCTGAAAAATCTGGGATCGACCCCAGCCTTGACGGCCACTTTTCCCAGCACCTCCATTGGCAATCAATTGAAGCAGGTCGCTCAACTCTTGCAGTTGCGATCACAGATTGGCTTGTCCCGCCAAATCTTCTTCTGCTCGGTTGGCGGGTTCGACACTCATTCGGCTCAGAATTGGAACCAGTGGGACTTGCTGCGGCAGATTGCCGAATCCATGCTTGCCTTTTACAACGCTACTGCAGAGTTGGGCATCGCCGATAGGGTGACGACATTTACCGAATCGGAATTTGGCCGGAGCCTGCAGCCTAGCGGCTCGGGAAGCGATCATGGCTGGGGAAATCATCACATAGCGCTAGGAGGCGCGGTTAAAGGCGGCGACTTGTATGGCCGGTATCCGGCGATGGCGCTAGGCGGTCCGGATGACGCGGCGGCTAGAGGGATTTGGATTCCGTCGACTGCAACCGATCAGTTTGGAGCGACGCTAGCCAAGTGGTTTGGAGTGGATGCCGCTGGGCTCAACACGATATTTCCGAATTTGGCGAAGTTTCCTGTCTCCGATTTGGGCTTCATGGGCTAGTCCGGGACCGGGTGGCGCTTTTATACTGTTACTCCCGCTTCACTTGGCAACTTCCCGCGCCGTGCCATGTCCACGGCAATCGTCCGCGAACCGGCATAAAGCACCAAGGCCAACAGCAACGACAACACCGGCACAATCAGCATCGCCTGCTGCAACCCAATCGCGCGATGCTGAGCGTTGATTACCGCGCCGCCCGCCGCCGCCTTCGCCCGCCAATCGCTTAACTCCCCTGTAAGCAGCGGTCCCATGGAGGCGCCGCAAAAGTACATCAACATGAAGTAAATCGACATTGTGCTGGCGCGCAGCCGGGGTGGGACAATGTCGTGAATCGACGCGTAAACCAATCCATAATAACTGTTGCAACAGGCGTAGGCCACGCACAATAACACCGCAGCCAACCACACTGAGCCCGCTGGTTGCAACACGCCCAAGAATGCCACCGGAGCGCCCAGCGCCGCGAACAAGGCTGCCAATCTCATCCGCCCGTTTCGATGGGTAAGTATGATGCGGTCACCCAAGTAAGCCGCCACAAGCCCGCCCAGCAAGCCCCCAGCGGCCAGCACAGCGCCCACAGCCAAACCCGCTTGCGCCAGCGTCATCCCGTGAATCCGAATCAGCAGCGATGGCAAGAAAACATGAATCGCATACATATTGAAGTTCAGAAAAACACCCGAAGCAATGATCCAACGCAGCGTCGGAATGCGCAGCACTGACCACATCGATTCTCCTGAATCCAGGTTGACCCCAACCGCTTCCGCCGCGCCGCGCCGCGGTTCTTTGATCAGCAGCAGCGCCGGGGCCAGCAACAAAGCAGGCGCGGCGGCCACCACCATCGCCGCGCGCCATCCGTAGGTCTGGGCTATCGGCCCGCTAAATGCGTAACTCAACGCACCCCCAATCGGCACGCCCAACATGAATATCGCCAGAGCACGGGATCGCTTCTCCGCCGGCGCCAAATCGCCAATCCAACTGGTTGCCGTCGGCGCCACGACTGCTTCTCCAAGCGCTACACCCAACCGTGACACCATTAACTGCCAATAGGTCCGGGCCAACGCGGTAGATGCCGTCAGCAGGCACCACACAATAACGCCGCCAAACAAAAGCAGTTTTCGATTTCCTTTGTCCGCCAGCCGGCCCAACGGCAAACCGGCCAAAGCGTAGAGCCAAATGAACGCACTATTCAACAGCCCCACTTCACCATCGCTCAACTTAAATTCCTGTTTCAAGGGCTCCGTAAGCGCCCCTGCGACGTTTCGATCATAGAAGTTTAAGATGTTGATCAGGAACAAGACCGCGAGAGATCCGTACACCAGTTGCTTTGAGGACACTCGCGGAAGTATATCAAATATGCGTCTGAAGAGAGTTTAGCGAAAAATGGCAAGGATGCTAACTAAAGCATTTTGGCGGGGTTTCCGGTTAATTAACGAACGCTCGCGAGCGCATGGAGGGCCGGCGAAGGCAAGTCTCGCGGCTGGTCGTTCAGTCATCTTATTTTCCGGGGACTGCTCTTGCCGTATGACGCAATAGAAGCGGTCGTCTATAAGGACTTGGCAAACGCCATGTTCAACAAGCCCTGGGAATCGAGATCAGCTTGGGGAGCACGCAAAAGTCCTGCGAAGAAGCCTGTAAGGCGGTGGCTGGACCGTGTCGGGAACTGGAACAGAAGCTGAAAGACGAGCCCGGGATCAAGGCCGATGAGACGGGCTGGCGGACCAACGGCGACAAGCGTTTTTTGTGGGTGTTTCTGGCGGCGCAATACGTGTATACGATCAAGACCACACGCAGTAGCGCAGGGCTGATTCGACTATTGGGGTCTGTGTTCCAAGGCATTCTGTGCAGTGACCGCTTCAGCGGTTATTTGAAATATCACAAGGGGCGGGCGCAGTTCTGCTGGGCGCATCTGAAGCGGAACATTCCGGAAGTCTTGGAACTGACCAAGAACAACGAGGTGGAGCAGTTTTGCCGCGACGCTTTGGCCGAACATGCCAAGTTATTCCGGCTCTGGCACAAGTTTCGCGATGGACGGATCGACCGAAGTCAACTCAATTTATGCTCGATCCCCCATTGAAAAACGGTTATTCGCTTTGGGAAAGCGCCATTTAGACAGTTCCAATCGCGATGTACGAAATCTCGCCGCCGTGCTGTTCGAACACATTCCAAGGCTGTTTCTGTTTGTCGAACAGGAAGGTGTTGAGCCCACCAACAATGGCGCCGAACGGGAGTTGCGTCCAATGGTACAGGCGAGCAAGGTCAGTTTTGGAAACCGCAGCGCCAA
>JAYVXT010000340.1:0-19554 GCA_043785065.1 Bryobacterales bacterium | reverse complement strand
GTTTCTTTGCCGGGAATTCCCCGTATAACGGCTTGAATCTGACCTCAGGCGTGAAGTTTCGTTTCTACTCGATCGAAGATCGCGGTATTCGCAAGGCAGCGGTGCCGATTACGGACGCCGCCGGGGCAACGCTCGAGCATTACTGGGAGGATGGCCCTCACTTTACGGGCTGGGGTGCGATTATCGGCAAGTATCCCGACGGAACGCCGGCAATCGTGGAGGGAGCATTCGGAGGCGGTTGGGTAGTCCTTTCCGGGGTTCACCCGGAAGCCCCGGCGGGTTGGCGGCAGGGAATGATTTTCAATACGCCGGTCAGCGCGGACCGCGCCTACGCGGGGACTCTCATCCGGGCCGCGCTGAATCGGGTATCGTTGACATTCGATTCTAGACAAGAGTTATAAAGAAAACCTCATTACAAGTTCAAGTTAAGTTACGGGAACACACAATCCCAATCTGCTTCGTCCGACTATTTCCAATTAAGCGGCTCCAGCATGGCGGCTCCAATGGTGTCGGGCGCGGCGGCGCTAATGATCGAACAAGCCGTTGCGCAAATTCCGGCTGTTGTTTTATCGCCCGATACAATCCAGGCTAGACTCAAGAAGACCGCCGCCAGGCTTCCGTTGATCGGCTACCAAATTACGGTTGACAGTACAACCTACAACCTACAAAACGATATTTTTACTGTTGGAGCTGGTAGTCTGGATATTCAAAAAGCTCTCACCAACGCCGACAAGTTCGCCGATGGGCTGCGAGCATTAACTCCGGTAGTTTACTACGACATGGTCACGAAGCGATTCCGCCCTGACTCCTCCACTGGAATTTCGGGAACCAATGGGGTATGGGGCGATAGCGAATTGGGGGAGACAGCACTGTGTGGATCGACAACGGAATTTTGGGGGACCGCACATCGGCCAGCTACACAGCAATATGGAGAGACTCCGCGCTTTGGGGTGATGGCGTTATCTCGGGCGAGGCGACAGCCATCGCTATCAAATCAATGGAGAAAATTAACAACCTTGGATAGAAATGGCCAACCTGTTCACAAGCTCCGCTAGTCGCCCCCCCCGAGTGGCGGAGGGACGGGAGCGTAACCATCCCCCTGGAACCACTCCCAACGCCATTTTGGGCGGTTTTATACCTTCATTGAATAGACAATGGCTACCTGGCCGAAACCGGAACCGCCAGCCTTTGGTCGGTCAATTGGTACAACAATTTTTCAGGATTCGTTTCAACCATCAATAAGTTCCTGTATGCCGGTTTCAGAAAACCGTCGGAGATCGCACGATTGATTTGCAGTATCAGGGGATCATAAAATCCCGCCGTATTCAGCAATCCGCACGGCTTGGCATGCATCCCCAACTGCGCGCGTCTCAGAATGTCGAATAAATCCTCATACGTGGCGAAACTTCCGGGCAATGCCAGAAACGCATCGCTGTACTGATGGAGAATCCTTTTTCTATCCTCAACGGTTTCCACAATTAGCAACGAAGTCAATCCAGGATGCGCCACGTGCCGGTTAATGAGCGCTCGCGGCATCACGCCGTGAACCTCACCCCCGGCTTCCAATACGGCGTCGGCCAAAACTCCCATCAATCCTAAACGGGAACCTCCGCAAACCAGGCCGAATTCCATTTGCGCTATCATCCGGCCAATCTGCTGCGCCATAACGGCGTACATTCGCCGGTTGCCGATACTGGCCCCGCAGAAAACACCAACACAACTACGCCTCATGCCAGCACCCTTTCTATCCACGGAAGGATCACTTCGGCGGCCTTTGATGGAAACCTGTGGGGTCCCTCCATCATTTGGAAGGTTACGTTGGTGGCATGCGCTTCCAACCTCCGCTTGAACCCGGCCGCTACTTCGGCCGGAAAGAATTCATCCTGATCCCTGGAAATGTGCAAAATGGGTGCGCTCACCTTTTGATACAAACTAGGTTCCTCCCAATCCTTGGGGACTCCCCCGCAGATTGCCACGATTGCCCCTATTGCATTGGGATAAGTACCCGCAAATCGATAGTTAAGCCCAACCGATTGCGAATAGCCAAACAACAAGGTACGTGCGCGAGGTATGCCTAATTCCGGCTGCAAACTTGACAGCACCGTGTTCAACATCGAATGATGCATAAGCACTGCTTGAGCCCAATGATTTCGAGTGCCCCAGTTGTAGCCTACCTTCGAGGTAGATGGATTAGGGTCAAGAAAATACTCGTTGGGTCCGGCCAACGAAGCAATAGCCTTGTCTTTACCCACAGCCAATCGGGTTAGCCGCAGCATTTCTTCCGGAGTTTGACCGTAGCCGTGCAATGCGATAATTAGAATAGGTTTAGCTCTTAAGCAGTCAGGCTCTTGCAAAAGATAACGGCACTGCTTTGTGACCGCATAGCAATGTTCCCGCCAGTTGTTTTCAAACGACAAAGTAACTCCTTAGCTCTACTAATGTTTCACTATAATCCCGTCGATAATACTTATGTAGTAGCCATTGGTTTCATAGGTACCACATTAGAGTACTGTAAAGGCTATTGAAAGCGTAGAATTGGGAGATAGATAACGAAATGGAATTCTCTGAACAATTGGCGAAGCTCGATAAAGCCATAGCTCTTGAAAGATTGGGCGGCGATGAGGAGTTATTGAAAGAGGTTGCCGCGCTTTTCCTTGACGAATACCCAACGTTGATGGCCGAAATCAAAGAAGCGGTCGAAACCAAAAATGCTAATCAACTAGAAAGAGCAGCCCACAGCTTGAAGGGTTCTGTTTCCAATTTTGGGTCGGATGCCGCTTGGCAAGCTGCCTATGAAATGGAAAAAATTGGTCGCGCAAATGAACTCGCCAACTCGGAAGTGGCTTACACGCATCTCGCTTTGGTAATGGAAGCCATTCGTCCTGAATTGTCCGCATTAGCAGCATAGTCCGCTGGCCACTCTGCCGCCCTCAAGGGATCACCTAAAAGTAGGTCTCACCATCCCTCGTCTGCTATAGTTAGGTAAACCCTTATAATTTTCTATGCCAGTTTCAGACCCGAAGGAAATCGTCTGCGCTCACAGCCCCGACTCCGATGACGCCTATATGTTTTATGGGCTTGCGACGAAAAAAGTTCGCTCTCGCCTGCTTACGTTCCGTCACGTGTTGGAAGATATTCAATCGCTCAATCAGCGCGCAATGAAGGGGGAATACGAACTCACCGCTATTTCCTACCACGCCTACCCATATGTCGCCGACAAGTACATGCTTATGGCAAGCGGTTCCAGCGTGGGCGATGGCTATGGCCCAATGATCGTTTCCCAACACCCCCTATCTCAAAACGATCTGAAAGGAAAGCGCATCGCTATTCCCGGAAAACTGACCACTGCCTACCTCAGTCTCAAACTGTTTGAACCAGATTTCATCCCGGTCGAAATTCACTTCGACAAGATCATTAATGCGGTGCAAGAAGGGCATGTAGATGCTGGCCTAATTATCCACGAAGGCCAACTGACTTACGGCAAAAGCGGTTTACATCTGGTACTTGACATGGGCAAGTGGTGGAAGAAAAAATACAATCTGCCGTTGCCCCTAGGCGCCAATGTCCTCCGTCGCGATCTCAGCCCGGAACTCCGCTCGGAAGCTTGCCGCGTGATGAAAGAAAGCATTCAGTACTCGCTCGATCATCGCGAGGAAGCTCTAAACTACGCCATGCAGTTTGCCCGTGACCTGGAAACCAATATGGCCGACAAGTTCGTTGGCATGTATGTGAACCACCACACCGTGGATTGCGGCGAAGACGTCCCCGTAGCGGCTCAAAAACTTCTCGACATGGGTTTTGAGGCCGGGATCATCCCCAATCGAGTTCAAGTGGAATTTGTCAGATAACATGCTCTCCGTTTAATGTAGTCTTTATGGAGATGTCTCACGTCCATAAAGTCAGCATGCGTTCCACCCTATCATTCATTCTTCGATCTGGCATTCTCATGTCTGGGTTATGTCTAGCCGACGATCCAAAAGATCTTCAACAAGAAGCGAAGAACCTTGCCAAGCAAGGTTCTTCGGCCATCCCCCGCCTCTCGGAGTTAATCTTTGACCCCACGCCAGCCGTCAGAGCGCAGGCAGTTCATTCGCTTGTAGAGATTGGAACACAATATTCCCTCGACCCTCTGACGCGCTCAGTGGCCGATGGAGACCCACAAATTCAGATCGCCGCCATTAACGGATTGGTTAACTTCTACCTTCCCGGATACGTCCAAGCCTCCGGACTCCAATCTTCCATGAAAAAAACCGGGGCAAAAGTGGTCAGCAGGTTTATCGCCCCCGAACAGCAACTGATCCCCCCTTACGTAGTTCCCCGCCCCGTCATCATCGGCGTGCTCGTAAAACAAATCAGCGATTCAAAAGATAATCAGGTGAGGGCCGCGGCGGCTAAGGCAGCGGGCGTCCTGCGCGGTAGCGACGCGGTCGACGCACTCATCGCGGCGCTTCGTAGTAAGGACGACGCGCTTTTGTACGAATCCGTTTCGGCCATCGAAAAAATCCGTGATCCAAAGGCCGCACCCCGCTTGGTACTTCTATTCAGAGACCCCAAGGAGCATATCCAACTAGCCGCTCTCGAAGCCGCCGGATTGCTCCACAACGCCGCCGTGGTTCCCGACCTGGAACGCACCCTAACGTTTTCGTTAACCTCCAAGGCCCGCCGCGCTGCCTTAGGCGCTCTTGGAAAATTGTCCAGCGAATCCAGCCGGCCCATGTTTGATCGAAATCTCGAAGACAAGGACGATGGCGTGCGCGCCGCCGCAGCCGAAGGAATCGCCCGCCTCAATCACCCGGTCGATCTCCAACGCATGGAGTCCCTATTTAAGGAGGAACGAAAAATGGAGCCGCGCCTGGCCCAAGCATTTGCCATGGTATCGTTGGGCGAACGGGAAATGAAGGACTTCTCCGCGCTAAAATACTTAATCGATTCCCTCAACAGCAAAGCATGGGGCGGAGTGGCTGAAGCTTATCTCATTGAAGTGGCCCGGACCCCGGCCGTTTTGCAGTCAATCCATTCAGCCGCCTCACAAGCCCCGAAAGACGAAAAGATACGGATCGCCCGGGTGCTTGCGGCCAGTGGAGATAAAAGCTCAATTGGAATTGTGGAAGGGCTGTCGAGGGGTGCCGACCTGACGGTTGCTGAAGAAAGCTTGCGGGCGCTTCGTGTGCTGAAGGCCCGCCTGCCGTAAGAAATTTCGGGATTAAAAAAAGGAGATTACTTCTTTTTCTGCTGCTTCTGTTGACCGACGCGGACTTTGAACATGTTGGCTTGTTGTTCTTTCCAAACCTTCCAGTCATAACGCTTCGACGCCTCACTCAAATACTTGCCCACATCTGTTCCCTTGGGAACGACAGCCATTAAAGTGGCCACATCTCCTTCGGGGCTGGAGATGCGGAAACGCTTCACATTAGGAATTGCCATAACATATCTAGTTTACCACAGCCACTTGCCTTCTTGAGAAAAGCGATTACGGGTAAATTTGGCGCAGCGCCGCGGTCAGGTCCGCATAAAGGAAATTAAATCCGCATTGTTGTGTGGCTACCGGTACAACCCGCTGGCTGGCCAGAATAATTTGAGCCATTTCTCCGTACAACAGCCTAAGGGCAAATGCCGGAACCGGTAACATCGCCGGCCGGTGCAGTGCCGCGGCATACATACGGGTGAAGTCGCGGTTGATTACAGGTTGAGGCGACGCTGCATTTAGAACTCCCACCGCCTGCCGATTCTCCAGCACAAATACAATTAACCTTGCCATATCTTCAAGGTGAATCCATGGCATCCACTGCTCACCCGAGGCAAGCACGCCACCCACCCCCAATTTGAACGGCGTCTCCATGGTTTTAAGCGCCCCGCCCTCGCGGCCTAGCACCATAGCTATCCGCGGTTTCACGACCCGAGCTCCAAACTTCGCAGCCTTATCCGCCTCAGCCTCCCAAGCTATGCAAACCTCCGGAAGATACCCCGTTCCCGGAGCCGAGGATTCGGTCAAAGTCTCATCCCCGCGGGAGCCGTAATACCCGACAGCCGAAGCGCATACGAAGGTCTTCACTGAGCCGCCAGTCTGAGCAATGGCTTCAACAATCGAGCGCGTTCCATCCACCCGCGACCTCAAAATGCGTTGCTTAGTTTCAGTTGTCCACCGTTGCGCCACAGGTTCGCCCGCAAGATGCACCACCCCCTCAACCTCCGCCAGCGCCTTGGTATCCAGCGTTGTGTCCGCGTCCCACGATACAAAGCGAGTTTGCCCCGCCGCCTTCGGATCGCGCCTAGCCAAAACAACAAATTGATGCCCTTCCGCCGCCGCCAGTTCCATAAACCGTTTGCCGATAAAACCCGTTGCCCCCGTGATCGCGATCAACATGCCTTACTCTCCGTGAACGGATCCTTGCCCGTTTGCTCTAAGTATCCGATTTCCTTCAAATACCCATCCACATTCGTTTTCCGTTTCATTCCATCCAGCCCCATGTAGCGGATCATGCCAAAAATGGGGCGCTCAGTCCAAGGACGGTCATGAAGGCCGAAGCACCACAAAATGTTGGTGTAAGTGTTTGGATCCCGTCCGTCAAGCGCATACCTGTCATGCAAATATATCATCGTCGCTAATGCCTCACCGTGCGACCGGCTCCATTCAATAATCTTCTTGCCCCAATACATGCGATAGTAGCCGTGAATCTTACCGCGCAGCAGCATCTCTTTCTGCGTGGCGTTCCACAGCGCGTCGTGCGTATCCGCCTGTTCAAACTGTTCCCGCGTGTAAAGATAAGGCCGCTCATCTCCGTCATGTTTCGCCAGCGTGTTGCGCACCCACTCATGAAGAATATCCAGTGAATCCAACTTCGGCGAAGTGCGAGCAAAGTTAAAAGCCAATTCCCGCCGGACAATCAACTCCTCTAAATATTCGCCCGCCATCAACTTATGTTCGTCCGCGTAGCCGCGTACCGCCAATGCCAATTCAAGCCCGGAAATATGGCCGAAGTGCAAATAGGGGCTCATATCGCTGGTTGCGTGTGCCGACGGGGAATTCCGCTCATTCGCATAGCGCCGCAGTTTCGATTCCAAGAAAGAGTTCAGATGACTCTCAACCGCAACCCGCCCTCCGCGAAATGTTGTGGATGGTGGCACGGAATGATCGATCAAACAGGAAGCCACCAGCTTCGAAACCGAATCCACAACAACATGAAAATCCGGCGCCGGACCAACCCATTTCCTCTTCGGCGGCTTCATCTCCAGCGGCTTCATATGCTCCGCCAGCAGCTTGTTAATCTTCGGACGAATCGCATAGGCCGCATATTGTCGATCTGGAATCAGCGAAGGCGGCACAACACAACTAGACTCCACCACATAGTAAGGAACGGTCACCTTGCCAGGCACAGCCGCGTTGTGGGCAGCGGCAATAAACGTCGGGTAATCATCGGTGACTATAAGGGCCGCATCAGACGCCAGCCGGTAGAAAACATCGTTCCGCGAATTCTTATCCTTGCGCAAGTAAAATAAATAACCGGCCCCAAGCTTCTTCACCCGCTTTTCCGTCTCGTTCACGCCTTCCAGCAAGAAGGTATGCATGCGGTCATTCGCATACTGGTATTCAAAGGTCAGCCCTTCGTAAAAAAGAACCGGAAGATTCAGTTTGTCCGCCCAATGAATGGCGTAGGCAAGCCCGTGGTTCGATTCCACCCGACGGTTCATTTGCGCCCAATAGAGAACGTAACTGGCTTCGGGTTTGGGTGGATGTTGATTAAGCAATCGGATTCGTTGATGCACGTTTAAAGTAATTATGATGCCAATTGCACCCGGCCAGCTACAATTAAGTTTGACGATGCGTTTTTGGAACCGTACAAAGCTTTTGTGGGGCTACCTCACCAGGAAATCGCAGCTCTCCGCGTTGCCGGTGGAATATATTGTCGAAACCACGGCCAAATGCAACATTTACTGCCCTATGTGCCCTCGCGAAACCCATCCCCAACCAAAAGAGGACATGACCGATGCCATCTTTGAACAACTAGTTAAAGAGACTGGCCAAAGCGCAGAGCACATGATGTTAATCGGGCTGGGCGAACCCTTTTTAGATAAAGGAATTTTTGATCGCATTGAGTATTGCGAAAAGCACAACATTGCCACGCTGCTCTCTACGAACGGAACGTTGCTTGACGAAAAAGCTTCCGAGCGTCTGCTGCAAACTCCGTTGCGCCACATCACGCTAAGCTTCGACGGATCCACCAAGGAAAGTTTCGAGTTCTATCGCAAAGGCGCCAGCTTTGAAAAGGTCCGCGACAACTTCGTACGCTTCGCGCAAATGAAGTATGATCGAAAGTCGCCTATCCAAATCGTAGTGCAGATGGTGCGCATGGAAAAGAACTGGGACGAGGTCGACGCCTTCACCGCCTTCTGGAAAGCAGTCCCAGGCGTGGATGAAGTACGCATTAAGGCCGATGAAACCAACCTGATGGACCCCGAAGGCGGCCACCAAGCAGCCGATTGGCAGTATCCATGCCACTACCTTTGGCGCGGCCCGATGTACATCAAACAGAACGGCGATGTCTACCCGTGCTGCCAAAGCTACATGCTGGACGGCGAACCCGTGGGCCGCATCGGCCAACAAACCATGCCTGAAATCTTCGATTCTCCCGCCATGCAACATATGCGGAGGTTGCACATTGAAGGACGCGCCGGGGAAATCGGAATCTGTTCGCGCTGTTGCACAACCATCCCGCACCCTTTGCTAGTAGCCGGAAGTTTACTATTCCACGGAGAGTTTGTCCGCAAGCTGTTACCGATGGTGGAAAGGCTTACTTATTTTTCGAGGCTTCCGGCAAAGCTGTTACGGCCGCAACGGCAGGCGCAACCTCATTTGAAAAAGCCTGAATTGGTGCAGATTGCCGTTGGGCCACCCGTTCCACAATCTTCTGGCAAGGACGCTCCAGCATCTCAAACAGCGGCCGCGGCCAAAGACCAATCGCAAACGCGCTAAGAATCAGCGGGGCGAATACGAGCAACTCGCGGATGGTCAAATCGGGCAGTCCGGAATTTTTTTCTGATGTCTCGCCGAGCATCGTGCGTTGGAACACCCACAGCAAGTAGGCCGCGCCGAGCACAATGCCGGTGATACAGGCGATGGCCCAATTCCACGAGATCGGGTAAACGCCTTGCAAAATGGCCATCTCCCCAATAAACCCGTTAAGCGGCGGCATGCCCATCGAACTCAGCGAGGCGATTAGCACTACAAACGTAAAGACCGGCATTGGCTTCCACAACCCGCCATAATCCGAAATCTCCCTCGTATGACGCCGCTCATAAACCACGCCAATTACAAGAAACAACATGCCCGCCGAAATGCCATGATTGATCTGCGCCATCATCGAACCGGCCAGCCCTGTTTGATTCAGAGCAAAAATCGACAAGGTAACAAATCCCATATGGCTTACCGAAGAGTATGCGATCAGCTTCTTCCAATCCTTCTGCATCAAGCAAACCAGCGCTCCATAAATAATGGCGATAATGGATAACGCGGCGATCAACGCAACCGTCTCCGGCGCGCGCGAAGCGTTAGGCGCCAGTGGTAATGAAAACCGCAAGAATCCGTAGGTCCCCATCTTCAGTAAAATGCTGGCCAACACTACAGAGCCAGCCGTTGGAGCTTCGGTATGCGCATCCGGCAGCCAAGTGTGAAACGGAAACATCGGGACTTTCACAGCGAATCCGGCGAATAATGCCCAAAATATCCACGTCTCCGTCGATGCCGAAAGCGGCGTGCTCATTAGATCAAACAGATCCCAACTTCGAACGCCTGTCGCTTGAAAATGCCGCCAGTGCAGCAGGATTCCACCGACCAGCATCAACACCGAACCCACCACTGTGTATATCAAAAACTTCATCGAAGCATATGCGCGACGTTCCCCGCCCCAGATTGCGATGATAAAATACATCGGAATCAGCACCATTTCCCAGAAGACAAAAAACAGCAAAAAGTCAAGAGCAAGGAACACGCCCGTCATGGCGAATTGCAGAAACAGGAACCAACCGTAGTACTCCTTCACGCGCGTTTCAATCACATTCCAACTGGAAAGAATCGCCAGAAACGTAATGAAACCGGTCATGATAATCAGCGGCAAGCTGATTCCATCAAGCCCAATATGATAGCTGGCGCCGAGCGACGGAATCCATGGCAGCTTCTCCACGAATTGAAAATCTTGATTGTTATTGAAACTGAAAGCAGGTAAAAGCGTGAGCAAGGCGCTAACGAAGGAGGCAAGGTTCGCCCAAATCCTGATGCGCCGGGGCGAGGAAGATGGAATCGCCACTAACACCAGCAGGCCCAGCAATGGGGCCACCAAAACAGAAGTGAGTAAACCGGGCATTATTTAGGAATTAACTGACTATTGTAGCGGAGAATTGGTGAGTATCGTCGCGTGAAACAGGCTCTTACGAAACGCGGAGGCTTCTTCAAAGGCGGGTTGCAGCACCCCGGGGTCCGCCAAACTCGCGCGGAATTGCACAAGCAATTCAATGTAGGCTCCCAGCGCCGCGTCAATCTCTTTGGTATTCGATCCAAATATGTCCCGCCACATATCAAACGGAGAAAGCGCCAAGCGGCTCATGTCTTGAAACCCTGGCCCAGCCGTCTTCTGGCTGCTTTGATCCGGTAAGTTGCGAGCAGCGGTCACGGCTAAGGCGGTGGAAGCCAGCTGCGGCAAATGAGACAGCAGCGCCACTGCGCGATCGTGTTGTTCAGCTGGCAGCACTAACGGATTGGCCCCCGCTTTGCGCACCCAATCCAGCAGCCAACGCACCTCCGTGGATTCCATTTGTTGCGGCCGGGTTGGAGTAAGAATGTAAGGACGGCCTTGAAACAGATTTGCATCCGCCGAAAGCACTCCGCGCGATTCCTTGCCCGCCATCGGATGCCCGCCAAGAAAGCTCTCCTCAGGAAGATGCTCCGCCGCGGCGATCATAATCTCGCTCTTCGTGCTGCCCGCATCGGTCACCAAGGCATCGGGCTTCAGCAAGCCTTTGAGCGCCGCAATATCCTGCTTGATCTTTTCGATGGGCGAAGCTAAGTACAATAAATCGGCGTCTTGGGCCGCCCGTTCAAAGCTGGCTCCCCGGTCAATCGCACCCCTGCTGAGCGCCTCGGCGATCGTCCGGTCAGAACTGACGCCGACAATTTCCCCTTTGAATCCGGCCTTCTTCAAGGCCAATGCGAAGGATCCGCCAATTAATCCAACCCCGAAAATCGCTACGGTCCGCATGTTACTTAGCTTGTTGAATAGTCCGGTCAACTGCTACAGCTATCCTTCGCAGTTGATCCATCATCGTTGCGTATTGTTCCGGTTTCAGGGTTTGCGCGCCATCGCTCAACGCATGATCCGGATCGGGATGCACTTCCACCAAAATTCCGTCAGCCCCCGCGGCCACAGCGGCACGCGCCATCGGCAGCACCTTATCGCGCCGCCCCGTGCCATGCGAAGGATCGGCCATGATCGGCAAATGGCTCAGAGCCTTTACCACCGGTATGGCGGCCAGATCCATCGTGTTGCGCGTGGAAGTCTCGTAAGTCCGAATGCCGCGTTCGCACAAAATCACATCGTAGTTTCCACCTGCCATGATGTATTCCGCCGAAAGCAACAGTTCCTCAACCGTGCCTGCTATGCCGCGCTTCAGCAGTACGGGCTTGCGCACGTTGCCCAATTCACGCAGCAAATTATAGTTCTGCATATTGCGTGCGCCCACTTGGAACACATCAACGTATTCCAGCATCATCGGAATCTGTGAGCGATCCATCACTTCGCTAACTACGATCAGGTTGTGCCGGTCCGCGGCGGTGCGCATGATCTTCAACCCTTCTTCGCCCATTCCCTGAAAACTGTATGGTGAAGTGCGTGGCTTGAACGCGCCTCCACGCAACCCTCGTCCACCGCTCTTTGCAACGATCTCGGCGCAAGCCTCGATACTATCGGCATTCTCAACACTGCATGGGCCGCCAATCACTATCACCTCTGGCCCACCTATCTTGACTCCCTTGACATCAACGATAGTGCCTTCTGGGCGAAAACTCTTGCTGGCAAGTTTGTACGGCGAAACAATGCGGTGGCATTCCTTCACACCCTCCAATACTTCAAAATTTGCCGGGTCGAAGTCATCCACCGGGCCAACACCGCCCAACAGCGTATGCGTGGAGCCGGTGGAACGATGCACGGTAAAACCCATCATCACCAAACGGTCGATTACTTGCTGAATTTGGGCCTCAGCGGAACCCTCTTGCATAACAACTAGCATTGCGATTTTGTTGACTCCATCTTATTTCTCTGCAACGTGCGCATCTCATCCATAATACGCTCGAAAATACGCTTCGCCGAATCCGCTGGCAAAGGCCCCTGATTGTGTGCTGAAACGTTGGCGTAAACCATATCTTCCCGCTTCGGCTCATACACGGGCAATTGACTTTTGCGCTTCACCGTACCGATATCTTCCACCACGCGCGTGCGTTCATTCAGTAAGTCGATCAGCTTGCGGTCTACTTCGTCGATCTTGTCTCGAAGAATTCCCAGTTCGTGTTTTGCTTGCTCTTCCGTCACTATTCGCCTTTAGGATTTCCTTCTGGCCGAAACGGCGCCCTGCTTCAATTCCCGGGCCAGGGCTTCCAGTCTTGCGTCAAGGTCCGATGAGGCGGCATTGTTTTCAATCAGACGGACAAATGCGCTGCCAACCACGACCGCTTCGGCAATAGCCCCCACCACCGCCGCGTCTTGCGCTTTGGCGATGCCAAAACCAACGGCCAAAGGAAGCGACGTCAGTTTCCGCGTTGCGGCCACCAGCGGCCCAACAGCGTCCGAAACAGTATCCTGTTCGCCAGTCACACCAGTGCGAGAAACTAAATAAATGAAGCCAGTGGAATAGCGGGCAACCAGCGCCAGCCTTTCCGGCGGGCTAGTCGGCGCGGCCAGAAACACCGTGTCCAATCCGGCCGTGCGTAGCGCGCCTAGATGATGCTCAGCCTCTTCCACGCTCAAGTCCGTCAACAGGCACCCGTCGATTCCAGCCGCAACGGCGTCGATAGCCAAACGTTCAAAGCCGTAACGAAGCAGCGGGTTCATGTAGGAGAAAAGCAGCAAGGGAATCTGTGATTTCTCCCTGATTCGCCGCGCGATATCAAGCACCTTAGCTACATTTGTTCCGTTGGCCAAAGCCCTGGCCGAACCCCGCTGAATCACTGGCCCATCGGCAATTGGGTCGGAGAAAGGAACGCCAAGCTCGATGAAATCAGCGCCCCCGCGCTCAAGAGCAAACACTAAATCCGGAGTCCGTTCCAGGCTTGGATCACCGGCGGTAATGTACGCCACCAACCCCGGCTCGCTCTTTTCGCGAAGTTGCTCGAAGCGTTTACTGATGCGTGTCGGGCTCATCCAAATCCTTTAAGTTCTCACGGTAGATATCAATGTCTTTATCTCCACGGCCGCTCAAGTTCACAATAAAAATTTGTCCCTTGGCGCTGGGTGCCCGCTTCATTGCTTCAGCTACTGCATGCGAGGATTCAAGCGCCGGAATCAACCCCTCCGTTCGCGATAGGACACAAGCGGCGTTCAAGGCATCGGCGTCACTGCAGTTCACATACTCCGCGCGGCCGCGATCGGAAAGCCAAGCGTGCTCAGGCCCAATCATGGCGTAATCAAGTCCGGCGGAAATGGAATGGGTTAACGCTACTTGACCATCAGCATCCTGCAGCAAATAGCTATAGGCGCCTTGTAAAACCCCGGGCAAACTACCGGTCATTCGCGCTGCATGCTCACCCAACCCAGGGCCACGGCCACCGGCCTCAATCCCAATCAGCTTCACCGAAGCATCGCCAATGAAAGCATGAAAAATGCCAATGGCATTGCTTCCGCCGCCAACACACGCGAAGATCGAATCGGGCAATCGCCCCGCTGCTTTCAGGATCTGCGCCCGCGCTTCAATGCCGATGCAGCTGTGAAAATCGCGAACCATCAACGGATAGGGATGTGCGCCAAGCGCCGAACCAAGCAAGTAGTAAGTGTCGGTAACGTTGGTTACCCAATCGCGCATCGCTTCGCTAATGGCGTCTTTCAACGTTTTACTACCGGTATCAACACCAACCACTTCAGCGCCCAAAAGCCGCATGCGAAAAACATTCAACCGCTGCCGGCGCATATCTTCCTCACCCATGTAAACGCGGCATTGCAAGCCAAAGAGCGCGCATACGGTAGCCGTGGCTACACCATGTTGACCAGCGCCCGTTTCGGCGATGATCCGTTTCCTGCCCATGCGCCGTGCCAGCAGCACTTGCCCTAGGCAGTTATTGATCTTGTGCGCCCCAGTGTGCAGCAGGTCTTCACGTTTGATGTAGATTTCCGCGCCACCTAAATTCGCCGAAAGCCTCTTCGCAAAATAAAGCGGCGTTGGCCGACCTGCGTAATTGGCAAGCAAATCGTTCAGTTCGGCTTGAAACGTTGGATCCTTGCGCGCCGCCAAATATGCCTGCTCCAACTCTTCAAGCGGGTTCATCAAAACTTCTGGTACGTACCTCCCGCCATAGGGACCGAAGTGGCCATGGGCGTCTGGTTGAGAAGTGATCATAGATTTTTTAGTGCTCTTAAAAATGCAGTCAATTTTGCCCGATCCTTCTTGCCGGGAGTGGACTCTAAACGCGAACAGGCATCAACGCCCCAAGGCTGCGCAACGGCTACGGCCTGGCGAACATTCGATGCGTCCAGCCCACCAGCAAGAATAATCCGGCCACCCATATTGCGCGCCAAATTCCAATCAAAGCTGTGGCCGCTGCCTCCATATAAATCCGTCGGCGAATCCAACAAATACGCCTCAGCGGGAAATTCACGCAGCATCTCCGCGGAAAAATCGGCGCTCACCCGAAATGCTTTCCAAACCCTACAACCCACCGGAGCTTGCTCAATAGTTTCCTGGCCGTGCAATTGCGCCACATCCAAGCCAGCCGTTTGCGCGACAGCCGCAACCTCGGCCGGAGATTCATTCACAAATACGCCAACCTTCAGAGTACTCTCTGGCAATCCCGCTGTGATGCCGGCAGCCCTTTCCGGAGCAATATAGCGTGGGCTGGACTTGTAGAAATTAAAGCCAATCGCCGAGGCGCCTTCGTCCACGGCAACCTGCGCGTCTTCCATGCATGTGATTCCGCAAATCTTCACCATCATGCGCGCAAAGCCTTTAATGCGTCAGTGGGATTTCCGGACTTCATCAAATGCTCTCCAACAAGGAACGCCTGATAGCCAGCCGCATACAATAGCCGCAAATCGGCACTGGAATGAATCCCGCTTTCGCTCACTTTAAGAATATTCGCGGGGATGCGCGCCGCAAGTTCCAGCGAAGTTGCCAACTTCACCTCGAAGGTGTGAAGATTGCGGTTGTTCACTCCCAGGATCTCTGCCCCGGAATCAAGTGCACTTGCCAATTCCTCAGCATCGTGAACTTCCACCAGCGCGTCCATTTTAAATTGCGCCGCCAGTTCCCTGAAGTCCTTCATTTCCGCAGTCGTCAATATGGCGGCGATCAACAGAATAGCATCGGCCCCTGCGGCGGCAGCCTCAATTACATGAAATTCGCAGATCGTGAAATCCTTACGCAACACCGGTATAGTAACCGCCGACCGCGCCGACCGAAGATCGTCCAAACTGCCCTGAAAGAAGCTACGATCAGTTAGCACCGACAAAGCAGCAGCCCCGCCCTGTTCGTATTGCACGGCAATTCTTGACGGCGAAAAATCGGAGCAGAGCAACCCCTTGCTAGGCGAAGCTTTCTTGATTTCGGATATCACCGACGGGGGTGCCGCGGCTAGCTGCGCTTGAAACCCTCGGCGCATAGCAACAGCCTCGGAAGCCTGGCGTTCCAGTTGGGGAGTTATCCCGCCCAAGGCAGCCAGTTCCGCCCTTTTCTGCTCGACAATTCGAGCCAGCACGTCTGGGACGGTCTGTGTCATGCGGGGAATCCTTATGGTATCACGCGGGGTCTTGCTGAATTTCCGAAAGGCCCGGATGCGTCTTTGAATTTAGAGATGCATTATTCTAAAACAAACTGCAAAAGATCCCTTCGGGGTATGTGCCAGAGAGCCGGTAACAGGCCGCCGGGCCGAAGAGAGTTCAACCCGCCCGAGGCGTGGATTCAAGAGGCAGTCAAACGCAGGTAGCAAGGCACTGGGCCGAAGGATTGACCGTAGGCTGCCGGGTTGAAAACCATAGCCAACCAACCAAAGCGGCCTATCGACCCGCACACGATCCCCAACAGTAAAGCCGGAACCGGGCATGTCTTGGCTATTGGAGAGACAAGCATTTCCTTGGAAGGCGCAGGTTAGTCTGCCACCATCAGTGGTCGCATTTCGAACCAACAATTGATATGCGTTACGGATTAAAGAATGATTCGGCCTGAAAAGGCCAAACTGTTCAGGCCCATGCCACCTGTAGCTTGATTCTCTAGAAAATAAGCCGCAAGGCCATCTGAACTAGCCTTGGATTATTCGCCTGCGAACTGACCACGCCGAAGGATTGATTGCCCACCGAAAGGTTGGGCCCCCCAAACTGAACGTGGTTAAACAGGTTGAATACTTCTGTCCGGAATTCCAGCCCCAACTTCTCCGTAACAGATGTCCTCTTGAACAGCGCAAAATCATAATTGCCGATTCCATGGGAACGAAGCTGCGGATCGGTGCGGCTTTCAGTCCCGAACGTGAAAGGCGCTGGTTGAGAAAAGCACGAAGTGTTAAACCACGCCGCCGTTCGTTGTTGCGCTGATCCGGCGCCGTTCTTGTCGCAGCCTGCGATTACATTAGGCCTGGATCCGCCACCGAAGGAGTTCGTCAAATTCGTATTGGTGGTGAAAGCAAGCGGAAACCCCTTTTGGAATGTCGATACGCCGTTTATTCCCCAGCCGGAAACCATCTTGCTAACAATCCCTTCCGCACTGCCGAGGAACGAATGGCCCTTGCCCATCGGCAGATCAACCACATAGCTGACCACTAAACGCTGCGGGACATCGGTTCCCAGAAGGGATCGCTCCAACTTTAGATTGTTGTTGAACTGCGTGGTCCCCGTTGAATCCAGCCAGCCTGTGAGAGTTTCAGCGGTGCCGATAATTTTCGAAGCGGTGAAAGCAGCAATCACCGTCCCACCCGTCCGGAAGCGTTTCTCCATTTTCATTTGTAGCGAGTTATAACTGGAATCGCGATTGGAGGCGGAAGTAATGCTGACGCCCGTGTATTGCGGATAGGGCAGCAGCAGTTGCCCCTGCGCCACAGTCGCAGCGGATAAATTGCCGGTAGCGATTAGACCAAAAAACGGATTGGGAACTTGCTTCTGCAACTGCGACCCAAGAGCCAGATATTGGTTGGGCAGTTGATTCAGTTGCTGGCCGCTGGTCAACAGATGGGTGCCGCGCGAGCCAGCGTAGGCCACATCCGCCACAATGCCGAACATCAACTCCTGTTGAATGTTGAAATTCCACTGCTGCATGTAAGGGTAACGCTGGCTGAAGACCGGCGAACCGATGCTTTGGCCGTATAGGGCGCTTTGAAAGGACGGATCGCGCGCGGGTGGCTGCAGGATGCCTTTCGGAAATGGGTTGCTCAATGTGCCTACCGGAGTCAGCCCGCCATCAAGCGTGGTTACCCAAGGGGTAATGATCTGGTTGATAGGACTATTGTGCGGCGAGAGGTTGAACGTCGCATCATTCGGAAAAAAGAAAATACCGTAACCGGAGCGGATCACCGTCTTGTTCGTTAACCTGTAGGCGAAACCGAAACGCGGCGCAAGCAAACCGGAAGAAACTTCCTGGCTGCCGCGAGAAGGATTATCCGGCGAATTCACCAACGCAAGTGCTCCTTTTACCGGCAACCCGGTGGGCTTGGCCAAGGGGCTGATCGCATCCGGCAGAAGAACGCTTTGTCTGTCGAAACGCTCTGTGTAGGGGCTGGCAATGTCCAGCCGCAAACCATAGTTCAGCGTCAACTTCTTGGTCAACTGAAAAGTATCGGCAACATAATAGCCCTGATATCTCATCTGTCCCGCCGCCCGCGAGTATGTCTGCACACCATTGGGCGATCCTGTCACGCCCGGGATCTGACCCGCGGCGCCTAAGCCCAGCAAGTACGACGCCCACCCCGTGCCCGTGTTGCCAGGCGAGTAGGGATTGGCCGACGTAAATAAGTTATCGAAATTGAAGACGCCGCTGGCCTGATTACTCTTGCCGAAATTGAACTGAAGAACACGGAGGTCGGCGCCAAAGCGCAGTGTATGGCGCCCGGAGATCCAAGTGAGGCTCGGCGCCAGCGAGAAAGTGTTGTTGAACGTTTCACTGGTCACAGCTTGGCAGAAGGATGAAAAATTCTGCACGCAAGGGTATGGCACGTGCCTGCTGGTTACTTGGCTATTCAGCGCCGCTGGAAAACCGAAGCTTGCCAAGTCGGAGCCTGTACTCTGCGGCACGCTGGCAAAATGAAAGCGAAAAGCTGCGAATCGTAAGTCGGCGATCATGCTAGGGCTGATCGTGTAGGTATCGCCGGCCACCACTTGCTGAGTCTGCCAATTATTGTCCGTGCCAGTGTTAGTTAGAAACACGTCGTCGGGAAGCCTCAGATTCGTCCAGCGTGTGTACCTGCCGAAGACGCGTTGGCGGCTGCCGAAATTATGATCGATCCTGGTGTTGGTCTGATCGCTATCGCCGCCCGCGCTGGAATTCCGCGCGTAGTTGTTGATGCTCGTGTTAGCCTGTCCCGGCAAATTTGGCAGCGCCCATATGCTTCGTAATGATTTTGCCGCGTTGTCGAATCGCGTGGCGGGGATTATGTTGCCAGGAAATACCGTGCGGACCGTGTTCCCCGCTGGGCAAGTTGCGCTGCCCGGCGACCCGCAAGTTGTGTTTGGGTCGTAGATGGGAATTACAACACTCGCGGCTGTTTTCCAATTGGAAAAGTTTCCTTCCCGCAACTCTTGCGTGGGGACGCTTCGCAGCACCGAGTTCCCCTGGCGCAAGCGGAAGCCCTCATAACTAAAGAAAAAGAATGTCTTGTCGCGAATTACCGGACCACCTACGTTCGCTCCATACTGATTCTGTGTAAAGGAAGGCCGGGCTATTCCTGAGCGGTTATTGAAGAAAGTATTGCTGTTCAAAACCCGGTTACGCAGAAATTCGTACCCACTGCCATGAAACACATTCGTGCCGCTCTTACTTGTCATGTTCACTACCCCGCCGCCAAACCTGCCGAACTCCGCACTGACGCTGTTGGTCTGCACCCGGAACTCTTGGATCGAATCCTGCGTTGGCACCAACTGCACGGCGTTATTGTAAGAAGTGTTCAAGCTCGACTTAAACACTTGGCGGCGCAAAGTCGCCACAACTCGATGATTCTATTCAAGGCGGTCGGCTCGATCGCGGATTTGTAGTGGCACGATGATATTTTTCTATCACCGTTTACCCTTGTTTTTCGGTAAATAGTATGCCTATAGTAGTGGCACAGGATTGCCGCTATGTTCGTTCGCACTCAAACCAACGGTTCCCGAACCTATCTGCTCATCG
>JAYVXT010000339.1:0-6570 GCA_043785065.1 Bryobacterales bacterium | reverse complement strand
CGGATGTTGACGCTAGATAAGAAAAAAGCACGCGGCCTGTTTTTCCAAATACGCATTCCTCCGTTGGAGAAGGCGCCATGTGAGGCAGTGACGGTCAGTGATCCCTCTGAATATTATTCGACTCTGACGCTGGTCGCCAACGGGACGTTTGATAGGGATCGCCGGGCCCAGGATGACCGGCTATCTTTCCTGATGAAAGTGGTGGGCAGTGTCCAATCGGCCGTGGAACTTTCTCCGTTATTGGCAAGTTTGAGCGCAATGGATTTAACACCGGATCAACGGCGCGTGCTGACCTTCTTAATCCCTGGTGTCTTAGATCGTTTGAATGGCGACGACCAATCATTTACTTTTGCGATGCAAGAAATCGACAAACAGATCGCATTTTTGGAGAAGAGTCCTGGAGGTGGCGATCCACTGCTGTCGGCCTATCGGGGCTTTCTCGCCCGCCACTTTACCGCTGCCCGCTGCCAATCTCAATCGATGATGGATGACATGCAAGCCCTTGTAAGAGCATTCAATTCGCGCTTTGTGAACGCGTCGCATCCCAACCTGGCTCCAATTGTGGAAAACGAAATGAAGCCATCGAAAATCATCGAAGCGGTGAAACCAGCGCCGGTATTTTCAGGGCCGGGTACGGAGCAAGTAAAGCGCCAATTCATGCATTTGATGTTCGGCGACGGATCGCGTTCTTTGAACGATGCGGACAAGAGCACGCAATCATGGCAGGACGAATTTCAAACCTACTTGCGGGCCATTCTGGAATTTAAACCTGAAAACGGCGAAGATGCGCAGAGTTTTTTCTTGCGCAAATCGGGCATGCTTAGTGGCGCGATAACGGTGGTCCCCACTGGACCCGAAAGAGAAAAAACGATCAGTTTGTATACGACTTACTTGGCTAACGACGACATGCAGCGGGAAAATTTCGTGGTTTGGCTGCATGAAGTGGAACAAATCGCGGTTCTAACAAAGTCAATCCGCCCCACTGATCATCAGCACTTTCTGGATGCTCTTGAACGAAGTGGCCATCCGGTGATGAGTCTTTATGCCTTGCGGGAGCGGTTGCTTCCTCCAACCCAATTCTGGGCAAATTAGTCCAGGTTGCTACAATAGTAACTTCCAATGCAATTAGAGAAAGTCTACGAGCCTCAGCGGTTTGAACCGCATTGGGCCAAATGGTGGGAAGACTCTTCCCTGTTTGTCGCCGACCCGTCGAAGCCTGGCGAGGCGTTTTCGATCGCCATTCCGCCTCCGAACGTAACCGGATCGCTACATATTGGCCACATGCTGGACCACACGCTGATGGACATGATCGTCCGTTGGAATCGCATGTGCGGCAAGAATGTTTTGTGGACTCCAGGGATGGATCACGCGGGCATCGCCACACAGATGGTTGTGGAACGGGAACTGGCCAAGAACGACATTAACCGGCGGGACTTGGGCCGGGTGGAATTCGAAAAGAAAGTTTGGGAATGGAAAGAGCAATCCGGCGGCCGTATTGAAGAGCAGATGCGCCAAATTGGCGACTCGGTGGATTGGACTCGCAGCCGCTTCACCATGGACGCCGGCCTGTCGCGCGCCGTCCGGGAAATCTTCGTACGCCTCTACGAAAAAGATCTGATTTATCGCGGCCAGTATATGGTCAACTGGTGCCCGCGCTGCAACACGGCGTTGAGCGACCTGGAAGTGAACCACGAGGATACGGCGGGCAGCCTGTGGCATGTTCGCTATCCCGTGATAGGCAGCGATGAGTTCTTGATCGTGGCCACCACGCGTCCTGAAACGATGCTGGGGGATACGGCTGTCGCGATCAATGCGGCTGATGAGCGCTATACCCATCTGCACGGCAAGTTGGTTCGCCTACCTTTGGTGGGCCGTGAAATCCCGATCATACTGGACGATATGGCTGATCCGGAATTCGGCACAGGCGTGGTGAAAGTGACGCCGGCGCACGATCCGAACGATTTCGAGGCGGGCAAGCGGCACAACCTTCCACACGTGAAGGTGATTAACGAAGCGGGCGCGATGACGGAGGAGGCCGGCGCCGCCTATGCCGGGCTGGATCGCTTTGATGCGCGCAAGAAAGTTCTAGCCGATTTGAAAGAAGCCGGCTCGCTTGAAAAAGTTGCCCCGCACAATCTTCCCATCAGCCTGTGCCAACGCTGCCGTACGATTGTGGAGCCGCTGGTTTCCACGCAATGGTTTGTGAAGATGAAGCCACTGGCCGCGCCGGCGATTAAAGCCGTTGAAGATGGCGGCATTCAATTCATCCCGGCCAATTTCGCCAACACTTACTTTGAGTGGATGAACAACATTCGGGATTGGTGCATTTCCCGGCAATTGTGGTGGGGGCATCGTATCCCTGCCTGGCATTGCGCAACTTGCGGCAAAGCTACAGTGGCGCGTGTTGAGCCCACTACTTGCGTTCATTGCGGGTCGGCGGAAATCGAACAGGATACGGACGTGCTGGACACCTGGTTCAGTTCGGGCTTGTGGCCATTCTCCACGCTAGGTTGGCCGGATAAGACGGCTGACTTGGATCGCTACTATCCCACTTCGGTGCTGATTACCAGCTACGACATCATCTTTTTCTGGGTCGCCAGAATGATCTTCATGGGCATTGAATGCACCGGTAAAATTCCGTTTCACAAGGTCTACATCCACGGACTGGTGCGCGACTCTCTGCGGCAGAAAATGTCGAAGACCAGGGGAAATGTCGTGGATCCTTTGGTGATGACTGCTAAATACGGCACCGATGCCACTCGCATGTCGCTGTTGTTGGGTGCGCCTCCGGGCACCGACATCATTTTCACCGAAGATCGCATGGAATCGTCCCGGGCGTTCGCCAACAAGATTTGGAATGCCGCGCGGTTCCTGTTCCTCAATATGGAACGGGCTGGTGTGGGGCCGTGGGTTCCGGTCGAGCAGGAATCGTACCTGCCTGAGCCGGTGAATGGCGTTGTCACGTTGGAAGACCGCTGGATCTTCAGCCGGTTGAACGCTTGCGCCACGCAGATGAACAAGGCGCTGAACAGCTATCGCTTCCACGATGCCGCTCAAGTTGTCTGGACTTTCTTTTGGCGTGAATTTTGCGATTGGTATGTGGAACTAAAAAAGCTTCGGTTTGAAGAAAATTCCGGGTTGAACGCGCATTGGCGAAATATCCTTACGGTGTTTGAATCTGCGCTGAGAATGCTTCATCCGGCGATGCCGTTCTTGACGGAAGAACTGTGGCAGCGTTTGGCGGCAGGGCACGGCCGCAAGGCTTCCATTGCTGTGAGCATTTATCCGCAACCCAACGTGGCGGCTGAAGATGCCGAAGCGGAGCAGCAAATGGCCAGGTTGCAGGAGATTATTTCCTCAGCCAGAAATCTTCGGGCGGATGCGAAGCTGGATCCGAAGGAACCGTTGTACGCATCGATCTACGGCGTTGGGCCGGTGATTCAACTGGCTGAGCAACAGCGCGAGGCCATTGAACGGCTGGCCAATGTGAAGCTGACGGTGAGTCCGGCGGATGCCGCGCGAACAACGGGCCCCATGCGCTCCACGCCGGAATTCGATTTAGTGCTGGCGGTTTCAGCGGCGCAACTGGGCGCCTTGAAAGGGCGTCTGGAGAAGGAAATTGCGGATTTGAATAAAGTGATCCTCAGTTCGGAACGGCAGCTTTCGAATGAAGATTTCTTGAAGAAGGCTCCTGAGAAGGTGCTGGAAGGAATGCGGGCGAAGTTGGCGGATTACCACGCGCAACGCGAGAAAAGCATGAAGGCTTTAACAAGCCTAGCGGGCGCATGATGGACGCAATGCATCCGGACGTTGTGGGGCTTATCCGGCGTGCGCTTGCCGAAGATATCGGTTGCGGCGACGTGACCACCAATTGCACCGTGGATGCTTCGCGGCTTGCGGCGGGCCAGTTCCGCGCCAAGCAGGATTTCATTTGCGCCGGTTCGGAATTGCTGCCGGTTTTGTTTGACCTTAGCCGTGAAAACGGGTGTGCCGCTCTAACGAAGATCGACGTTTTGATTCCAAGCGGTGCTTCCGTCAAGCAGGGTGACATTCTCGCGACGGTGGAAGGGCCGGCGCGGACGTTGCTCACCTGCGAGCGGACGGCGCTCAATTTATTGCAGCGCATGAGCGGCGTGGCGACCATGGGCCGGCGGTTCGTGGATTGCGTTGCTGGGACGAAGACGAAAATTCTGGATACGCGGAAAACCACGCCTGGACTTCGCACCGTGGAGAAAATGGCGGCAGCGGCTGGTGGCGTCACCAACCATCGGCTTGGGCTGTTTGATGCGATTCTAATCAAGAACAATCACATTACCGCGGCTGGTGGCGTGACCGCGGCTATGGAACATGCCAAGCCCTTCGGCTTGCCGATTGAGATTGAAGTTCGGACTTGGGAAGAGCTGGAGGAGGCGTTGGGAGTGGGCGCTCAGAATCTGCTGTTGGATAATCTTACTCCCGCCGAAGCCGCCCGCTGGGTTACACATATTGCTGGTCGCGCCAAGACGGAGCTTTCCGGGGGCATGCGTCTTGAAACGATTCGAGCTTATGCCGAAGCAGGGGCCGACTTTATTTCCGTGGGCGCGATTACGCACTCCGCCGTGGCGGTTGATATCCATTTCCGGTTGAATCTTTTTGCATGATATGAAGTTTGACGTTCAACAGATTCGGAATGCGTTCCCCAGCCGCGCCATAGAATGGCGGGATACAACTTCCTCAACGATGAAGGATGCGCTGGTGATGGCTCAAAACAACGAGCCAAGCGGCAGCATTGTGGGCGCCGATCATCAATCGGAGGGGCAGGGAAGGTTGGGACGGCAGTGGCATTCCGAAGCGGGCACGGGGATTTACTTCACCTTATTGTTGCGGCTGAATCTGTTAGTTGCCGATCTTCCTGTGTTGACCCTTGCCGTGGGGTTGGCTGTGTCGCAGGCGGTGCGGGACGTGACTGGTTTGAATTGTGATCTGAAGTGGCCCAATGACCTGATGCTGAACGGCAAGAAATGTTGCGGCATTTTATCGGAGTTTCAAGAAGGGGTTGTGCTGGTTGGAATTGGTTTGAACATCAACCAGGCAAGCTTTCCGTCTCCTATCGACAGTGTGGCAACTAGCTTGCGAATGGCCGGCGGGGCATCTTATAATCGCGAACAGTTGTTGATTCGCGTGGTCGAGGAGATTGATTCGCATGTTGAACTTCTTGAACAGCGCGGGCGCGGCCCCTTGCTTGATCTGTTCTCCCACGCTTCCAGTTTTGTTTGCGGAAAGCGGGTGGAAGTGGAACAGGCGGGACGCCTTATCCGGGGAGCGACGGACGGTCTATCCGATGCTGGATTTTTATATGTACGAAGCGATGATGGAGAGCGTGTGCTGATTCTTACCGGCGGTTTGAGGGCTATTTGAGATGGCCGACCCACTCGACTGGACAGGCAACTACTTCAACTACTTCACCGAAACCGAAGAGCATTTTCAGAAGGCGCGGGGGACGGGTTTATTCTTGATGTCGCCACTGGATTGGGCGCTGGTGGAAGGCTGGAAAAACTCCGGCGTCCCGCTGGAGGCCGTGCTGCGGGGTATTGACGAAGCTTTTGAAAAATGGCGGTCGAAGAAAACCAAAACGCAGATGGTTAATTCGTTGGCCTATTGTTCGCAAGCGATTTTAGCGGAAGCTGAACGGCTTGCCAACAATACGCCCCAAAGCGTAAAAAAGGAAGTAACGGCTCCATTTTCAATGGAAGACTTGGCTGCCTATCTGAGTGTGAACGCTGAAAAGCTAGAGGGGTTAGGATATGCGCAGGCGGCGGGCAGCTTGCGGGAAATTATGGGTGACCTGGGAAAACACTACCATGACCTGGAAGCTTTGGAGCAACGCCTGACTGTGATGGAGGAGAAGCTGGCTGCTGAGGTCAGGGCAAAGCAATCCGAGGATGAAATGCTGAAGACGCGGCAGGAACTCGAATCCGCGCTGAAACCTCATCGATCAAAAATGACAGCCGCGCAACTAATGGTGCTTGAGAAAAATTACATGGACCGCCGATTGTTTGATCGCGCGAAGCTTCCCAGGCTGAGCCTGTTCTACTTGGTTTAAGTAAGAGGAAAAGGCCCATGACCTGTGATGGAGTGCTGGGCCATAGGCTTTTCCCGCAAGTTGCCCGGTTAGTTCTTGTCGAAGTTAGCGACCACGAAAATTCCATTTTCCATGCGAATGCCCTTCAGCTGCTTGCCGTTGTTGCAGATATAGAACTTAAATTTCGCGGTTGAGATTTGCGGAGCAGCTTCCACGCTTGCATCGGGAGAAATGATTGCGTCATACATGATCTCAATCGTGCCCGAGCCGTCCGAATTTATGTAATACTTTCCCGCGCAGTTGCTCACCATGTTAGAGCCCGGAAACTGCACGGTTTCGTTGCAGGTCACGTTGCCGGCACCGTCCAAAGTCATCAAGCCAAGCCCAGTGATGGATTGGTTGCTTTGCGCGTTTCCTTGTTGGGTGAACACATACGTGCCCTTTAGGTTCTGTAGCGTAGGTTCTGAGAATGCGCTAACTGCCGCCATTCCAGTAATTGCCATCAAATT
>JAYVXT010000338.1:0-6572 GCA_043785065.1 Bryobacterales bacterium | reverse complement strand
CGCGGTCGGCGGAGTCGGCGGCGCGGTCGGCGGAGTTGGCGGCGCGGTCGGCGGCGTGGTCGGCGTGGTCGGCGGAGTCGGCGGCGTATATCCGCATGGCAGACAAACTTGTCGAGCTTTTAGAGGTCGCCTAAATGCGAACTCTTCCAGAAATCGTCCGCGAAATCCAGACCAATTGGTACCCGTTAGGCTTCAGCGCCGCCCCCTACGTGCGCGCCATGTCCTATTGCGTTGATCTGAAGGCGCGCTACGGGACTGAACTGGCGTCCGATATTGTCGAACGCTTCCTCGCCAACGCTAACAGTTGGCGCGGCATTACGGCCCAGCGGGTTAAGGCCGAGCTGCGGGCAATGCTTAAGGAGCACGCTGCCAAACTTAGGAAAGCCAATGCGCCGAAGTATGGCACGCCAGCAAACAAGATCGTGAGGGGCCGTGGCGGTTACAAATAACATCACCGATCCTACCGAACTCTTCAGTCAACTCACCCGCTGCATCGACGAAGAGTCAGGCAAGCCGACCGACCTGCCTTCCGCGAGCACAAAGGCAATCATTGAACTGCTCGAAGACGATCAACCGAACGAGACGGACGAAATCCGTGGGATGAATGCTTTGGCCGCGCGGCGGCTGTGGGAGCTTAAAGAGATTGTCGAGCACGGCTGGGAGATTTTGTTGCTGATGGCGCGAACCGATGAAAAATTAAATAAAAAACTCATGACCTTGGCCGCTGCCGGAGGCGATCCGCGTGATTAGTCCACTCCCCCTTCGCCTAATTGGTAGGGCATCGGATTTTGAGTCCGACCGTCTAGGTTCGACCCCTAGAGGGGGAACCAAATGAGTTGGATTTCACAACCAGCTTACGACGGCTATACCCTTAAACAATCCTTCTGGACTCGCCAGCAGGAAGAGTGTTTCGTCAAACTTTTACCGCAGCGGCATTCGCTATTAGCCATGCAACCGCGCTGCGGGAAATCCAAACCTATCGTCGACAAAGCGTGTTATTATTTTGAGCGCCCATCGCTCCCTTTGCATGTTAACGCGGTCTTAGTGATCGCTTTTCCTTCGGGGGTTCACCATGGATGGATTGCCGATGCTTTTCCGGACAACGTGCCGAAACGCATTAAGTGGAAAGGGTTGACATGGCACACCAACAAGTGCCGACAAGTAGGATTCAGAACCAAGTTCAAAGACGTATGTCTGTTCGATGGGCTGGCGGTGTTGTCGATCAACGTCGAGGCAATCACGGCAGATATCACACGCCGCGCTATCGTCGCTTTCATCAAGGCTCGCAAGAAGGTTTTTGTGGTGTTCGATGAATCATCAGCTTTAGTTAATGGTAACGCAGAGCGTTCTAAAGTCATGATGGCAATTGGCAAGCTGCCTGAAGTTGTCATGACAGCGTGCTTAGATGGAACCCCAGTGGATAAAAATGGACCGCTGGATTACTGGAGCCAAATAGGCTGGATGTCGATGTCTATCCTCGGCTACAGCAACCCCACCGAATTCAAATACCACTTTGCCGAAATTGTCGTCAGGGGGCGCGGTCCATTTTGGGCCAAGGTCCGCCAAATCAAGGACGCCAAGGTCAAAGAGGGCTTCACGCTTAAGGACGCCCAGGACATCGCGTTACGGCTAGCAAAAACCGGCAAGCTGATGGACGACGGTAAGGAGCGCCCGGTTAAGCGGGGCCGCGATTGGTGGACCGAAATTGACGAGGACGACACCGGACGCCCCAAGTTCAAGAACATGGACGAGCTTTGGGCCAAACTGGACCCGATCAGCTACCGCGCGACCTTCAAGCAGTGCTTCCCGAACAGCAAGGACAAGATTTACCAAAAGCGCCGTTTCGAACTAAGCGAGGAGCAGCGCCGGGTATATGATGAATTAGCGAAAGAGCATCGGGCAACGATTGCTTCGGGCGAGGAGATCAAAGGTGAGCATCCGCTTACTCGACAATTGAGAGCCCAGCAAATCACATCGAATTATTATCCAGAACAGGATGTGTTGTCGTTGCACGTACCCTGCGGCGGCATGGGTTGTGAGGGTTGCGGCGAAACCGGAATTGTCGAATCTACGATCCCCATGCGAGTGATCGATAGCAAGCACCACCCGCGCCTGGACGCTTTGCGCGAGGAGCTTAAGGCGGGCAAGCCCACGGTTGTCTGGGCGCGGTTTAGGCAGGACGTTACGTCCTGCTACCAACTGGCCGAGTCCATGGGCCTTGCGCCGTGCCGCTACGACGGGGCGGTCGGCTCGGATGCAAAGGTTGACGCTAAAGAAGGGTTTCAATCCGGCAAGTATGGCGTCATCGTTGGCAACCAGTTTTCGATGTCGCGTGGGCTCCCTCTGTTTAGGGCGCAGTTGCTTGTCGGTTATTCGAATATGTTCAGCTTCAGGTGTAGGCAGCAGGTCGAGGACCGCGCCGAGCATGGCAGCAAGGTTACGGCTACCGAGGTGGTCGATCTGGTTGCCAACGAAACGGTCGATGATCTTTCAATTATACCGGCGCTGCGGCAGGGGCTTGATGTGAGCACGTGGGTTATGCGTGATGAAGCTAAGGTGTGGATATGACTTGGGCAGAAACAACCACCCAGCACGTAGCGCACAGCCATAGTGCCGAGTACGTCCATACCTGGACCATCCAAAAGCGGCGGCTGGTGTTCGATCTCCTTTTGAACGGCAACCTGATTACGACCGACAGGACGATCAAAGGGCTGAAAGCGACTGCGGAAAATGTCGCGGGTTGGCTTGGGCATACAAAATGAAACTCCACCCTTCCCTAACCTGCGAACGCATCGAAGAAGCCGTCCGCCGCTACAATACAACCACCGACAACCCCGGCTTTTGCACTTTTTGCGGCCAGGAGACGGGCGGCGTCGAGCCGGATGCTACGGGTTACGATTGCGATCATTGCGGCGAGCAGGGGGTTTACGGGGCCAGCGAGCTTTTGTTTGAGGTAGCGACATGACCGACCCAATCCCAATGATTATCCATTGCCCAGCTTGCAAAGCGCGTCACATAGACGAGGGGGAGTTTGCTACCAAGCCCCACCATACCCACGCTTGCCAGCGCTGCGGCGTTGTTTGGCGGCCAGCTGTTGTGCCTACCGTTGGCGTGCAGTTTTTGCCGGGTTTTAAGGATGCCGAACTATGATTGTCTTCGACACCCCCGGCCTTATCGATCCGCGCGCCTTTGCCGTTATGGGCATGTCGGCGAAACCGAACAGCGCCAACCCCATCGGCTATTTTGGAACCGGCCTTAAATACGCGATGGCGGTGCTCGTTCGCCTTGGCGCGAAGCCTATCATTTGGATCGGGCGAGACCGTTACGAATTCTTTTTGAAGCCAGCCGAATTTCGCGGCAGCCAATTCGAGATGTTGCGGATGAAAATTAACAAATGGAGACTTACCAGATCGAGTTACACCGACCTTCCCTTCACCACCCAGTATGGACGCAATTGGGAAGCGTGGATGGCGTTCCGCGAATTGGAGAGTAATACGCGCGACGAGAACGGTGAGACTTACACCGCCGATGGCAGCATAGAAGGTGAAGCGGGGAGCACGCGCATTGTTGTCGACCTCGAAGTCTTTACAGAAGCCTGGGAAAATCGCGCCGAGATCTTCCTGCCTGACGCCCCGCGAACTGGAACCGGAATACAAATTGTCGACGCTGCGTCCAATCATCTCTACTGGCGCGGCCTGCGGGTTTACACAACAGCCAAGCCCACGACTGTTACTTATAATTTTCTCGACCATATGCAGCTTACGGAAGACCGGACGCTTTCTTATGAGTTTATGGCGCGATCAGCTTTGGCTGCGTGGCTGGTCAAATGTGATGATGAAGCGTTGATCGAGTTGCTCCTAACCGTTGACGAGGATGTTTGGGAGCACGACTTGGAATTCGATTCAAGCATTGCACCGTCAGCAGCTTTTCATCGTGTGATGCTTCGTTATCCCAAGAATCTTAATATCAACGTCGGCGCTTATTACAGCCGACATGACGAGCGGATCGTAGAACGCACTTTTGATGTCTTTGACGCTCACCCGTTGCCATGGACGCTTGCGGGCAACACCGTTTTCGACGCCAAGGATCGAGCGGTGTTTGACGCGCCTTACGGTTATGAAGGTAAGTGGCCTCTGGTTGGCGCTGCTATTTTGCGGCGAGTTAACCCGGAAACACCGATTGTCGAGGAAGATGTCGCTGAACCGATAGGTGAGGAACAATGACCGGCGTCCGCAACCCCGACGGCTCCGTAAAGGCGAACGCCGTCCGCCTCGAAGTCACCGTTAGAAGCGAGACCGATTCCGCATGGCTCGTTAACTACACGCCGAAGGTCTGGATACCGAAGAGTCAATGCGAAATGGGAGATCATAAGCCGCCCACGAACCGGGCGGAGCTTATTATCCCGGCCTGGCTCGCGCAGAGGAAGGGGTTGATATGATCATCTACGAAATTTGCAAAGGTGCGAAAAAAGTCTCGTCGACTTGCGCGATTTGCGACAGCAAAGGAATTATTACGTTGCGCGAAAGCTGGGCCGCCTGTCCTCGTTGCGGGAACCATCGTTGTCTAGCCTGCGGCGGAACGGGCCTCGCGCCGGTCGCCCTTCTCGACCTTAATCATCCGACATCGACATGAGAAGCGTCGCCATCCTTTCCCGCGTAGGCTACGACCGCCGCGTCGACGAACGCGAGCGCGCGCCGAACGGACGTTTCCTGCCGGTCTTTCTTATCGACGAGAAGGGCCGCGCAATGAAGATCATGGATTACCGCGAGGCCGAAATGCGACTAAAGGCGCGGCGCGACCCGGACTTGAAACCTATGGAGGGGTGGGTATGACCAAGCTCTCCCCTCCGGACGCCGCATGGTATGACGAACTTACGCTCGGCGAGGCGGAGGAAGTTTCGGTGCTGGACGTAATTATCGACGGCTTGCGCGCGTCGATGAAAGCCGCGATGGCGCGGCGCGATCTTTTCTTAAAGCGCGCCCACGGTCGTATCCAAACGCGCAAGTTTCGTTCCAATGGCGGCAGGAAAAGATGAGAGTCCTCGTTTGCGGCGGGCGCGCTTATTCCGACGAACAGCACGTTTTCTCTACGCTCGACGCGCTCGCTCCCGCGCCGACGTTAATCATCCATGGCGACGCCGGCAAGTTGATCCATCGCGATAATCAGAAGACCGGCTGGATCGGCGCGGACAAGATCGCCGGGCGCTGGGCCGAACTGCGCAAAGTCCCGGTCCATGCTTTCCCCGCCCGTTGGGATATATACGGTAATCGCGCTGGGCCGATAAGGAACCAGGTGATGATCGACAGAGGTTTGCCCGATCTTGTCGTCTCCTTCCCCGGCCATCTCGGGACCGAAGACATGAAACGTCGCGCGATCCGCGCCGGGATCGAAGTGAGGGAAATATCGAAATGAACGACCTAATGACGGCCATCATCATCCTCGACATCGTCTCGCTCGCGATGTCGGTCGTCGCGCTCGTCGTCGCCTTTACCGCCAACAAACAATAACAGGAACCCACAATGAGTTTTGTTTACATTACACACGTCCCCCTGCGGTTGGATCGGGCAAGCGGCGATATGGTGCAGATGTTTGATATGGAGGCGGCAAAAGGATTCGGGGAGTTGAAATACATACTACCCGAGGACGGCAACAGGCCCAGCACCAACCCCAAAGTTGTCTTACCGATCTTGCGCGAGGCGTTGGTGGGGTTTAAGAAAACCGACTACCTTGCGGTGGTTGGCGATGCCGGGATATTGGTTTGGGCGGCAGCATTGGCAATGCGGGCAACAGGCGGACAAATCCAATTGCTCAAATGGAGCAAACATGAACATTCGTATTTGATCAGCGTCGCGCAAGTGTACGATGAAGTGAAAGTATAACCGGGCAATCAAGGAGGTTTGAAACATGGCAAGACTTTGGTGGGTATCACAGGACGAAGAGCGTTGGCCGTCCAATGCGGCGACGCGCGAGGCGGCGATTGAGCTTGGCCGCGTCGAATATGACGGTGAGGAGTTTCTTATCGTCGAGGCCGAAATCGGAACCTTGGATTTTTCGATCCACCCGAGCGATTATTGGGAAATGATTGACAGGGCGAACGAAGAAAAACTGGACCCGGATGGGGACAGCGGCATCGGTGACAGGGTGAGCAAGGAGGCAGCGGAGGATTTGAAAGCCGCGCTAAACGAAACCATCGCGAACTGGATCGTTCGAAATAATATCGACACAAAAGCCTGGGCCTTTGATTATATGGGCACTGTCGAGACTATCCCTGCCGTGGAGGTCGAGTGACATGGTTAAACCAATCAAGAACGCCCGTCCACCCGAGGGTAAAGGTTGCCAAGCCCCCTCCCCCAACTCAGGCAGCGCCGGGCTGATCCTTTGCGCCAAGCCCGCCCTATACGTGGTCAAGACCGACCGCCCCTACGCCATGTGCAAGGACTGCTGCGCCAAAGCGGTTAAATACGAGGCCGGGGTAATCTTGCAGGACGGCATGAAGTTCACGCTGGCGACCGACGATGAAGCCCGCGCGCTGCCCGGCGACGTCCGACGGAATTCAAAGGGCGACCAGGTGT
>JAYVXT010000337.1:0-6572 GCA_043785065.1 Bryobacterales bacterium | reverse complement strand
AAGGAGCCGGGGCAAGCCTTAATTATTGTCAGCGGACAGTTCGATCTGGCGTTAATGAAGAAGGCTGCCGCCATTGATGGAGTCGTGGCCACCACCTTCAAGGGGGTTACCTTATTAGGCCCCGCTAAAATCGAGGGCGATAGCATCTTCATCGCATGCGTGGATCCAACTGTCGCGCTTGTTGGAACAAAGACGGTAATATCCGAAGCTCTTGATCGCGGTGAACAACCAAGAAACGGACCATTATCCGAGAAGAATGAATTGTTTGGCACCGCTATGGACATGTCCGGCTTGAACGACCTTTACGTGGTAACCAACGTATCGGATACCAATCGTGAGGATTCCAAGAATCCGATGTCCAGTCTGAACGCTTATGCGGCCGGTTATAAGCTGGCGGACGGGGTCCAACTGAGCATGCACATTAATGCCACTACCGAAGAAAAGGCCAGGGAAGCATCGAAAAGGCTCGGAGCGATTCTCAATCAAATGAATGTCCATTTCCCAGGCATCTTGCCCGTCAAGCCAGGCCTTGCCACCTCCGTTTTCTTAAGCAATATGAAGATGGCAACCGAGGAGTCGGATCTTCATGCATGGTCACAGGTGAATTCGGCTCAACTTTTGGCGTTGCGGAAAAAAGATAATTCAATTGTCGCTGGAGTAAAGGCTCCGCCCGCTCTAGACCTAGAAAAACCAGCCATGCAACAACCACGCCCGCGGAAAGAATCGAAGCCCCAAAGTAAAACTCTTGCGGCAACAAGCACGCCAGGTTTCTTGGCCACACCCTTCGTAGTTGCGCCCATTTCCACGCCGCCGCCCATCAAAAGGAAAATTGTTCGCATCGAAGGGTTGGACGATGGCTTGCGTGAAATTCCTTACGGTGGGGCTAGTCTGGACTAGTTGACCCCATTTGGCTTCATTTTTCGCTAATCAAGTTGTTACAGCGTGGCCTTGATGACAGCCTTGATGAATTTGCTTGAAGGTCTAGTTTGTCAGTGGTATGCTTGATCAAAACGTGGAGTGATTTAGAGTCTTTAACTCTTGAAAGATTCTGCTACTTGCAACCACGTAAAAAAGTGCTAAAGGCGCGCGGTTTTCCAAAGAATTTCTAAACAACCGATAAGCGCTAATGGCTGGATTTCTACACTCTCATTGAGGGGTGGAGGGACGGGCTTACTATGTTCAATAGAACTATTACACCGGAACTTTGCGGAACTGAAGGCGAACTTGTCTTACTTCGATTGGCTGTCTCGCCGCATCTGCTTGAGGATGTTCTGGAATCGTTGGCGAACATTCCTTTTCCGGTGAACCCTCAAATTATTCATGCGGCGGGAAACGTCACCGTTGAATTCCCGGCTTATGAAAACCAGGTAGACTGCACCCGAAAGCTGCTAGAAAAAGGTAGATTGCCTGCGGAGAATCTTGAAATTGTGAAGATGCTTAACGCGATCACCGAGAACTAAATTTCGGATGGCGCTTCCTCGTAGTTTTGATCGGCTGTACGCCGTGCTTCACTTACGACTCTGATCGGCTATACGCCGCTCAAGCACCTTCATCACCCTCGACTCAATCGATGGCGGAATGGCCTGCGGCTCCATACCCTTAAATACCTTCAGCGTCTTCTGCGTCGTATCCACCACAACCCAGCAGTTCGGGCATTCGTTGACATGCCGCTGCAATTCCTGCCGTAGATTCGGATCGGTCGTGTCATCCAAATAGGTATTTAGTTCGGCCAGTAAATCCTTACAGGTAAGCAAACGCGTCTTCCCCCTTTTTCTTAAACATTCGCGTCAGTTTTTCCCGTAGTTCCAGACGCGCCCTGAGCAACCGTGATTTCACGGCCGGGATGGACAACCCGAGGGTATCGGCTGTTTCCTCCGTCGAAAGTTCTTCGACGTCTCTCAGAACAAATACAGTCCGGAAGGATGGTTTCAAACTCTTTATGGCATCATCAAGAATCACTCGCAACTCTTCCTGCGAATAACGCTGTTCCGGATCGCCGTCCCAGACAGCTATTTCCCTGGTTACGGTTTCCTCGCCCGTATCCAACTCCTCATCAAGCGATACCGTCCGGTCCGACTTCCGCTTGCGAAGCTTCATCAGCGCTTCATTCACGGCTATTCTTACGATCCATGTATAAAACTTCGAATTTCCCTGAAAATCTTTCAAATGCGTATAGGCCTTAAACAGCGCCTCTTGCAAAACATCCTCAGCGTCCTCATCACTTTGAGTGATTTGTTTCGCCATGCGGAAAATCTTCTTATTGTAACGGCACACGAGCTCCGTGAACGCCGCCGTCTCACCCGATTTAGCCCGCTCAACTAATGCGGCTTCGTCAAGGCCGTCCGTCTGCGGTAAAGAATTGGTCATTCCCTAACTAATATACAGGATGTTGTCAATTGGTTTCAGGATTCGTCCCATTTGCGTTTTTTTTACTAGTACTTAGAGGCGCAAAAGCCGCTTCGGCCCGGCCCCAAGGTTTGGAGGAACTCGCTGATTCCATTAGCCGGAACGAGTCCGTTTTGCGCGTGTTCCTTAAAGCGCAAAGGGCAGGGCCGCCAAATATTGGAGTAAAACGCAAAGTTACTCGCCACCGGAGCTCCGTTTTGCGCGAGTTCCTCAAAAGCGCAAAGGCCGCTCCGGCGCGGCCCCAAGGTTTGGAGGAACTCGTTGCTTCCATTAGCCGGAGGGAGTCCGTTTTGCGCGTGTTCCTCAGAAGCTCGGCTAGTCCGCTTGTGATACCCTGAAATTTCACCCCTATGAGCAGCCATTCCATTACCCTGCCGGACGGCAGCGTAAAGACCGTACCCGCCGGTTCCCGGCCTCTTGATGTGGCTCAAGCCATTAGCCCTCGCCTGGCGGCCGATTGCATTGCAGCCCGCGTCAACGGAGACATGTTCGATTTGACCCGGCCATTTGAAGGCGATTCCACTCTTCAGTTGCTCACCACCAGGGATCCGGAATCGCTAGAGGTCTACCGCCATTCGACGGCCCACCTGCTGGCTGCCGCGGTTCTTGAACTATGGCCGGAAACGCAGCTCGGCATTGGTCCGCCCATCGAAACCGGTTTTTATTATGATTTTGACCGCGCCGAAAAGTTCACTCCCGAGGATCTCGAAAAGATCGAAGCCAAGATGTGGGAGATCCAGAAGCGCAACCTCACTTTTGATCGCGTTATGACGTCCAAGGACGAGGGTCTCAAGAAATACACCGGCGCCTGGATGAAGTGCGAACTGATCTCGGACCGCGCCGGTGAGGTCTTCAGCGAATACACGCTCGGCCCCCAGTTCATCGATTTCTGCCGTGGCCCGCATGTTCCTTCCACGGAGAAAATCAAAGCTTTTAAGCTGCTTTCCATCGCCGGAGCCTATTGGAAAGGCGACGAGAAAAACAAGCAACTGCAGCGCATTTACGGCACGGCTTTCTTCACGCAGAAGGATCTGGATGCCCATTTGAACCGCATCGAAGAAGCCAAACGACGCGACCATCGGCGCATTGGCCAGGAACTGGATCTGTTCAGCATTCAGGATCTCGCAGGGCCCGGGCTTATCTTCTTCCATCCCAAAGGCGGAACGGTTCGCCGTATTCTTGAAGACTGGATGCGCGATCAATACGTGCAGCGCGGCTATTCGTTGGTCTATACCCCGCACGTCGCCAAAATTGATTTGTGGAAGACCTCCGGCCACTTCAATTTCTACAGCCAAAATATGTTCAAGTCGATGGAACTGGATGATGCCGAATACCAGTTGAGGCCGATGAACTGCCCTTTCCATATTCTGATTTACGCCGACCGACCGAAGAGCTATCGCGACCTTCCTGTGCGGTTGGGCGAACTCGGCACCGTTTACCGGTACGAACGCAGCGGCACCATGCATGGGCTTTTGCGCGTTCGCGGCTTCACACAAGATGACGCTCACATTTTCTGCACGCCTGAACAGGTGGAAGACGAAGTAGTCAATTGCCTTCAGTTCGCCATCGACACATTGCATGCCTTCGGATTTGAAAAGTATGAAGCGGAATTGTCCACATGGGATAACGGCAAGAGCGGCAAGTATGACGGCACGCCCGAACAATGGACGCTAGCTGAAAACGCTCTCAAAACCGCAACGGACCGGCTCGGCCTCAAAGTCCGTGTCGTGACCGACGAAGCGGCTTTCTACGGTCCTAAAATTGACATGAAGCTGGTCGACGCCATCGGCCGCTTGTGGCAGCTTTCCACCGTACAGTTCGATTTCACGCTGCCCCGCCGCTTCGGTCTCGAATACATTGCCGATGACGGCAAGAAGCATCAACCAATAATGGTTCACCGCGCCCTGTTTGGTTCCGTGGAACGTTTCTTCGGCATTTTGGTGGAGCACTATGCGGGCGCATTCCCGATATGGCTCGCACCCATTCAAGTGGCCGTGCTGCCCATCACCGATAAGCAATCCGAGTTCGCCCTCCACGTAAAGAATGAACTAGCCGCCGCCGGTGTTCGCGTGTGGATTGACGAACGAAACGAAAAGGTGAATCTGAAGATTCGCGATGCTCAGTTGCAAAAAATTCCTTACATGCTGGTCATCGGTGGCAGGGAAGCAGAGGCTGGTTCGGTGTCGGTGCGGCATCGCAAGCAAGGCGATCTAGGGGTGAAGCCGCTTGCCGATTTCATTAATGAAATCAAAGAGAAGATCGCGTCCAGACAAACTACGGACTAGGCCGTGACGTATCTGCTTGCGGCTATGTTGACCGGGTCGCTCGTGTATTGCATTCTTGTCATTGTGGCGGTGCGGAATTACCTTACAGCCAAAACGCCCGCCATTCCGTCGCCGCCACCTTCGATCAGCATCCTGAAGCCTCTCGCGGGGCTGGATCACGGTCTTGAAGAAAATCTCATTTCTTTTTTCGAACAAGATTATCCGGCATTTGAATTGCTATTCGCTTTGCGTACTTCGCAAGACCCGGCTTACCCATTGGTGGAAAGGCTGCGCGCGAAGTACCCATATGTTCCATCCCGCATTCTTCTGGTAGGCGAACCTCCATGGCCCAACGCGAAGGTCTGGAGCCTCGATCAAATGATGAAAGCCGCGGCTAACGACTTCCTGGTAATGAGTGATAGCGACATCCGCGTCACTCCGGTCATGTTGCAATTCATTGCAGCGGAGTTTGCCGACCTGAAGCTTGCCGTCACAACTTGTCCATACCGCGCTGTTCCCGGAGGTTCCTTCTGGTCGACGCTTGAGGCGTTGGGGATGAACACGGAGTTCCTCGGTGGCATTGTTGTGGCGCGCATGCTCGAAGGAATGCGTTTTGCCGTGGGCCCCACAATCGCCGCCAGGCGCTCCGTAATAGAATCCCTTGGCGGTTGGGACCGTCTACGCCAATACTTGGCTGAGGATTTCGTTCTGGGGAAATTTGCCGTCGAAGCCGGCCATGGGGTGGCGCTCTCCAGTTACATCATTGAACACCGCATCGGCAGCGAATCGCTGAAGGCCAATGCCTTGCACAGGATTCGCTGGAACCGCTCCACACGCCGTTCCCGTCCGGTAGGCTACATAGGGCAGTTGTTCACCAATCCCCTTCCGATCGCATTGGCGCTGGTGCTCTGGTCTCCATGGACTTGGCCAGCCCTGGCTGTGACGCTCTTGATAAGGGGGGCGGCCGGCTATGCCACGGCGCAGTCTGTCTTAAACGATTCACTTTCCCGTCGGCGGTGGTTCCTGATTCCCTTGCAAGACCTTGTCAGCTTCGCATTCTGGGTAGCCGGGTTTTTCGGCAATTCCATCGTGTGGCGAGGAGTTCGTTACAGGCTATTAAGCGATGGCCGGTTTGAGCGTATCTAAGATAATCTAGTGCTTAATTGCATAAGTTGACAAGTTTATTCTGAAGGCCCCCGATTCCATCGGGGGCCTTCTCCCGCAATAGTCAATTTGGCCGTAGTGACCCATGCTGGGCTTAGATTTCCTCGATTGGAAACATCGCGAGCTAAAAGTTCATTCAGCCGTCGGCGGAGCAGGCCGTTTTACCGGCGCAGGGTTTAGACTATCGACTGGCACCTTGTAGTTGAAGAAGCCGATCATCATTTCATCGAACGTCTGATCTCCCCAATGCACAAGCTTCGACGGATCGGGATTGAATTTATTGTTCGCGGAATTGTCGTACCACGCCGTGGCTTCAATCTTCGATCCTGCTGGGATTTGCCTCGGCTTGTCTAAAATGTAGCTCAACTGCCAGTTGAAATCGTACTTCGGAACTGTCAGCAATTCTTCGCTACGGCCATCGGGATAGGTCAATACATACTTGAATGCCTTCCCGCGCAAGTGCATGTGGGGCGTCATGTCGAGCAAGGTTACGTCTTCCTTGAAAACGTGCGTTGCCTTGGTTTCGTAATTGGCCTCGTTGGGCGGAATTGCCAACCGCGTTTGCGTCGCCGAGCCGCAAAAAGCCCTGTTTTTTGGCTTATCCTGGCGAATCTTCAACCCCAAAGTGTCAACGTCAGTTGCTTCCTTGCCATTGGTTGTGTAGTGCACTTGGAAGCGGAATCTCGAACCTGCTTTCACCAAAAAAGCCGTGTCATCGTCAAAGGTTATATAAGGAAC